>JAGBXW010000035.1 GCA_017629095.1 Treponema sp. | reverse complement strand
CGACGCTGGCCAGAAAAGCTCACATTCCACAGAAAGAGTCCCTGGGGAGGAGCTGTGGGCCCTGCAAGGCTTCTATCTTTTTTTTCCAAGATTTCCCTAAAAAATCCTGCATCCTTTCCCTGAGCCTCATAGTAAATTAAGGAGCCTACAATGGAGCGAACCATCTTCCACAAAAAAGCATTGGCAGAAATCTCAAACACCAGCTGCTGCCCTTCAGGATAAAAAACAGCCGATTCAAGGTAACGAAACTTGGAGGGACTGACATCTCCAGCTGCAGCAAAGGTAGTACAGTCCAGCTCCCCCTGGAGGCAGGCTGCCATTTGATTCAAGGTTTTAAGATTGGGGCCACGACGGAGGGGCCACACATAGGGCATGAGGTGGGCTGGAGGTGTGGCTTCTGGATACAAAAAGTAGCGATATGTTCGTGAAATGGCTGAAAACCGAGAATGAAAGTCAGGCTCTGCCACCCGTGCTTTCAGCACTCGAATGTCCTTGGGCAAAATACTATTCAAGGCAGGAATATAGCTTTCTGCTGGCATAGAGGCAATGGGAGAATAAAAGTTTGCAGCCTGACCATAGGCATGAACTCCAGAATCAGTGCGACCAGAACCAATGAGCTGCACTGGCTCCTTGGCAAGCTTTTCCAAGGCCTTTTCCAGTTCTCCCTGCACGGTACGCACTGGCTTACCAGCAGCAGCCTTATCCTGCCTCTGCCAACCACAAAAATGGGTGCCGTCGTAGGAAATGGTCAGATGGATATTTTTTCCAGAAGGAACTGTGTTATTTTGGCCTTCCTCCCGGGGATGCACCTTTTGGGAAACTGGCTTGCAAGATGGATCGTCTACAGATACTAACGGCTGGCTCATAGGTGGCTACTCATCGTCGTCATCAATAAAATCGATTTCAGAAGCCTCTTTGAGCTCCTTGGTCAAATTATCGTACAAGTTTCGAGAATGCTCCAACAAGGGGCCTGGCTTTTCCTTGGAAGATTTACCCAGACCAAAGATTCGAGCAATGGCACGTTTATTTTCATCGAGCTTTTTCAAACGAGCGGGAATATCATCTCGCTGACCATACTTATATTCAAGCAAGCCAGAAAGATAGATCACGCCATCGTAGCCGTAGTTCTTATCTATATCTGGGCCAAAGTTTGCCACACCAGTAATGCTTTCTATACGGCCAGTTTCATATTCCAAGGCCAAAGGATAGAAGAACAATGCCTTTCGGTAAAACACCTGCTGAACATAGTCATAATTTCTGTCAGGCATTAATTTGTGAAGGTACCCACAGAGCCAAGCCAATCGCAAGGAAATAATGCCTTTTTTAATGGTGGGAGAAAAACTCTTAGGCATATCCTCATAGGTCAACAGGGCAAGATAATACATGGCAGCCCCATCAAAAACAGTTCGTTCCCGATTCAAGTTGTAATGAGGAAAAATTGTTTCAACCTTTTTGTGACGACTCTCTTCACCATCAAGAATTTCTTCAGCTTCGGCAGAAGAAAGAGGTTTAAAGTCGTTCCAGAACAAGGCAGTGTGACAATTAGGACAAGCACCTACGGAATAAATCAAAGGATAAATCTGACCGAATTTTGCAGATGGTTCAAAAATACGATGTAGCTCATCAGTCAATTCACCTGCAATCATACGACCGCTACCACTTAACATTTCTTCCCGGGGAAAGGCTTTGCGACAGACAGTACAGGTCATTTTTTCTTTTGTATAAAAAGAAATAGCTGGTTTCTTTCCAGTATTAGTATTTTTTTTGCTTGGTCTCAGCATATTTTTTCCTCCGAAGCACGCCCTTCCAACACCACATAGGCAATGCCGTAATTTCCATCATGACTTAAAGATATATGGGCAGTAGTAGCGCCCGATTCTTGAAATATTTTTTTTGCAGAACCACAAAGATGTAAAAAAGGCCTTCCCAGTTCATCCTGCTGAACTTGAATGTCCTTCAGCACCATATTCCGCAGTCCTGTTCCAAGAGCCTTTCCAAAAGCTTCCTTTGCCGCAAAGCGAACAGCCAATCCTTGAGCCAAATCAGCCCTATTCTCAAGACTCTGTAGTTCCCCTTCTGAAAAAAAACGTTGTATCAGGGCTTGATTCTCTGTCCAAGGAATAAACCGATCAATTTGGACTATATCAACTCCAATTCCCACAATCATAATTCTTTTTTAAATATCGGCAAAAGAGGAGTCAAAAAGAGGAAAATCATGGTTCTTCTGCACTGGTAACAGGAGTTTCCTCTGTAGCTGGTAGAGAATTCTCCTCATTTACCTGGATAGATTCTTCACTGGTCTCCGTTTCCGTTCCTGTTTCAGAGTCTGATGTTGCTTCAGTTGGAGATTCAGTTTCTTCATCAACGACCGCTTCCGTTTCAGCTTCCCTTCCTTCTTCAACTTCAGCTTTTTCTTCTACGGCAGCTCCTTCTTCCGCTTCGACAGCTTCTATCTCTTCTTCTACGACAGGTTCTTTTTCTTCCTCTTCGATTGGCACCAAGGAAACACGTGCAGTCCTATCACTTTGAGACACCAATCTGATTCCGTTCGGCAACACCACCTCTATGGGCACTTCATAGGTACCAGGCTTCGTGATTGCAGAACAATTCATACGAACGGTATGAAGCTCTGGCACAAAGGCCTCCAGCTGATTTTGGTTTCCCGTGAGGGTAAAGGTGATTCGCTCTGGGTCAGCCTTGGCTTCAAACAAGGGATTTACACCATATAAATAAATAGTTTGGTCAACAAAGCGACGACTAGAGGTAATGGGTTGAATAGTTACGGTAACTGTTACTGTTTTATTATCGTAGGAAATCAGCTGACTATCATGATGAATGCCTATGTTCTGAGAAAATGATGTTCGTTTTTCATCCACAGAAATTTCATCAGTAGATACTTCCACCATGGCATCAATAATGGACTTTGCACCAGAAACACCAATGGTAGAAGGAGATACAGCAATGTCAGTAATCTCATATCCTGCAGCTGGAGTTCCTTGAATCTCAGCTTCTACAGGAAGTTGCTTTCTATCTTTTTTAGCAACATTTATTTCCAAAAAACTCTTGTCTACAGTTACTTCTAGCGGCTCAATCCCCATAATCTCTGGTGCAAGGCGGATGTCCACGGGCACCTTGAATTTGCCTTCCTCGGTGTGATAGTCAAGATTTATCACAGCAGAAATATTTTTTTCAGTAATTCGGGCAAGATCTTCTGGTCTCCCCTTGAGAGACACCTTAACATAGCTTGGTATATTCTGAGCAGGTAGCGTGATTCCCTGGGAAGAAACATTCAAAGGTACCACCTTGGTTTCTTTCTGGATAGTAGCATGACGATAGAAAAAATAGATAAAAACAGCCAATACAAAGCAAACTAGTTTTACTGGCCAATTTCTTCTGAAAATCTTGTAGAACTCATGAATTTTCATGCATTTCCTCCTTCCGCTGTTCCATGGTGGCAGTTTTCGCCTCATCCTCCATGGATGTGAAGTTTTCATCAGAAAGCTCCAGGTGATCTTCTAGCATCTTTCGCACCTGTTCCAGAGAAAGGTCATAATACAAGCGAGATTCACAGGCTACACTCAAGGCTCCCGTTTCTTCTGAAACCACCAGAATGATGGCATCAGTTTGCTCGGAAAGTCCCAAGGCGGCGCGGTGGCGGGTACCAAAGGTTTTTTCAATGTCGTATTGCTCCGATACGGGCAAAAAGCAGCCTGCAGAAATAATTCGACCACCACGAATAACTACGGCTCCATCGTGGAGCTTTGTGTCGAACTCAAAAATCGTACTTAACAGGGATGAGGTTACCAAGGCATTAATAACGGTACCAGAATCGATGACTCCCTGAATGTCGGTTTTTCCAGCGAACACCACCAACATTCCTCGCCGCCGCTGAGAGAGTTCTTCAGCAGAGGTCAAAACGGAATCCACATACATGTGTTTTTTCTTCTTGCTAGGACGCCATTCAGTCTGACCAAGGCGGAGAATCATTTTACGAACTTCAGGCTGGAATACCACGAAAAAACCCACCAAAAGACTGGGAGTCAACTCACTGAGAATCCACAAGAGCAGAGACAACTGTAATAAGGTGGCAAAAGCGTAGGCCACACCCAAAATAATAATAACCTTCAGCAATTGCAAACCATTTGTCTTTACCAGCACTTCATAAGCCTTGTACAGGATGAAGGTTAAAAGACAAATGTCTATTACCGGCCGAATGTAATCGTAGATGTTAGCTAATGCCACCAATCCGTTCACTTTTCAAATTCTCCAACACCAAAAGCATATCTCGTGTGGCGGCCACATCATGCACTCGTAAAATAGAAGCACCCGCCATCACAGCCATCATATTTGTAGCCAAGGTTCCTGCAAGCCTGTCTTCTGGAGAGGAATCCCTGCCGATCATTTGGGCTACAAAGGACTTACGGGACACCCCCATTACCACAGGATACCTTCCGCCACAGAGTGTACCACATTCTGTAACAAGAATCTTGTTGGCCTGAAAATTCTTTCCAAAGCCGATTCCAGGATCCAACCATATTTTATCCGACTCTATGCCTAAAGACAAGGCCACTTGTACCCGCTGCTGTAAATATTCATTAACTTGATACAAGGCTGTATCACCGAGGGGATTATCTTGCATTGTGGAAGGAATTCCCTGCTTGTGCATGAGAATCACGGATAAGCCCTTTTGTGCGGCAAAAATACCAAGCTCAGGATCATCTTCCAAGGCGGAAATATCATTTATAATAGAAGCTCCCTGTTGCCAAGCAGCTTCCATAACAACTTTTTTTCGGGTGTCAATGGAAAGGGGGATGGAACTGTGACGGCGAATTTCTTCTATGACAGGAAGCAGACGCCGAATCTCTTCTTCTGCCGCCACGTACTGTGAACCAGGTCTACTTGATTCAGCACCTAAATCAAGGATGTCAGCCCCTTCCTCTACTAGTTTTAGAGCTAATTCAGCTCCTTGGTGGCCCAAAGCACGACTTTCCTGCCAAAAGGAATCGGGGGTTACATTCACAATCCCCATAATACGAACTTTGGAAGTGCTTCTGACAGCACCTGGGCCACCACCATCAACCATGGGTAGAAATCCTTTCCATCAATTCTTGGGCACTTTTAGCCAAGGAATGAGCATCAAGGCCACAATCCTCTAAAATCTCATTTCGCTTACCCACCGACAAGAAGCGGTCAGGAAGGGCATGAATGGAGGTAGCTTTTTCTGGGAACTGGTGGATTACCAAGCTTTCTAAAACCTCACTGATACCACCATGTAAGACACCATCCTCCACAAAAAGCACTGCCTGGTAGGGAGCCACTGTCTGCAAGAAAAATTCCTTGTTTATGGGCTTGATAAACCGCAGATTGTATATGTCTACCAAAATATTATGCAGTACCAGATTACGAGCTGTAGCCAAGGCTTCTGAAAAAATTCCACCAGTACAAACAATCAGCAAGGGAGATTGGGCATCTGGTAAACTGGCACTTTCTGAAGCCACCACATCGTGACAGCGCAACAAAACACCTCGCCCCTCTTCCACTGGTTGGGCAAAGGCTCCTTGCTCTGAGGGACAGGAGGTTTTGGGATGACGCAGTACAACAGGAGCCTTTCGATTTACTGCCCACTCTAAAAAGAGCTGAATTTCCCGTGCAGAGGCAGGTGCCATCATAATCATATTTGGTACAGAACGAATCAGGGCTATGTCAAAGGCTCCTTGGTGGGTTTCACCATCATCAGGAACCACACCAGCTCGGTCGAGAACGAATACAGCAGGAGCAGCAGGAATAGCTATGTCATGAATCAGCTGATCCATGGCCCGCTGCATAAAGGTGGAATAAATTGCAACAACAGGTACCAGCCCCGCAACAGAAAGGCCACCAGCAAAAGTTACTCCATGTTGCTCTGCAATTCCCACATCAAAGAAACGACTAGGATATTTGCGGGAAAATGGAGCAAGGCCAGTTCCCTTGGACATGGCAGCAGTAATGGCTACAATCCGCTCATCCTTCTCTGCCAAACTCAGTAGGGCATTGGAAAAAGCTTCTGTGTAACTGAGGGTATCGAATTTCTCTACGGTACCATCGGAAGTACAGAAGGGGCCAATTCCATGGAAGGTGGCTGGGTCATTTTCTGCAAAGCTATAACCCCGTCCCTTTTTAGTTACAACGTGAACCACTACTGGCCGATTGAGCTTCCGTACCTTCCGAAAAATTTCCTCTAGCTCCGCCACATTATGGCCATTGAGAGGACCAACGTATTCAAATCCTAAATCCACAAAAAGATTGGTAGGAAAGAGCAGTGCTTTCAGAGAACGCTTAAATCTAAAAATGAACTTAGAACACACCTTCCCTAACACAGGCATCTTATCCACAAAGCGATCAATACCAAAACGGAATGACTGATAAGAAGAAGTCATGGTAAGCCGGCTTAAATGGCGGGACAAGGAACCAGTGTTTTGACTGATGGACATTTGATTGTCGTTCAAGACCACAATCAAATTCTTTGAAAGCTGCCCCGCATGGGACAAGGCTTCCATAGCCATACCACCTGTCAAGGCACCATCTCCAATAATTGCTACCACCTTTCCCTCTTGATTTTGGAGACTGCGACCAATCAACAATCCTAAACCAGAGGACACAGAGGTAGAGGAATGACCTATATCAAACAAATCATGGGGACTTTCAGAACGCTTGGTAAAACCAGCCATACCACCCTTTTTTCGAAGGGTATGGAAAGAAGAATAGCGCCCAGTGAGCAATTTATGAGTATAACTTTGGTGGCTTACATCCCACACAAAGACATCTTTAGGACTTTCGAATACGCGGTGCAAGGCAATGGTTAATTCCACCACACCAAGATTACTGGCAAGGTGGCCTCCATTTTTGCCCACCACATCAATAATAGTTTTTCGTATCTCTTGTGCCAACTGCAACAATTCTTTTTTATCAAGATTTTTAATGTCAGCTGGCGACGTTATATTTGGTAAAATCGTAGTGCAACTCCGATGCAATGATTTGTTTTCATATGACAAAAAAGACCGCAGTTTGTGTCAAATAACAACAAAAGCTACGGTCTTTTTCATTGGCACAGTCATAAATTGAAAACACATAAAATGGGTTACCCCCAGAACAAGACTCAAACCGAGTTACTTGCTCTTATGCCGATTTCTTCTCAGCTTCTTCTTACGTTTATGTGTAGCAATCTTCTGACGCTTTCTCTTTTTTCCGCAAGGCACGATGGCTCTCCTTAATGAAAACTGTATTTATTATCTACTAAAAATTTGATTACGTCAATAGGGGGAAAGATGATTCCAAGAACTTTCCAATATGCTCTTGTATCGCTGCCTCATCTTGGGCATGAAAATAGGTAGCATGAGGTATTCCATGGAAATAGGTGTACTGACGCTTGGCATAACGGCGACTATTGCGACAAATCATTTCCTGTATGGAATGAAAATCCACTGAAGAGCAATGTTCCTGAAAGGAATCAAAAGCTATTGGAGATTTCATCTTTTGTGCCACCAGCATAAACTCCTGGTTGGAAAGAAACTCACGATAACCAATGGCCTGCATTCCAGGGTCTTCTTCCTTGTAGCCACAAGCCACTAAGGAAGCTACCTCCTGGGGCAAGCCCTCCTCCATCATTTGGGCCACACGAGCATCGATTCGTTGATACAATTTCTGCCGTTCTCGCCACAGAATAATGATGCAGAACTTAAACTGGCTTCGTAGCTGGGGGGATACGACAAAGGAACTTTGGGGCCGGCCGCTGGCAAGGCTTACCTCCAAGGAGCGGAGGATGCGATAGTGGTCGTTGGGATGGATTCTCTGGGCAGCCACAGGATCGAGCTGTTGGAGCTGGCGATACAGTTCCTCTGCCCCCTCCTGTGCTAACCGTTGCTGGAGCTCCAGCCGCAACTGTGGATCAGCCTGAGGAGTAGTCGGCAGACCACAGAGGAAGTTTCTGATATAAAAGCCTGTCCCTCCCAGCACGACAGGAAGATGCTTGCGACTAATAATTTCTTGGCAAAGCTGGTCACTGTGACGGACGAACTCCCCCACGGAAAAGGCTTGGTCAGGATTGTGAATGTCCACAAGATGATGGGGTAATTGCTGGAGTTCTTGGGAAGAAGGTTTTGCAGTTCCTATGTTCATGCCACGATATACCTGCATGGAGTCAGCACTAATAAGCTCAGCCTTTCCAGCAAAGGGTGATGAGGAATCCTTACCAAAGATATCCAGAGCAAGGCCTGTTTTTCCGCAGGCGGTGGGGGCAAAAACAACAAGAACCGGCACAGGGCCGGCTCCTTCTTCATAAACATCCACAGGATTACTGCTCGATGCGATATTTTACCTTGTCGGTAAACAACTGTTTGGCAGCAGTGGAAACTACCTTACCGTCATTTTCCTTAACAGACTCGTCGTCAATTCTAGAAAGCTGATACGCACGACGACTGGCTGCACAAGTAATCTCATAAATATTATCTTTGAACTTAACAAGTTGCTCCAAAGGAAAAATCATGGCCACTCCTTTAAAAGAATTCTTTTTATTGTAGCATAATTCATTGGTAATGTAAATATGGATACCACCTTGCTTTTTTTTTTGAAATTCACATATTTTTAAAGTATGTTCACACGAAAGACAAAGATTGTATGCTCCATGGGGCCTGCTACGGCTCAAGATGAAATTGTGGAGCAATTGCTGGAAGCAGGAATGAATGTGGCCCGCTTTAATTTTTCTCACGGAACCCACCAGTCCCACCAAGAGGCTATGGAACGAGTTCGTCGCTCAGCAAAGAAGGTGGGAAAGCCTATTGCCTTGTTGCTTGATACAAAGGGACCAGAAATCAGGACAGGAGACACAAAAGACGGTGGCACCGTTACCATAAAGGCGGGAGACGAGGTCATTGTTACGAGCGATGGTCATCATACCATAGCAGCAACACAGAATGATGCAGCCCGACTTTCAGTAAGCTGGAAGGAGCTGCCACAAAAGGCCACAGCGGGGATTCGTATTCTCATTGCTGACGGCCTTTTGGAACTGGAGATTTTGGAAAGCGATGGTACTCACGTTTTGTGCAAGGCTCGAAACACTGGCACCATTGGTAGTAAGAAAAATGTAAACCTGGTGGGACTCCACGCCATGCTTCCCATTATGTCGGAACAAGATAAGGCAGACATAGCCTTTGGTGTGGAGCAGGAGGTGGATTTTATTGCAGCAAGCTTTGTGAGCTTTGCCTCTGAAATCCACGAAATCCGTCGCTATCTTGATTCCCTCCACAGCAGGGCAAAGATTATTGCAAAGATTGAAAATGAAGAAGGGGTTTCAAACATAGAAGAAATTGCAGAGGCGGCAGATGGCATCATGATTGCCAGAGGTGATTTGGGAGTGCAGCTTCCTACAGAAAAGATTCCGCTAGTACAAAAGCATATTATTGGTGTGTGCCGTCGAATGGGAAAACCTGTCATTACTGCCACCCAAATGCTTGAGTCCATGGTGGTAAATCCTCGGCCCACCAGAGCAGAGCTCACCGACGTGGCCAACGCTATCTTTGACGGTACAGATGCAGTGATGCTTTCTGGAGAAAC
The DNA here is from genome assembly GCA_017629095.1 of Treponema sp. Taxonomy (GTDB): domain Bacteria; phylum Spirochaetota; class Spirochaetia; order Treponematales; family Treponemataceae; genus Treponema_F. The sequence continues at coordinate 59,475 of JAGBXW010000035.1, read as the reverse complement.
TGCCAACGGGGCCTATCCTGTGGAGGCGGTGGAAACCATGGCTCGAATCGCCCTGTCAGTGGAGGATTCCCCAGAGTTTTGCAAGAAAATGAGTCAGGACGACGACGTCGCAAGCTTTCTCCCTACTGGCAACATCGGCATGATTATGGCACGGAATGCCTATACCACTGCACGGGACGTAAAGGCTATGGTGATTATCACTCCCACCTTGTCTGGTCACACCTCCCGCATGATCAGTAAATTCCGCCCCGAACAATCCATCATTGCCGTTACTCCAGATCCAGTGGTGGCTCGCCAATTGCTCTTGTTCTGGGGAGTTGTTCCCCTCCACGCCCGTATGGCCAGCGAGTCCAACGAAATGATTCAAAATGCCATTAAAGTTGCCTTAGATGCAGGTGTTGTCCAGATTTCCGACAGAGTTGTTTTGGCAGCGGGAGTTCCCCTGTTCAGTTCTCTGATGCTGAATACGGTAAAGGTTTTGCTAGTGGGAAACGTGCTGGCCCGAGGAAACAGTGGTGGCAGTTCCAGCCAAGAAAAGGCTAAAACAAGCGGCAATATTATTCAGTCCAAGTCGGCACTTGATGCTCTGGCCCAGCTCCAGCAAAACAGTAGCGGCATTATCGTTTGCCCCACCCTCACCCAGGAGTACATTCCCCTGCTCCGTCTGGTGGATGGTGTTATTGCAGAGCATGGCTCTGAAATTCCTGATTCCATGCTTGCTCTCGTAAATCAAAATCTAGTATGGCTTACCAATGTAACCAACGCCACCACAAAGCTGGAAGCAGGCCTTATGGTTACCATTGACGGAAGGCAATTGCTGGTGTACGAAGGTATTGTCTAATCTTCAGCTCCAAATCTTCAGAGTGTGGTACGTCATATGCTGGGGATTTGGACAGAGAAATAAGGAAAAAGATAACTAGATTTCCAGAACAAGGCCGTCGTAGGCTGGCTGACATTGGAAATCCCTTCCCAACTGACTCAATCTTTCTACCAAGTAATCTTGAATCTCTCGGTGGCTCATGTCATGACACAAATGGGTGAGCCAACTCTGGCGGGCACCAACTTCCAAAGCCACATCAAGAGCTTGGTCGTAGGAAAAGTGGGTGGAATGAGGACGCTGACGAAGGCCATCAATCACCAGATGGTCAAGATAGAGGCCAAATCGACGCAAAAGCTCAAGGCTTTCTGGTGGGATTTTGTTGCAGTCAGTCAGGTAAGCAATCCCCCTGCAGGGCCCCTCCCCCACCCCCTTGTAGCCCTGCAGCAACAACCAGCCTGTTGTTTCCAGCCGACCGTGTAACAGGGGCACTGGAATGACAGAGATAGTACCAATGACGATGGGTCTATCCTCATTAAAGCAGCTACAAGCCACGGTCTTTACCTTTGGCTTGCCTCCACCTTCCAACATTGGTTGGAAAATATATGAAAATCGTTGACACACATCCTGTAAGGTTTTGTCATTACCATACACCGGCAACCCCTCGCCTTCGGTTTCAGGATACACCTTCACCTGTTCACTGCTATCAGAGGGAGACTTAGATCCCGTGTGAGAAAAAATCCGAATATCATCCAAACCATTTAGGTGATCTGCATGACCATGGGTTACCAGCAAGGCATCAAGACGATTTATGCTAGATTTTAAAGCCTGGCTACGGAAGTCCGGTCCTATGTCAATTAGAATTGAAGTAGCTGGGGCATGGGAATCACCGTCAGTAATCCACATACTTGTCCGAAACCGCTTGTCCCGACTGTCAACAGAACGGCAACACTGGCAATTACAGCCAATAACAGGAATTCCATGACTTGTTCCCGTTCCAAGAAACTCACAACGCATGTCACAAGCATAAAATTACCTGAAGGTTTAGTCAAGCAGAACCACAGGTTTTCCAGGAGGACTGAATGAAAGAGCTTGTAATCATTGGAGCTGGTATGGCAGGGGTCACTGCGGCTCAGGAAGCCCGACAGCTCCATTCCAAGGAGGATTTGTCCATCACCATCATCACTAAGGAAACTCCTCCCAGCTATACACGCCCCCAGCTTACAGAATTATTGGCAGGTACCATTCGTGAAAACGACGTAATTTTTCGTGATGAAAACTGGTTCAAGGAAAGGGATATTCAGTTGATTTATCCTGCTCAAGCCACAGGAATCGATGTTCTGGAGCAAAAAGTATACTACACCTTTCAAGGTTCACAGAAGGAGTGCCCCTACCACGCCCTAATTCTGGCCACTGGAGCCAATGCTTTTGCTCCCATTGTACCTGATGCCACCAGTCCTGCAGCAGACACCGTTTTTTCCCTGCGGACCTTGGAAGATGTTCACAAAATACGGCAACATCTGGCCATGAAACGAAGGAAGGCTGCGGTATTGGGAGGAGGCTTACTAGGCTTGGAGGCAGCCTTGGCATTAAAGTCCACGGGGGTTGAAGAAGTACATGTGCTAGAAGCATCAGGCTACCTGCTGAATCGCCAGCTGAACAGAACCGCTTCAGAAATGCTGAGGCTCTACTTGGAGCGACAGGAAGGGCTTGATATTCACACGGGAGTCCACCTAGACACCAATGAACTGAAAAGTCGCAGTGTGGAGGAAGTGCTCCGCCCCATTTGCAAAGATGGAGTGGAAACCTTGCTGTATTCCATGGGAGTCAGAAGCAGAATTCACCTTGCTAAGGAAGCGGGCCTTGCCTGTGGTAAGGGCATCATCATCAATGAAGAAACTGCCACTAGCAATCCCTGGATCTTTGCCGCAGGAGATTGTGCCGAATTCCAGGGGATTACCTGGGCCATCATTCCCTCTGCACTGGAGCAAGGAAAAAAGGCGGCGGAATTTGCCTGCTGGCATCTTTTCACTGAAGGCCAACAGTCAAAACCTGAGGCCTACCAACAAACCATTCCCCGTACCACCATCACCATTGGCAGGCGGGAAGCGGTGTCTACAGGCAAGGCCGTCCTATCTGTGGAAGAAGAAAATTCTGGACTTTGGAAAAACCATGAACTGGGAAGCCCCCTTAAGCGAGGTCAGCCCAAAGATGGAGATCTATACGTGAATCTAGTGGAAAATGTTGAGACAGGCAGAATTGTCGGAGCCTTATCATTTGGTCCACGGGGAAGCAGTGTGCCGTGGTTTTCAAAGCTACAGCAGATGATGGGAAAAAGTTGGCAGGAAATCGAAAGCTCAGGGCTGGGAGGTGTACGATGACAGAATTTCACCTTACAGATGCCGCCCGCCAACAAGGAGTTCAATGTCTTTTGGGACTGGCAGTGGGTAGCTTTGCTCGGATTATGGCGGAAGTAGCCTACATTCCTGCACTGGGCATTCCTTGTGGCGGTGTAGCCTTTGGCATAGGGCTGCTACTATGGCGACTCCAACGTCACTTGGGCTTTCTTCCCTGTCTGTGTTTGTGTCTGTTGGGAATCACCACCTTCTTGTACGGACTGGAAGGAGTACTCCTCTTTACTGTAATTGGTCGCCTTACCGAATCCATGCTGGTAATCTTTTACATTGGCTACTTTATCTATGGACTGCTCCACGGCATCATGTTTTTTTACGAGGCCACCAAGTTCAGCAAAAATCCCTAGTACCCCAGAGCTCCCTTACTGCACATCCCTCGATAAAATGCTGAAAAATACAGCTTGTCTAATGAGATAAAATATGATAGTGTGAATTCGTTAGTTAAACGAATAACGCTTGTTATTGAAAGAGTATATACAGCATCAAAGCAATAAGGAAGGATAGCATGGGAGCACGTGGAGAACTTTACACCACTCAGGTTACGCTGGATAATAGGTCCTATTTTTTCAATGTAAAGGAAAATAGGAATGGCGACATCTTTCTCCAAGTGGTAGAAAGTAAAAGTAGGAATGGTGAGGACTTTGACCGCCATGCTATAGTAGTTTTTGCTGATGATATGCAAAAATTCTTCAAGGGCCTTGATTCCTCCATTTCATTTATTGAAAAGGAGCAAAAGGATCGTTCCAAGGCTGCGGCAGAACGAAAGGCTGCACGAGCTTCTGCTACTGGCAAAAAAGTATATCAACGGAAGCCCACTGCTGAAGAAGAAAGAAGACGCTCCGGGGTAAAAAAGACTGGACGTGTTCACGTAGTTTCAAAGCGACCTACAGAAAACGAATAATTCTAGTACTTAAAACTCATACGTTGAATGGGGGATGGCCCTAGCTGACGGCAAACTTCTCGGTGAGCCTTGGTGGGGTATCCCTTATGTTTTTCATAACCATATTCAGGATAGCGTTGGGCATATTCGTCCATTATCATGTCCCGCTGGGTCTTTGCCAAAATGGAGGCTGCCATTACCTCTGGAAAGGTATCATCTGCCTTGGGCTGGGCTCGGCATACCACAGGGATTTTTGGCACAAAGGTACCGTCTGCCATGGCTTCCAGTTGAAATTCCAAATCATTACCAAACTCACGGCACAAAAAATCATCAAGCTTTTCCTGCATCTGAAAAAATCCCTGTTCCATGGCCAAAAGGCTTGCTTGCAGAATATTGATTTCATCAATGGTAGTGTGATCTACAATGCCAATTCCCCAGCAACTACGTTCCAGAATCACCTGACGGGCAGCCAACCGCTTTTTTAAGCTAAGTTTCTTTGAGTCCCTAAGAATTTCCACAGGAAAGTCAGCTGGCAAGATAACGGCGGCTGCCACCACAGGCCCCGCCAAAGGTCCACGACCAGCCTCATCAAGGCCGCACAAGAGTTTTATTGCCATTAGGGAGCCACCTCCACCTGGAACCAAGCTCGTTGTGGCAGTGTTTCAGGAGTATCAGATACAAGAGTCTCACCTTCAACAGCCTCTGCAGAAGCTTCTTCTGTTGTAGGAGAGTCAAGTACCAGCTCCACCATTTCAAGCTCCATTTCATCCCCTTCTCCATTAGCAGAAGCCATAGAAGAAGCATCATCACGGAAATCCTGGGAAGGAGCTGCATCAAGAAGCAATGTATCAGGGAAAAAACCCATACAAGCCACATACAATTCCTGATTAGACAGATGGGTGGTGATTTGCGGGCGATCTGCCACATAGTCTAGACTAATGGCCAAGGCTTCTCCTGCCATGGTGTACAAAACCACAAAGGCATTGTCACGAATCCAGTTTCCTGTTTCATCACACAATCCCAAGGTATAGGTTCCCTGTTCTTTAGGAGAAAATACAAAGGCGGGAGACACCAAGGAACGATTAAAAGAAAAAGCCTCTCCTTCAACAGAATACAAAATCGACTGGTCCACAGAAACTGCGGGGCTTACGGAAAGGAGGCCATTCATTTTTGCATTGATAAAATCTAGGGCATCCTTTTGTGGCAAAAGGCTATTGTAAATCGCTTCATCAACATTGCCCTTCTCCTTAACCTCATGGACAACAGCCAGACTTTCAGGCTTTGTCAAACCTTCTTCAAATCGCATTTCATACCAGTTACCTGTCTTGCTTTTGAAATAATAGGATTGCAGGTGAGAAAAAGCCTCTTGACCTGGAGACACTTGACAGGGTATACGGAGTGTTTCACTACCTGTTGTCTTATCAAGAATCACCAAGGAAGGTTGGGCATCGATAAAAACTACTCTATCGTAAAAATCAGCGGCAGGAGACACCACTGGATACTCGTTCTGATACGACCAAATGGGATCACCATCTTCTTCTGAATCTGATGCAATTTCAGTATCCCCTTCAGACTCTGACTCTGTTGCAATGGGTAAAAACTCCACAGTATAGGCTTTGCTTTGAGAAAAACCAAAACCAAATTGTTCCCGAGATTGACGAATTGATTCTACGACCTCCTCGGTAACAGGGATAATGTGGGGATAGAATGTTCCGATGGAGTTTTGCTCACGAAGTAATTCTTCTTGCTGATTTTTCAAATAATCATCTTCCTCCACCACATTCAAGCCTAAAATGTCATGAAACTTCTGGATCAGGCTAGGAAACAACTCCATTTTATACACAACGACAAAGCCAGTAATGGCTACAAAAAGAATAGCTAAGAAGATAATAAGAACTTTGATTCCAGCAGAGACTTTTGCCATTATAATGAACCTCCATGAGATGCTGTGTGCTGCAACTGGGCCACGGCTCTCGAATAATAAACAGGAGCAATTGCTTTGAGACATGATAAATCCATATAAATTTGATCCAAGTCATGTTCAGGAAGACAATACAAGATAAAGGCATCTTTTTTTGCAGCACCAATTCCTGTAGCAGAAAAATTTGGTAAAATCTGCTCCAAGTCAAAGCCCCATTGCACCCCAATCTTACTACATTCTTGATAGAGTTCTTCACAGCGAGAAGCATGAGTTTGTCCAGAATGATATGTTCTCAATACAGAATAAATGTCTTTTCCTGCTGTAGAATGAGCCAGCAAATACATTAAAGGTTGATTCAAAACCACCTGTTCCCAATCAATGCCAGGAATATGAGGTAACAGAACAAGCTCGGAAGCTTCAGTCACAACTGCTTCCGCTTCCTGAGAAGCAGATTCTGCGTCAGGTTCTGCGTCAGGTGCTTCATCAGTTTTTGACACAACCTCTGACGTTCCTTCAGCAGAAGCAGTGCCTTCAGTTTCCTTCGAGGAACCTTGACTTTCTGCTGCATTAAATTGTTCCACTAAATATTCCAAATCCATAAGTCCACGGTACAATTGCACATTACGAAAACTTATATCAACTGGCATAAAAACCTGTTCTATCATCACAGATGGAAGGTTTGGAAGATTTGCCTCATCTAACATAAAGGGAATTTGAGATAGGATGATAATTTCATTACTGACAGAAAAATCTCTGGAAAGTTGTCGGAAAATAGCAAACACCGTGTCACTCCAAGGATGCAGCGGAAGTTTTCCCTCTCCCAGTTGGGCAAAAAAATCTGCAACCTTTTTTTCTACATCAGGAAGCATCGTCATGTTCATTTCCATCATAACATCAAGGCTCCCATCCTGTTTCATTTGCTGAAATTTTGGAAGTACTGCTACCTGAAACCACAGACATTCTGCCAAAACATAGGGCTGCATATCATACTGAGGAAGGGAGGTTTCTAAAAAAAGATCAAAACTATCCAGATACTGCTGTAAAGAAGTTTTTCCCAAGTTCTCCCAATTTGAAAACTGGGCGTCAAATTCCTCCTGGGAAAGAGAAGGTACTTCAGGCTCCAATTCCTCCCAGTCAACTTCTTCTACCACCTCCTGCTCACTTGATTGAGTCACAGAAGTCTGACCAAAGGCCGGAACACTGATTACAAACAATACACTTGATACCAAGCCCAACAATGGAAACATACAATGAGATATTTTTTTCAACTTTAACTCCCGGGAAATCCAGATACAGCATTACCGCTTTCCTGAAGCAATCGGGAACGACCATCGCTCCAAACAGGAACAAGCTGTGCGGCAGAAAGATTTTTATTTTCAAAGATTCCGTAAAATTTATTATTTGTTAAGGTATAGCCTACCCCACTGAGCTCTGCCACCCGCCCCAAATTACCATACACCTTGCACTGGGCATCGGAAAGTGTAAGCTCACCAGCAGACAAAGAAAACACAACAGCAGTGGGAGCAATAACGGTGTACTGCCCTCCCATCACGGTTATCTCGCTACGCAAGCTGGAAACCATGGCACCATATTCACCAGAACGGAGGGTAATTCCAGAATTGATGATAAAAAGTGCGGCATCAGTGGCAGACAATAATGTTCCACTAGCAGTGTAATCACCAAAAACCTCACAGTCCTCCAGGGAAAGCTTTCCCTTGGCTACAGCCAACAGAGGCTTACTCTTCTTGTAATCAGAAATATCTGAACCAGCAGAAGCATTCTGTAATTCAAGCACACAATTTTTGATAACCACATCGCCATCTTTTATTTGAAGATACGCTCCCTGGCTAAAGAGCAAACCAGAACCAGCACTTGTTCCATATATTTCACACTTGGAATTAATGACAACAGGCTCGGTAACAGGCAGCATATCAATGATATGCAGGCGAACAAAATCCAAGTGGGCAGTTGCTTCAACAGCTTCCTGTAGTGAGGTAAAGGGGCGACCCAAGGTTCCTTCTAACTGCTCCTGGAACTCATCTTCTTGCAAAGCAAAATCACCAGATGCCACGTAAAAATTCGTAGGATCTATAATAGTGGAAAACCAAGTTATCGGACTGGAATTTCCTTGCTTATCTTGGGTAAATGCCCCCACATGAAACAGATGGCCATGTTCTGAATGGGATTCCAGCAACAAGGGTTCACCTTTATAAACTTGAAACCCTTCTTTCATCTCTTGAAGATCAAAGTCAGCTTCCTTTTGTCGTAAGGCTTCCATGTCAGTAGCAGTAAAACCTTCCTTTTCAGATACAATCATTTCTAGGGAATAGAACACCTGACCTTCTTCAAACTCACCAATATGGAGATTTACACTTTCACGATTATAGAAAGCGTCACTGCTGGAATATATTGCAGGAGCAACAGGAGGACATTTATCCACGAGGACAGAAATAGTCGTTTTACCTTGATATAAATCCTGATAATAAACATCAACGGAAAAATCACTCTGTAATGTTTCCCCATAAAATGCATCAATCAAAATAGAAGACACAGGCTCAATAGACAGTCCCTCTGGCACAAAGGTAAAATCTGGCCCAAGGGCTACAAGAACAGCTTCATTCCCTTCAAATTGCTGTTCTTGGGGTTTTGGGGGCAGATAAAAACTATAAACAGGATTTCCCGGTTCATAAGCCACACTTTGCCAGTAAATGGTGTGTCCCACGCTTCTGTCAACTACAACAGAGCCTTCTGTAGCCTGCCAATAATCAGTATCTATGGAATAAATCAATTTGTCACGAGTAAAGGTCAGCAAATTCCAGTTGGTAATCTGAAAGGGGGGCTCAGAAATATCAAAATCAGGCACATCCTTCTGTGTATTGTCTGCAATAGAATCATCCTCAGGAACATCCATCTGAGAGAGGCCAGGATCTAAATCTGCAACCTCTTCTACGGTCTTTTGATAAGGAGTGTGATAAAACTCAACTTTTTTTCCTGCAGTAAAATTGTACTGAGAAAGCTCACTTGTATCTTCCAGCTGTTGGGCAAGTTCCTCAGGGAACATTTCTGTAGGACTTTCTCCACGAGGTTGAGATAGTGGAAGGGGAGCAGGAAATCCCTCTGGGCTCAAGACAAAACGCCAAGCCCTTTTTCCATCAACTACTTCACAGGGAAGATACCGATGAGGAAAGGTCCCTCCCTGTAAGGCAAGGATTTTATCTCCTGGCAAAAAGTTGCTAGAATTTCCCAACCGATAGGAAAATCCTGCGGGAATACCAATACTTTCTCCAGCTCCATAGGTAACTACTGGCTGGCTAAGATTCAAGGAAAAAGGATTGTCAAAATCTGTCTCCTCCTTTTCCACAGTATAGTCCACTGTATAGATTGCAGCATTACCGTCAGAAAATACCAAGGCAATTTTCAGGGAAACAGCACCTTCAGCCTCTATCATCACTGGGCCGTCGTAAGCAAAACCTGATTCCATAGGATGGGAACCTGAAAAAGAATAAAATACCTCATTGGCTTCTGGAACTTCCAGCACCAAGGATTGTTTATTTGCCCAAGTACCTTCTATTGGACTGACAATTACAAATCCCTCATCTGAATACAATTGTTTTCCTATCCCCTGGGCAAAAAGGGAATATATCATCAAAAAAAAGATGAAAGATATGAGGGATATTTTTTTCATTTTACAAGCTCCTATTGTAACCAAAATAGATTCTTTTATAAAGATAATCTGTTGGTTTACAATTTTCCATTAACACCGAGGGATTCAAATACTTCTTTCAGTTCAGGATCTTCTTTAAAATAATATTCTTCCAATTCCTGCTGGGAAAGTCCAATAAGTTCATGACTCATGTAATGAATCCACAAGTCTTCTTCAGGCTTTGTAATGGTGAATTTACGACAGAAGTAATCTGGCTGGATAGGTAACTGTTCTTCGTAATAGGTAAAATATTTATAGTCGTGAACGGCAACCTTAATATCCTTACGGGGAATCCCCTTTTCCAGTAAAACTTCTACCAAGTAGTTGATAGTTTTTCCAGTATCAAAGATATCGTCTACCAAAAGAATCTTGTCCCCTGGACGAAGGTGTTCTGGGGAATAAGTCCAACCATCTACCATTACCCTGTCACGCTGACGAATATCAGAATAGGAACGAGCAACTACGGCAGAATACAAAACGGGACGATGTTCTTTTCGGGCAATCTTAAAATATTCACTAATAACATTTGCCATGTAGGCTCCACCACGGAGAGAAACATAAATCACATCAGGAATGAAGTTATCTTTGTGAATCTGATGGGCCAATTTCAAGGCATCGTTTCGAACCTTGTCATAGGGAAGAAATTCTTTTCTCATAAAAACCTCGTTGTAAAATCATATCGGAAATTTAAGGATAATACAAGACAATTCTATCCATTGCCAGAGTACTTAGAAAAAGATATACTTTTATCTATTGAATAGAACAAGACAAAGGGAGGATACTGATGATTCCAAAAACGAGTTTTAAGGAATTTGAAAAGGACTTTCATCACATGACTGGAGATTCTATAAAAAAACTAGTAATGGCAAAAATTGTGGAGACACCCGCCTATGTGGTAAAGGAGTTAGGGTTGGCATTTCCTCCGGGGCAAGACATCCTTTGGGGACTGCTGATTTTTGGAAAAAGGGGACTTCATTTTTTTGTCCATGCCTCAGAAAGTGCCCTGGCCACCATGTTTAGAAATGCCACCAACGGCAAGCCACCACGACAGCAATACCTCCATATTCCACGGGAAAATCTCCAAAAGCTAGAGCCCCTTTCCCTAGAGCCAGGAATTTTCTCTTTCAAGCGACTTCTCCCCTTCTGCAAGGAAAAGCCCAAGTACCTGAAAATCCAATTCCATCAGGAAAATCAACAACAAGAAAAAAACTCCTACACCCTGATCCTGGAGCCCGTAGCTGGACTTGATGAAATCATTCCCCTTCTAAGCCAGTATTTTGCTGCACCAGCCCCAAGTGAAGGCTAAAGGAAATCCACTGTCCCTGCTGACCTTCCACCATAATACTTCCCTGATGGGCCTGAGCTATGGCTTGGGCTATGGAAAGGCCAAGGCCACAACCACCGGTGGAACGGGTTCGGGATGAGTCGCTGCGATAAAACCGCTTGAACACCTGCTGTATTTCCTCTTCCGACAAGCCCTCCCCTTGGTTATACACTGTAATGACAGGATGGGTTTTGCCAAATTTTCCTTGACTACGATTTGGGGCGCGATTTCCACGGCGATTTCCTTCCATCGATAAAGACACCTTGATTTTTGCTCCCGCAACTGAATTTTTTATGGCATTGTCTAGCAAAATCACCACAATCTGGCTTATACCACCGCCATCACACACCCACTGGACTCCTTCTTGAATCTCTAGTTCCAGTTCCTTATCCTGCTCATAGACAATGCTTTCAAAGGGAAGCACCGCAGCCTCCACCACTCGACTCACATCCACAGCAGAGTATACCAAGGGAACTCGTCCAGCATCATTTTTTGCCAAATACAACAAGTCATTGATAAGGTGGGCCATACGGTTTGTTTCACTCTTGATATAGCCCAGCCACTTATTATCTCCAATTTCTCCAGCAAGAGCATCTGCATTAGCAGCCACTACAGAAACAGGAGTTTTCAGCTCGTGACCAGCATCAGCAATAAACTGCTTTTGTGTCTCAAAGGCTTCTTGTACCGGCCGTACCGACCTTTTAGCCACAAACCAAGCCACCGCAGCAGAAATCAAAATGGAGATAATGTAAATTCCCACGCTTACTAGCATCATACGCCCAGCAGTTTTCATTTCTCTGGAAAAATCTGCCAAAGCCACCAAGGAACCACGGTTGGTATTTTTCTTGATATATAAAAAACTTCCCATGGAAGAAAAAATCATCTGTGGTTTTTCTGTAAACTCCAAGTCCAAGCCAAGATTTATAAACTCTTTCATTTCTTCTTCTGTATACCGAGGAAAGGAGTCAAGGATAGAAGCCAACTTCCCTTCCATATCGTAGGTTATACCGAAAAAATTCCGAGCAAGCATTTCATTACCAAGGGGCATGACATTGGCAAAAAAATGACGCCAAGCCTTCTCATCATTTGGTGGTTCCTCCTGACTCCGCAATGGAGGATTCTCTTCTGTCAAGGGAATGTCCTTCATGCGGCTTTGCACCCAGTCATGGCGTTTTTCCAGAATGGGGATATTGTGATGCACAAAATGCCGGAGAGAAGCCTTCATCTCCCGCAACACAGAAAAGGACACCAGCAAATTCAGGGCAATAAGAATCAGGGCAAAGACAATGGCTTGAATCACCAGCACCGTCACCACCATCTTTCGTTGCAGTCGCTTGATTACCTTCATACTAAAGAATATCCTATGCCACGGCTTGTTTTAATTTCCACAGTAGAGCCAAGAAAACGTATCTTTTTTCTGATAAAAGAAATAAAAACCTCAAGATTATTATGCTCAGCATTGGAGTCTCCACCCCAAATCTTTTCGATAATGCGTTCCTTGGGAAGAATCTGGCAGGGATTTTGCAAAAGCATTTCCATAATCAAGAATTCTTTTTGGGAAAGGGCCACCTTGTTGGTACCCTCATCACCTTGGGTTGAAAGTTCCATGTTCTTGGGATTTAAGACTAAATCCTTGTATTCCAGCACATCCAGCATCAACTCCCCTCGGCGACGGGTCAAGGCACGAACACGGGCCACTAGTTCATCAGTAGAAAAAGGCTTGGTCATGTAGTCATCAGCACCAAAATTAAGGCCACTTACCTTGTCCTGTATCTCATCACGAGCAGTGAGCATCAACACAGGAATGGAATTTTTTTCACGGCGAATTGTCCGTAACACAGCAATGCCATCCATCTTGGGCATCATGATGTCAAGAATCACCAAATCGTATACCCCACTACGAATATAATCCAAGGCACTTTGGCCATCGTAGACAGGATCTACCTCATACTTTTGCTTTGAAAGAATCTCGCAGAGGGCACTGGAAAGATACCGCTCGTCTTCAGCCAACAACAATCTCATGGTAATTCATTGTAGTGGAGAATATTAAAATAATCTTAAAAAGAATCTCAGAGAAGATGATTTTTGCAGGAAAACACAATCTCAGGACTGGAAACGACTTAAGAATGCCTTTGTTCTTTCCTGCTGAGGATTGTTGATTACTTCCTGGGCAGGTCCCTGCTCCACAATAACGCCACCATCCATGAAAATAATCCTGTCGGACAAGTCCCGGGCAAAGGCCATTTCGTGGGTTACTACCACCATGGTCATGTGCTCCTGAGCCAATTCTCGGATAACCTTTAGGATTTCTCCCGTTAACTCTGGGTCAAGGGCACTGGTGGGCTCGTCAAAGAACAAGACCTGGGGATCCAAGGCCAAGGCACGGGCAATGGAAACACGCTGCTGCTGACCTCCAGAAAGCTCACAGGGATAGGCATTTTCCTTGTCAGAAAGTCCCATTTTTGCCAAAAGCTCCCGACCTCGCTGCTGGGCCTGAGCCTTGCTGCGTCCAAGCACGTGAATCTGAGCTTCGGTAATGTTCCGCAAAACAGTAAAATGAGGAAAAAGATTGAAATTCTGGAACACCAATCCAGCATTCAAGCCGATTTGATGGAGCTCCTTCTTATTTGCATAGATTCCATCCTTTACCATCTGCTTGCCACAAATGCTGATGGAACCACCGGAAACATTTTCCAACTGAGTGATACAACGGAGCATGGTGGACTTACCAGAGCCTGAAGGCCCAATAATTCCCAGTACCTCACCTGGGCCCACAGTAAAGGATACATCACGAATAACCTCCAGTGAACCAAAGGACTTGGAAAGATTTTCCACCTGCACAATAACTTCTGACATGATTTCCTCCTACTTGTAGTAATCCAATTTTTTTTCTATGCGGAGGAAAACCGCAGAAACAACCCAGTTCATGATAAAGTAAAAGATTCCTGCCACGAAGATGGGCATGGTGGAAAATTCTCGGCTTGCTGCATTTTGAGCGGCACGGAACAATTCTGACACACCAATAACCTGAGCCAGTGCCGTATCCTTTACTAAGGTAATGACCTCGTTACCAGTGGCAGGTAAAATCCGCTTAACCACCTGGGGAAGTACAATACGGAAAAAGGTTTGCATTCGAGTAAAGCCTAAAACCTTACCAGCCTCGTACTGACCTGTAGGAATGGATTCGATACCACCACGATAAATCTCTGCAAAATAGGCTGCATAGTTAATGGACATGGCCACAATGGCAGCTGTAAATCTGTCGTAGGACATCTTGAAAAGATAATAGGGAGCAAAATAAACGAATATTAATTGAAGAATAAGGGGAGTTCCCCGAATTACCAGCAAGAATACTCGTGCTGGCCAAGAAATAAATACATTTTTTGACATTCGGGCGGCTGCCAAGGGAAGTCCCAAGGGCAGAGAAAACAAAAGAGTCAAACAAAATATCTTACTTGATACAAGAGACCCCTGTAACAATACCACCAGTAACTTTTCCATACCAGCCGCCTCTATAAATTAGTTGTTTCCGATTACAGAAATATCAGAGCCAAACCACTTGGCAGAAATAGCTGCAACAGTACCGTCAGCAGCCATTTCCTCAAGAATCTTCTGAACTTCGTCACGGAGCTCTACGTCAGCCTTGCGGAAACCAATTCCGTACTTTTCGGAAGACAAGCTTTCAGACAGAACTACAAAGTTCTTGCCTGTGGTCATGATGCTATAGTTACCTACAACCATGTCCATTACAACACCGTCTACACCACCGATTTCCAAGTCCATGAGAGCAGTCAAGTTGTCCTTGAACTCAACAACTTCAGCCAAGGTTGCCTTAAACTCAGGATTTGCCTCAACAGCATCAGCAGCACTGGAACCAGCCTGAAGACCAATCTTCTTTCCAGCCAAATCAGCCAAGGAAGCGATTCCTGCATCGTTGCGAACAATTACCACCTGGGCATTGTCCAAGTAAGGCTTTGTAAAGGAAAGAGCTTCTTCACGCTCAGGTGTCATGGTGAAACCATTCCAGATACAGTCAATGTTACCTGTGTTCAGCTCCTGCTCCTTTGCTGCCCAGTCAATAGGCTGGCACTTCAGCTCAACACCAAGGCGCTTGCAAACTTCTGCAGCCAAGTCGATGTCGTAACCAACGATGTTGTTAGCATCATCACGGAATCCCAGAGGAGGGAATGCATCATCCAAGCCCAAAACAAATACACCACGAGCCTTCAATGCTTCGAGGGAATTGCTAACGCCAGAATCCTTCTTTCCACTAGCAAAGGCCAGGGATGCAGCCATGAGACAAACCAACATGATTGAAAAGATTTTTTTCATCTTTTTCTATTCTCCTAAAAAAAACTTTAGTGACACTGTACACTAAATAGTATAATTTGACAAGTGTAGATGAATTCTACAAATAGGACACTACCTTACCAAGCTCCATTTCCAAAACCTTATCCATTTGTGCAGGATGACGAAGATCATGGGTAATGAAAAGCAAGCTACGATCCTGGCAAAACTCAAGGATTTTTTCCAAAAGCTGATGAGCGGTAATGTTATCTAGATTCTTCAAAGCTTCATCAAGGATGACGATGGGTTTATCTTCCAGCTTCATGCGAGCAAGGGCAAGACGCTGACGTTCCCCAGCGGAAAAATTCTGGGCATTGGGAGACAAAAGAGTATCAAGTCCCAGGGGCAAGTCTCGAACTAGCTGAGCTAAATCTGCCCACTCCAAGGCAGTCCACAATACCTCATCGGTAGCCTGATCTGGATCTTTGGCAGCCAACTGCAAATTCTCTCGCAGGGTTGCAGTAAAAACATAGGGATGCTGGTTTACCAAGGAAATCTGGTCTACCAAGGCTTCCTTTCCCCATTCCTTGAGAGGACGACCTCCCAACAAAATCTCTCCCTGCTGAGGCATGTATTCTCCCATAAGCAAGGAGGCAAGACTACTTTTTCCACTACCGATATGACCGATAATGGCTGTCTTGCTTTTTGCCGGAAAGGTAAGGCTTACCTTTTGCAAGGCGGGCTTTTTGCCAGCAGGATAGGTAAAATCCACATCAACAAATTCAATGTCCAAGGGAATATCTTGGCGGGATGAAGTTGTTTCTGCAAGACGAGGAAGTCCCGTTGGTTTACCCTCTGTCACTTCCAGCATATCCTCTATGGCAGCCACACTATCATAATAGTAGGAAACTGCTAGGGGCAAGGGCTGTACCGCCTCCATGATGCCCAGAACAATCAAGGCCACAGACAAAAGATAAATTCCTTCCAGTTCACCAGAGGCCACAGCCTGGGCACTGAAAAAGAGGGTTGAAGCCATTGCCAAGCCAGAAATCACTCCAGACAGGGCATTGAGTCTTCCTCGCCGCACCTCTCCATCCATGCGAACCTTGTTCCCTTCCATAAACGATTGCAAGACAGTGGCAGCCATGGGCTTCCATCGGTTATAGGTCCACAAGGCATCAAGACCTTCCACATAATCCTGTAGCTTTTGATGATACCTTAATTCATGGACTTGTGCAGCTTCTGCGTTTGCCCTTCCATTACGGCGGGATAAAATAGGAAGAATGACACCGTTTAAGGCGGCTGCCAGCCACAAAATGGGAATTGCCACTGGCAGGAAAAAAGCCAGCACCACAGAGGCAATAATCAAGGCCACCAAAGCTGTCAAGGGAGCGGCAACGACTCGCAGATAAAAGAATTTGAGAATTTCAATGTCATCGGTAATGGTTTTAAAAAGTCGGGCAGTCTTATTCCCTACTCCACCAGGCACCAAGGGCAAAAGCTGCTGATAATACCACACCCGTAAATCAGACAAAAGCTTGAGGGTAATGGAGTGACTTGCCAGTCGCTCCCAATACCGAAACAGGGCACGGGAGATTCCGCATAATCGTACCGCAGCAGACATGGGCATCAAGTCCAGCAAGGGAGGCATAAGGGCAGCCATACTAATGAGAATAGCAGACACAGCCAAAAGCCCTGTGTTGGCAACAATGGTCATGGCTCCCACCACCGCAGTTCCCATCATGGGCAATAAGTAAGGCCGTAACAGGGCGAACAAGGTTTTTATTCCAGAAGATTTTTTACTCATACCGCTAATCCCTCCTGCAACATACGGGCAAAGGCACCATTTTTATCCTGTGATAACTCCTGATAACTTCCCTGCTGCACAATTTTACCCTCTTCCAGCACAAATATTTTCTTTGCCCGCTCCAAGGTATGGAGACGATGGGCACTAATCAATACCGTTCGCCCAGCATACAATTTGTCCAAGGCAGCTTCCACCACACTTTCTGTCTGGGCATCTAAGCTACTGGTAGCCTCATCACAAAGCAAAAGTCCATTTCTGTTTTCATCCACCATGGCTCTGGCAATAGACACCAGCTGTCCTTGGCCACCAGAAAGACGTATTCCTTCTTGTCCTAGGATGGTGTCGTAGCCTTGAGGGAGTTGCAAAATGAAATCCTCAGTACCGATAATCCTGCAGACCTTCTGCACCTGTTCCAGAGAAATATCACGACCCATGGTAATATTTTCCAAAAGGCTTCCATGGAAAAAGTAAGGCTGAGCAGGAATCATGGCCAGATGACTCCATCCTTGGAAATCCTGTCCATTTACCTTATACTCACCAGTTTTCTCAGTGAGGGCTCCTGCTAAAATCCGCAGCAAGGTGGTTTTTCCCGCACCACTTCTTCCAGCAATTGCATAAATTTCACCTGGCTCCAGCTGAAGGTCAATCCCCTTCAAAACCTCACGCACCCCCCAGCTAAAGGAAAGATTTTTCAAAGCTATCTGTGGAGGCTGATTTTGAGACAGTTCCAAATTCTCTGTAGCAGTTGCATTCTTTTCTTCTTGAGCCTTCTTTGCAGATGAAACTCGTGCTAAAAAATCAAACATTTGGTCAGCAGAAAGAATGGCATTCTGGCTGTCGTGATATCGCTGTCCCAACTGACGCAGGGGCTGAAAATATTCTGGTGCCAGCAAAATGATAAATAAAGCTACTTCAAAAACCTCTCGTCCATCTGCCAGTCGAATTCCCAAGCCCACCGCCACTAAGGCAATGCTAATGGTGGTAAACAATTCCAAAGTCAAGGCAGAAAGAAAGGCCACCCGCAAGGTTTTCATCGATGCAAGACGAAAATCATCACTTACCTTGCGAATTTTTTTTTCTTGATGATACTCACGATTCCAATTTCGCAAAGTGGCAAGACCTGTCAACACATCCTGCAGATAGCCACCCATGCGAGCCATGGCTTCCCAGCTAGAACCAGCCATCTTGCGGCTCCATTTTCCAATGAGCATCATAAAACCAGGAATTAAGGGAGTAGCGATTAAAAAAATAAGACCTGAAATCCAATCAAAGGGGAAAACTACAATTAAATAAGCCACAGGAATCAAGGCACTTTTAAAAAGCTGGGGCAAATAGCGACAAAAATATACGTCAAGAGTGCCTAAACCTTGAGTTAAAAGGGTGAAAAATTCTCCTCTCTGACGATGTTCCATCTCGCCAGGCCCCAGCACTCCCACCTGTTCTAGCAGCTTGTCCAACAGGGTATGCTTTACTAAACCTGCAACCTGCAGGGCAAAGTGCTCCTCCATCCACTGGAATAAGCCTCGCAATAAAATAATTGCCACCAACAAGATAAAAAGATTATAAGCCGAAGCCAAATTCTGTTGCAAGAAGAAAATACGATTTACAATCTGTGCTACAACAAAGGCTTGAGCTGCAGTACAGGCTCCAGAACTAAGTGATAAAGCAAGCACGATACCTTGGCATTTTAAAGCCTTACTATCCTGTATCTTCCAAAGAGTTTTACTAAACATACAATACCTTATTGTTGATTTTGTCTGGCTAGAATATAACAGACGTATCTAAAACCAAATTTTTAGCAAAACCAGAATAAACTAGAATATAAACTAATACAAGGGCCCAGAGGAACTTTAAATAAAAAAGGCTGATGATAGCATATGCCACCATCAGCCTCTATCTTAGATTTCACCTATTGGTGAATCCATGTAATTAATAGTGCAGGTGTTTTTCTGTAACACGCTTGCGGAATACCCAGTAGCTCCAAACCAAATAGGCCAAAACAATAGGCACAGCTGTCAGAGCAACAATGGTCATGATTTTCAATGTCTTGGGGCTGGAGCTTGCATTGTAAATATCAAGGCTCTGTCCACCAGCCAAGGTAGAAATCATTACATTAGGGAACATTGAGAAGAATACAGTTACAACAACCATAACAATAGCCAAGGAAGAGCAGATAAATGCCTTTCCATCAAGTCCCTTTGCCTGCAACAATACAGAAAGAATCAAAAGAACTGCTGCCAAAGCTACAGCAACGATAGCAATAGGGCCATTGGTCAAAAGACGAGTCTTAAAGGCTGCAAACACAACCCAAGCTACAGTTACAACCAACATAACAAGACCAAGCTTTGTTCCCAAAGCCTTTACTCTATCTTCAATTGCCTGAACACCATTCTTCAGCTTCAAGAACAACAATCCGTGGAAGGTCAATACCAACAACATGGTAACACCACCCAACAAGGTAAAGGGTGTCAACAAGGTAAAGAAGTTACCAGCATATTCCATGTTAGCATCGATAGGAACACCAGTCATGAAGTTGCTTACTGCTACACCAAAGAGAACAGAAGGCAACAGAGAACCAACACAGAACAAGATGTCCCAAGTCTTTCTCCAAGTAGCACTGTCGTGCTTGCTGCGGAAGTCAATAGCAACACCACGAATAATCAATGCAAAAAGAATAGCAAACAATGCCAAGTAGAAGCCACTGAACAATGTTGCATACCAGTTAGGGAATGCAGCAAAGATAGCTCCACCAGCGGTAAGCAACCAAACCTCATTAGCATCCCAGTGAGGTCCAATAGTGTTCAAAACAACACGACGCTCTGTATCATTCTTTGCAACGATGGGTAACAAGGTACCTACACCGTAGTCAAATCCTTCCAGTACAAAGAATCCGCTGAAAAGCACGGTAATCAGAATAAACCACAATGTATTTAAGTCCACAGTGAAGCCTCCTTATCGTTTTCAGCGATTTCAGTATCAGTAACAGGATTCTTGATACCATGGCGAACCATCAAGAAAATCTCTGCGATAGCCAATGCAGTGTAAATTACGATAAATCCCACCAAAGAAATCAAAACGGTAGAAGGAGTATTGATGACAGAAACACCTTCTTCCAACTTCTGCAAGCCGTATACCAACCAAGGATAACGTCCCATTTCTGCCATAATCCATCCAAAAGTATTTGCCAAGAAAGGCAAGCCCAAGGACAGGGAGAAGATAACCATCAGCTTCTTGTAATCTCCAAGAGCCTTCTTTTTCTTCATGAGAACAACGGCGATAACACCCAACAAGAGCATGAGACAACCAGCACCAACCATGATGCGGAAACTCCAGAACAAGACCTTTACAGGAGGGATATAGTCACCAGGTCCATATTCTGCTTCCATCTGAGCCTGTAGATCATTGATACCAGGAACCTCTCCTTCAAACTTCAAATAGTACAAGAAGCTCAACATCTTGGGAAGTTCAATTGCACTATTGTTCTTGCGACCTTCCTCATCAATACTTGCAATGATGGTGAAAGGAGCAGGATCTGCTGTTTCCCACAATGCCTCAGCAGCAGCAGCCTTCATGGGCTGTTCTTCTTTAACATTGACCATCTGTCCGTGACCAACAAAAAGAACCAGCACAACACCAATCAAAGCAGCCACAGAACCAAACTTGAAGGACTTTGTGAAGAAAGCATCATTGCTCTTTTTCAGCAAGTTGATTGCAGAAACACCCACAATAAAGAAACCTGCAGTTGTTAAACCAGCTGTTAAAACATGGGGGAACTGCCACCACAGGTGACCGTTAGTCAGCAATGCAGTGAAACTTTCCATTTCGGCACGGCCATTATTCAGTGTGTATCCAACAGGATTCTGCATAAAGGAGTTTGCTAACAAAATCCAGAAAGCAGACAAGGATGTACCAATGGCTGCCAACCACATTGAAAGCAAGTGAACCTTCTTTGAAAGCTTGTCCCAACCGAAAATCCACACACCCAGGAATGTAGACTCCAAGAAGAATGCCACCAAGGCCTCAATAGCCAAAGGAGCACCAAAGATATCTCCAACAAAACGAGAATATCCGGACCAGTTCATACCAAACTGGAATTCCTGAACAATTCCAGTTACAACACCCATGGAGAAGTTAATCAAAAACAACTTTCCCCAGAATTTAGCCATTTGCTTGTACTTCTCATCATTTGTCTTCACATAGATTGACTCAAGAATTGCCACCAAAAGGGACAAACCAATGGTCAATGGTACGAAGAGAAAGTGATAGATGGTAGTTACTGCAAATTGGGCTCGAGCTAAGCTCAATGCATCCACAATAGAAATCCTCCTATCCTTTTATACAACATCTAACTATGTAGAATTACATTGTTGATATAGAATTTTACCCCCAAAAACGCCATTCGTCAAGAACTTTTTCGCTCATTTATTATCTAAATCAGGATATTTGATATATAAAAGCTATTGACCACTGTACCATTCCCGTAAAGATTGAATTTGCACTGTTACAGCCTCTGGTGCAGGTCCACCAGTAAGATTACGAGCGGTAACACAAGCTTGTGGCGTTATAAGAGAAAAAATATCTGCTTCTATAAGATTAGAACATGATTGTAAGTCTTCCAAGGACAAATCTTCTATGTTACAAGCTCTATCTATACACATTCGCACTGCCTTTGCTGCAACTCCATGAGCAGTTCTAAAAGGCATGCCCTTACGAACAAGGTATTCTGCAACATCGGTGGCATTGGCGTGTCCTCCAGTACAGGATGCAGCCATTCGATCTGTATTCCACCGTGCAGTTCCAATCATCTGGGTAAATACTTCAAGGCAGGAACTTACCGTGTCATAAGCATCAAAGAGACTTTCCTTGTCCTCCTGCATGTCACGATTGTATGACAACGGCAAGCCCTTTACCATGGTAAGTAGGGCAATCAAATTTCCATAGACACGTCCAGTGCGTCCACGAATCAATTCTGCAAAGTCAGGATTTTTCTTTTGGGGCATGATGCTGGAGCCTGTGGACCATTTTTCTGAAAGGTCAATGAACTTAAACTCCTCTGTTGACCAGATAATCACTTCTTCACAAAAACGAGAAAGATGGGTCATCAACAAGGAAAAGGCGGCAGTAAACTCGATGCAATAATCACGGTCAGCCACAGTATCAAGAGAATTGGGGGTAACACCGGCAAATCCCAAGGTTTTGGCTACCATCTCTCGGTTCAAGGGGAGAGAGCTCCCTGCTAGGGCACCAGCTCCCAAGGGACTAAGCTGAATGCGGGACAGAGCATCCTCCAGTCGCTGATAATCCCGCTGCAACATCCAGCACCAAGCACACAGGTGATGAGCTAGAGTAACAGGTTGGGCCCGCTGAAGATGGGTGTAGCCACTGAGAAGACTTTCCTTATGACCATCGGCAATATCCACCAAGACGGAAATCAAGGTTTTAATCTTACTCTGTAAAGTAGGAATTGCATGGCGTAGATATAACCGTTCATCTAAGGCGATTTGGTCGTTGCGACTCCGCCCTGTGTGAACCTTCTTTCCAGCCTCCCCTATTCTATCCGTCAACACACCCTCTATAAATGAGTGAATATCCTCTGCAGAATAATCTATGGTCAAGGCACCACTTTCCAAATCCTGAGAAATTCCTTCTAAGGCCTGAATAATCTGGTCTGCTTCATTTTGTGGAATGATTCCGCTGGCACCAAGCATAGCAACATGGGCCTTACTGCCTGTTATATCATCTTGAGCCATTCTTTGATCTACGTAGATTGAGGTTTCAAATTCTACAGCCTGGGCATCAGGCCCCTCCTCAAATCTTCCATGCCACAATGCGGCGTGATTGCCACCTTCCATAGCTCCCTTTGCAACTGACTCCATGATAGTTCACTCCTCTAATAATTTTTCTTTCAGATATTTTTGAATTCCCTGAAACACATCCTCATCAAGAATATGTTCTATTTTACAGGCATTTTCTTCCGCCTGTTCTCGAGGAACCTTTGATATTTTTTCCAAAAAATCTGTTAGAACGCAATGACGATGATAAATTTTCACTGCTTTTTCCCGACCTTTTTCGGTAAGAAAAATTGGGCCATTGTCTGCCATTTCAATATATCCTTCTTGACGTAAAAGCCCCATAGCCCGACTCACACTGGGCTTAGAAACAGACAACTTATGAGCCACATCTATGGAACGAACAATAACATTTTCTTGTTCCAAAATTAAGATTGCTTCCAAATAATTTTCACCAGATTCATACATAGCACATACTTATATCATAAGTTGAAAAAAATTACTATGTGCGTTATACTGTTAGCTATGTGAATTTGTTTGCAACGTGTTCCACCTTGTAAGCAATATTAAATCTGTTTCTCCTGAACTTTTATAGATTTTAGTTGCAGTATGCCTTATTCTATAAATACAAAAAAGATTAGTTGGGGGGGGGGTATTAATTTGTTATTTTATATAATTTTGTCATTTGCTATATCAGCGACACTTATCCCCCTAATAATATTTTTCTGCCACAAACAAGGTTGGTATGACAAAACAAATGAACGCAAAGTTCACAGTGGTTCTATACCACGCCTTGGTGGTGTTGGTTTTTTTGTGGGCTTTGCTGTTGCCACCTTCTTTTACATCAATAATGAAGTTAATTTTTCTCTCAGTACTTTTCTTCCAATAATCATTGCTGGACTAATTATCTTTCTCTTTGGAATCATCGATGACTTTTTAGAATTACCAGCAAAACTGAAATTTCTTGTTCAGGTGATTGCTACCTTCATCATGATTTTTTCTGGAACTCGGTTTACACAGTTAGGTTCTTGGAAATTTGGAATTTTAAGCTATCCTATTACCTTCTTCTGGACAATTGGTGTAATCAATGCCTTTAACCTCATTGACGGGGTTGATGCTCTGTGTGGAAGTATTTCCACCTTAATTCTCCTTACCTATGGATTCCTATATTTCATGGCATCACGGCTGGATATTGCAGGAATTTGTTTTATCCTAGCAGTGGCAGTTATAGGATTTCTATTGTATAATAAGCCAAAAGCAAAAATTTTCATGGGAGATGGAGGAAGTCAGTTTTTGGGCTTTATGGTAGCAGCCATTCCCCTCTTTCCCTTTGGAAATTCCTTTGATTATAATCGTTCCGTAGTGGCATTTATTTTGGCAGGTATCCCAATCTTGGACACCATTGCCGCTATTTGGAGACGAACCAGGGAAGGGCGTTCATTTTTTTCACCAGATAGGGCTCATCTCCATCACAAGTTGATGAACATGGGATATAGTACAAAGGCTCTTTTAAGTATTCTCCTTTTACTGCAGCTCGGTCTTTGCGCCTTTGTGATTATTGGCCTATGGTGTGGCCCTATCAAAGGATTTTTTATCTTGGTAGGTGCAGTTTGTGTAGTCAGTGCCTTCTTTGTAGTGATTCACTATACCCACCGGGCAGTTTTACGAAAACAACGTGCTATTGTTACTGAAAAACAAGAAGCTCATTGGAAAAATGAAAAAGATAATTCTTAAACTCCCTGCCCTTATTACCATGGGCATCAGTTGGTACCTTTCCTCAGGAACCTTGGAGACACTCCAGTTACCCTCTGTATCTGACAAATTGATTCACCTTGTTTGTTTTGCAGGTTTGGGGTTTTTCTGGACTTGGTGGTTTAAACAAAAGGCTTGGATACAAAAGCCGCTTAAACATATCCTCCTTGTAACACTCATTGTGGCTGCCTATGGTATAGTGGACGAAATCCACCAATATCATGTACCAGGACGCTATGCTTCTATCCTGGACTGGGTTGCAGATTTCATAGGTGGGTTGTTAGGAGGAATAGCTGGTTTTGTAGGAGCATGGCTCCTCCAAAAAATAAAGATTAAAAACTCTGATTCGTTGCAGTCTTAATATAATCCCAATCTTCAAATTCTGGAAATTCAGGCTGAGGAATCATGTATTTTCGTAAATCTTCTATCTCAGCATAATGAAAATCAAGGTCACCTAAGGGAATTGGTAGCGGTGGTGGTGGAGCCCTACGACTATTGGCCTCTGCAATGAGCTGGTACAGTTCAGAAGCATTGTTGTCCATCAAGGAAAGATAGGCTGATTTTTGCACAATAATCCGATTGTCACTACTCATGGTAAATCCAGAAATATCAAGGGGGATTTCTTCCACGTTGCGAATATCAACTCGCCTGCCAGCAACGCAGGTATAGACGGTGCCACCAATCAATAAATGCTTTGGTACCTGATAATTTCCATCCTCACCAGAAAGAACAGCCTCAGTTTCCCCATCATATTCCATGTCGGTTTGCCAATAGCGAATCTTATACATACGAGAACCTGTTACAAGATAAGAAGTTACCTCTTTGTCCAACAGGGGAGTGCTAATGGTGATTCCGTTAGTATTAGAAGCTGCTTGGAAAAATCGGGAAACAGTGTCATTTGATCCAAGGTAGAAATTTACGTAGAGCTTTCCGTCAAAGACAGCCACAGGAATGGCGTGACGCTCCTTAATATCTGGGTAGGTGATCCAGATATTCCAAGCACCACTTGTTTCTGTTTCTGGAATCAATGATTCAAATTCCACTAAAAGTTGTTGGGCACGGGGAGATGTAGCATCATTTTTGGGACGAGGAGGCAGGGAATCATATTGAAGGACTTCATCTGTAATGGTGACGCTATTGCGGTCGATAAAATCCTGCTGGGAAGCACCACTATAATTATAGTCTAGTTGGGTGGTGCTCATGGTGGATTCCACAAGAGTTTGGGCTCCTGGCTCTGCAGCCCGGTCGTAATACCAGCCATAGAACAATTTTAAGATGACACTGGCAGAATCAAGATTTTCAAAGGAGACAATCCGTTGGCTATTTTGCCACAAACCGGCAAGTAAGGGTGGAAGGGAAGGAGAAACTCCATCAGTAGAAGCTTCAAAAAAATCCTGCCCTACTCCACCTTCCAGATACTCCTGTCCGTACAATTCCACTGGCTGACACCACAGGGAAGAACAGAAAAAACTGGTGAGAAAAAATACTGCAATCCTGCCAAAAGATAACTTCATACAATCAGTATCGGCTATCTTTTGGACAAGCAACAGGTTTCTTTCTAATCAAACAAGGAGGCGATTTCATCCTTGTAGATGTCTACAATTTTGTGACGCATCATTTCTTGCTTACCGGATAATTCTTTGCCTACTGTAAAGCTTTCTTTCAATAGGACAAAACGATAGATTCGCTCACAGATTCTGAATCCCGCTGAGTCGCAAATCTTTGAGTCGATTTCATTGCGGATAAGATCCATAATATGGTGATTTTCCAGAAGAGCCTCGTAGGAATCGGAGAAAATTCCGTGTTCTTGGGCATAGGCCAAAAGAGCATCTTTTACGGGAACAATCAGGGCACCAAGGTATTTCTTGTCCTGACCAAGGATAACTGCCATTTCGATGTAGGAACTACCCCGCAAAGCGGCTTCCAAAACTTGTGGCTCAATGTTCTCACCACCCAAAAGTACGATGGTATCCTTGGCACGGCCAGTAATCTTGATTTCATTGTCATAGGTGAGCATTCCCAAGTCTCCAGTGTTAAGCCAGCCCTCCTCATCGATAACCTGGGCGGTGAGGTCGGGACGCTTGTAGTAGCCCTTCATGATTTGGCGGCCACGAGCCAGTACCAAGCCACGTTTACCGGGAGGAAGGGGCTCAGATGAAAGGATTTTTCCATGCTCCTCTGCCACAATCTTTATCTCGGCACTGGGATATACCTGCCCAACACAGCCAGAACGAGCCTTAGATGGCCAACGGATGGACAATATGGGAGCCGCCTCGGTAATGCCATAACCTTCCAGCAGATTAAAACCAATAGCATGATAGAACATATCTGTGTCATATTGAAGGGTTCCACCTCCAGACAGGGCACAACCGATTCTTCCACCGAATTTTTCACGAACCTTTTTGTACACTACAATATTTCCTAAAGCATACAAGGGAGTAAGCAGGATGTAGGGAACAATTCCCACCAAGGCATCTAAGAAGCGACACCTGCGATGAACCTGAACAAGAAGGCCTTTTACGTGGGTTTTTGCCCAGTAGTATTTCTTTCCCACTGCCACAAAGAAGCGGAACAAAAGATAGTTTAAGCCACCTTCCTTTCTGGCATTCTTCCAAATGCTTTGAGCCATGGATTCCCATAATCGAGGAACACCAATCATGCCGTGGGGACGAACTGCAACCATATCTGCCAGCATTACATTTGGGGCCATCTTGGAATACACCAAGCCGCTATTCAAGCCAATCACAAAATACTGAAAGGCCCGCTCAAAGCTATGCCACACAGGTAAAACACTGAACCACAATTCACCGTCTTCTGTGGTAGTCAGGACAGAACGGGCTACCTCCACCTGAGCCAAGAAATTGTCATGGGTCAACATAACTCCCTTAGGAATACCTGTAGTACCTGAAGTAAAAATAATGGTAGCCACTTCGTCAGCTTCTGTTATATCCATTTCATGCTCAATAACTGCACGCTCAGCCTCACTAGCAGTCTCACCCATTTTTTCTAGCTCAGTATAGGCAATAACGGTGATTCCAGCATTTTTTGCAGTCTGTAGCACTTCTTCTGTTGCTTTTTCAAAGAGAATTGCCGTTTTCAGAGTAGGAATCTCCTCTCGCTTTTCCAGCACTTTGGATAACTGCCAGCCAGTTTCAAAAAATCCGATTTTACACTCCACAAAGGAGATAATAAATCGAATCTCAGTTCCCATGGAATCGCATCCTCTAGGAACATCAGCTGCTCCCAAGGACAGGAGCGCCACATCTGCCACCAGCCACTCCCGACGATTATCTGAAATCAGGGCAATCTTATCTCCCCGCTGAATACCAATTTTTTTCAAAGCACAGGCCATTTCCACAACCTTCTGGTACACCTGCTTGTAGCTGTACATCTGGAACACACCATGCTCATCCTTAGCTGCCTGCAAGGTGATTTCGGGACAAGAAATCATTCTTGAGCGCAACAGCAAGGGAATATTTTTACGAACACTTGTATCTATTGAAATCTTCTTTTTAGCCATACTTCCTCCGATAGAAGAATTACATTATCACACTTTTTGTCATATTGCAATATGTTTACAGAAAGAGAAAAATCAAGTAAAATCCCCTCATGGCAGAAAACATCACCTATCTAGCAAAACTTGGAGAACTGACACTCAAGGGCTCCAACCTGAAGGAATTTGAAAATCGCCTTACCGCCAACGTCAAACTCTATCTTGAGTCGGTAAAGGCCACCGTACGGCTTCGGGCAGGCCGCCTGTATATCGAAGGGCCAGAGGAATCATGTGCCGCCATTGAATTTACCCTGCAGCATTTGATTGGCATCACTGGTTGGGCTCGTACCACGGTTTGTGAAAAGGACATTATGGCAATCCGAAAAGCTGTTTATCAAGAAGCTGTGGCTGCCAAGGAAGGTGGTGCAAAAAGCTTTAAAATAGAAAGTCGACGGGCAGATAAGAATTTCCCCATGAACTCCTACCAGATTTCCTGCGAGGCAGCCACCGACGTGTTTGATCAGGGACTATTGGAAGTACAACTCCAAAATCCTGATGTAATTATTCGGGTGGAAGTACGGGAAAAGGTTTTTGTCTACTGCGACAGAAACAAAGGATGCCGAGGATTACCTGTGGGAACAGGAGGACACGGTCTCTTGCTGCTTTCTGGCGGTCTTGATTCACCAGTGGCAGGCTATCGTATGATGCGGCGAGGCATGAAGGTGGATTGTGTGTATTTCCATGCCTATCCCTACACCTCTGCAGAAGCACAGCAAAAGGTAGAGGACTTGGCAAAAATCATTGCCCGCTACGGTGTAGACACCCACATCAATATCATTCCCTTTACGGAAGTGCAGATGAGAATCAGACAGCGAGCCCCAGAAAATTTCAGCACCCTGTTGCTTCGTATGTGCATGATGCGGGCCGCCACCTTGCTGGCAGATAGAATCAAGGCTCATTGTCTTATCAGTGGGGAAAGTCTTGGCCAAGTAGCAAGCCAGACAGTACAGAACATGGCCGTTACCGCATCAGCCAGCCCCTATCCCTTACTACGCCCCTTAGTGGGACTGGACAAGGAGGAAATTGTAGAGACTGCCAAGGCCATTGGTACCTACGAAACTTCAATCTTACCCTACGAGGACTGCTGCGTGCTCTTCTCACCTAAACATCCTGTCTTGCGAGCCTCTGTGGAAGAAGCCCAACGATTGTACCGAGAGCTGGATGCAGAGGAATTGATTCAAGCTGCCTTTGACAAGCGGGAACACAAGCGGTTTTCCGTACAGGAATACATTACAGAGAATTTTTCAAAAAAAGGGTAATTACCCGAAAATATACCCTAACCCGATGATGGTAAGTACCGTGGTGGCAGAAAGAGCCTTATCAAGCTCACTGCCACCTGTTTTTTTTCCAGCGTGATGGTCAGCGATACAAGTAGCATATGCAGCTTCCAGCCTGTCGGTAAGGGCAGACATCCCCCAACGACAACTCCAAGTTCTTCCCTCCTGACTTTTTTCCTGATATAAGCTGTCATCCGTTAGAAGCTGGTATACCTTTTGGGAAAATACTTCCACGTCTTCTGGCACCATAAAGCCACCATTGTCCCCCTGCATTACGTCCATGGTACCCATTTCTCCAATAGCCACCACGGGGAGCCCCGCTGCCATAGCCTCCACCGTCACTAGACCTTGCGTTTCTGTCTTACTGGGAAAGGTAAATACATCTGCCACATGGTACAGGGAGGATAAATCATTTCTATCAACATAACCAAGAAAAAATACATCTTGAGAAAGCCCCTGTTGTGCCACCAATTCTTTCAGTTCCTGCATGAAATTACCGTCACCAGCCACCAACAATGCTGCCCTTTGTTTTGGCTCACCAGCAGAAGCAGCTTCCAGGAGCTGATTTACCCGCTGTAATACAGGCAGAAGAAAGGGAATGTTCTTTTCCTTTGCCACACGACCAGCAAACAGCAGGATTTTTCTATCCTTCAGCTGGGGAAAACGAGAGAACACCACGTCCTTCATTTTTTCTACGTCTAGGATATCCACCTTGAACATAGAGTCGGGAATACCCGTAGGCAAAAGCTCCACTGGTGTATCAATGCCGTATTTACGAACTGTTTGGGCAGTTTGGGGAGTTGGTGCTAAAATATGGTTTGCAGTTTTTAAGTAGAACTTAACAATATCACGGCCAATTTTCTTTGAAATCTTTTCCCGCAAAATTGGAGCATAATTTTGGATATAATCCTCCCACAAAGTATGGAAGGTAAAAATACAGGGAACCCTTCGGTGATGTGCATACATAGCTCCAAAATATCCCACCAACCACTCACTATTTATGTGAAGAATATCTGGTTGAAATTCATCGAGAATTCCTTTCAAAATATGCCATTGTTTAAGTCGTACTAAGCGATCTTCTTTAGAAAAGATAATCTCTTTTGAACAAAGTCGATTTAATGAAAAATTCGGATGGTCTATTATTCCTGCTGAACAATTGCTGTTCTGATTAAACTCATAATCGTCGGGATATTCCACAGTGATAACTTTTACCACATGTCCACGGTTTACTAACTCTTGTACAAAGGAATATACCGAAACTACCACTCCATTTACTCGAGGATAGTAGCAGTCTGAAAACATAGCTATTCTCATACACTTCAAGTATAGTAAAATCAAATATCCTTGTAAAGAAATTATCGTACTTTTCAAAATCATAATCTCTACCTCTTTTGAAAACAAGATTATTGTTTTTCATCAAAATATCTGTTACAATAAGCCTATGAATCTTACCCTTGATGTACTGTACAAAAGCAATTTACTTGGGGTTTTTAAACTTTTTTCTGCAACCGTAGCTTTTTTTATCTTTGCATTCTGTTCCAAACGACAATTTCATATTCCAGCATTCAAATATTTAAAATTATTTGCCTTAACAATGGGTTTATGGGATATGTTAGAAGGAATATTCTACCTTACGCCCAATGCAAGTCACTTGCCTTTTATTGCACTTCTGTTTTATCTGGTAATACCTTTTACTAGTCTTACATTTTTTTATTATTGCTTTACCTATGTATTTCCCAACAAAAGAAAACTCCTTAGAAAGTTATACTTGTTAACCATCTTGCCTTGTATCACCGTTATTATGATTGTGATTCCCCCTCTGCAACGGTTTTTTATTATTTTTCCAGGAGATGTCATCTTAAATCCCTTGCGAGATACAACTCGTTTGTATCAGCCTTGGTTTTATGTTCATACATACTACAGCTACGCCATTGTTATAGCGGGATCAATGCTACTATTGTATCGTATTATTCGACCTGGAAACACAAATCCAATCCAATGTTTGCTCATTAATATTGCAAGTCTTACCTTTATTGGTGCAAACGCCTATAATGTATTTTTTGATACAGACAAAATTCTCTTTCTTTTTCCATTTCTCACTATTTTCTGCATTAACATATATTTTTGGACCTTGTATTTTGATGAAACGGAACGTACCATCTATTCTAGCCAAGGAAATTTTGTAGATACTCTTAAATTTCCCATTATTGTTTTAAATAAAAAAAATTACATTATTTTTATGAATCCTCAGGCAGAAGAAGTTACCACTTTAAAACTTGGTGATGTTATTTCTCCTACACATTATCACGACTCTTTCCCAGACTTTATTCCCCACAGTTTTGAAGGGAGCCACTTTGAAAATCATGATTTTTTTAGTACGAACTTGATTCTCATTCACAAAAAAACTGGTTATTTCTATTATCTTCACGATCATCCCATTTATTCACCAGATAACAAAAAAACTGAAATGGGAAAAATGCTAATTCTCATTACAATTTCAGCCTTTAATGCCTTCTTTAAAGAGCTCGAACAAAAGGCTTTTATTGACACACAATCTAACTGTTATAACCGCCGTTACTTAGAGCTAAAGCAAAATGAATTCCAAGCACAAGAATTTCTTCCTTTCAGTTTGATTATTTGTGACCTTGATAATCTTAAATTAGTAAATGACACCTTTGGTCATGGAGAGGGGGATACATACATTGACCAATGTGTACAACAAATTTATTCATCTGTAAGAAAAACAGATTTTGTCTTTAGATTTGGAGGAGATGAATTTCTCATTATGTTGCCTAATACCCCCCAAGAAATCACAGAAAAAATTTGCGAGAATATTTCAAGTAAGGCAGGAAATTTAAAAGATAACTACCCCTTCCCTACAGGAATTTCTGTTGGAAGCAGTACCGCAACCACCTTTCCCTTTAACATGGAAACCTTGATTGCAGATGCGGACCAATCCATGTACAAAAACAAGAAAAAAAGAAAATCTTCCCAATAAATACCTAGTATTTTTTGACATAATAATTGATTTGCGGTTTTGAGTTTTCGGGTGTATACTGAACCTATGAAGACTATTACACTTACCTTTCCCGATGGTTCTTCCATCACCGCAAACCCTGGAATCAAAGCAAGTGATGTGGCCCAAAGAATTTGCAGGGAGCCAGAACAATTGCTGGCAGTAGTTGTGAACAACGAAGTCTGCTCTCTTTCCACCCACTTGGATATTAATGCCCACTTGGAGCCTGTTTTCCCTGGCAGTCGGGTGGGCTCTGCCATTTACCGTCGCTCTCTGTGCCTGATTTTGGCTGCCGCTGCCCACAATCTTTTTCCCAGTGTCCGACTTTTGGTTGGCCATAGCTTGGGCTATGGCTACTACTACACTCTTGAAACAGGAAAGAAGCTCGATAGCGACAGCATCCAACAGCTCCACACAAAGATGAAGGAACTGATTCAGCAGGATATTCCCATTGAAACTGATGCCATCGCCTATCAGGATGCACTAGAGCTGTTTGAACGAATAGGGCAGATAGAAACTCGCAAGCAGCTGAATTTTATCTGTCCGCCAAGAATCACCATCAACAGGATTGACGACTACAGTGACTTATACTTTGGACCACTCGTTCCTTCCACTGGCAAAACTCCCGTCTTTGACTTGATGCCCTATGGAGAGGGTTTTTTACTCAGATTCCCTGCCACCGCTGACCCCAACTCCCTCACTCCCTTTGAGGATATTCCTCAGCTCTTTGCGGTCTATTCCCGCTACAAAAAATGGGGAAAGCAACAGGGCATTACCTCAGCCGCAGATGTAAACGACTTGATTCACCGTCGCTCCGTGGCAGATTTTATCGACACCGTGGAAACCTTTCAGCAAAAATGCATTGCAGATATTGCAGACCAAATTCACCAACGAGGCAACGTAAAGACCGTCCTTATTGCTGGTCCTTCCAGCTCTGGAAAAACCACCACCTCCAAAAAGCTTTCCCTGCAGCTTAAGGCTCTGGGATATAGGCCAAAGGTAATTGAGCTGGACACCTACTACGTGAATCGGGAACAGACCCCAAAGGATGCTGATGGAAAATACGATTACGAATGTCTTGAAGCCCTAGATGTAGCCCAGTTGAATCAGGATTTGATGGATTTGTTTAACGGAAAAGAAATTAAACTACCTACCTATGATTTTGTAGAAGGGAAGCGTTTCTATAGTGGCAAAACCATGAAGTTGGATGCTCAAGATATCTTGATTCTGGAGGGAATCCATGGCCTGAATGACAAGCTTACTCCCTTAGTTCCCGCTGACTACAAGTTCAAGATATATCTTTCTGCCCTGACCCAGCTGAATCTAGATGACCATAACCGTGTTCCCACTAGCGACAATCGATTGATTCGCCGCATTGTTCGGGACTCCCAGTTTAGGGGTAAGTCTGCTGCCGACACCATTGCCATGTGGGATAGCGTCCAACGGGGAGAACGGCTCCATATCTTCCCCTTCCAAGACAATGCAGATGCCATGCTGAACACAGCCTTGGACTATGAGCTACCAGTACTGAAGGTATTTGCAGAGCCATTGCTTCGTTGCGTCAGCCCCTTGCAGAAGGAATATGCGGAGGCTTCACGGCTTTTACGTTTCTTGAACAATTTCTCTCCCATTTCCGCCAACAATGTACCGGGAAAATCCATTATCCGGGAATTTATCGGTGGTAGTGAGTTCAAATATTAGCTACCACAGGGTAGTGGCTACCATGTGTAGCCAGTTCAACTATGAGCTATTCCAATAAAATAGTAAGGGCTGTCCATGGAATAAAACCTTAGGACAGCCCTTTTTAGTTTAGTACTCTTTATTATATCCATGGCGGGAGGTAACTAGGTCATCCACCGCATTGTCTTCTGCCACTAAGGCTTCCTTCTTGTACTGGGCAAATTGCTTTTCCTTCAGGTTGGAAAGTATCTTCCGTTGCTTCATGGCCTCAGCAAAAATCTCACGTTTTTCATCTACCACCAGCTGGGCGGCTGCCAGTTCCTCCAAAAGTCGCTCCTTGGTAAGCTCCAGTCGTTTCATGTAATTTTCGTGAACAAGAAACTCATTCAAAGAAGCCGACTTCAGATTTATCTGGAGCATCCGCAACTTTTCCTGTGCTACGGACTCCAACTCTTCGTTGATACGATTTACCTCTGCCACCGCCTGTCCCAATTCAATCTGAGCCTGACGTTCGGTAAATTCTCGAATATCAAGAATTTTTTGCATAGAAAAGGAAAATCGTTTCATCCACAGTATCCTAGTTTATTGATTCAGGCTTTACACCTTCTTGAGCACTTTCCTGATTTTCACCATATTCCTCTGGAGGAATCGCTACACCAGTAATCTTTGCCAATGTAGAAATCGTCTCTGCCAAGCTGGAAGGAGAAAACTCTTCTTGAACCAAGAAACTTTCAATGGCATCATGGCTTTTAATGGCATCATCAATGGCAGGTGAAGAACCTGATTGGTAGGCTCCAGCTGTAATCATATCCTCGTTTTCAGCGTATAAAGCCATTTTACGCCGCATAGCCAACACTGCTTCCTGGGTTTTTGGCCCAGAAACACGCTTGGCAAGACGGCTAATACTTGCAAGCACATCAATGGCAGGGAAATGGGCACGGTGAGCCAACTTTCGGCTCAAAACGATGTGACCGTCCAAGGTACCGCGTACCTTATCGGTAATGGGTTCGTCCATGTCATCACCGTCCACCAGTACGGTGTAAAAGCCCGTGATGGAGCCCTTCTGACTGGTACCGCTTCGCTCCAACAGTTTTGGCAACATGTCGAACACGCTCGGTGGATATCCACGCTGGGCTGGAGGCTCACCTGCAGCAAGCCCAATTTCACGCTGAGCATGGGCAAAACGTGTTACGGAGTCGAACATGAGCATCACGTCCTTACCTTGGTCACGGAAATATTCAGCAACAGCGGTGGCGGTATAGGCTGCTCGTAATCGGGAAATAGAGCTTTGGTCAGAAGTAGACACTACAAGAACGGAACGCTTCAGTCCCTCCTCTCCCAAGTCACGATGGATAAAGTCCAAAACCTCACGGCCACGCTCACCTACGAGGGCAATAACGTTTACGTCTGCATTAGTATTGCGGGCAATCATACTCAGCAAGGTAGATTTACCAACACCAGAGCCAGCAAAAATTCCTAAACGCTGGCCCTTTGCCACCGCCAACAAGGAGTCTATGGCACGAACACCAGTAATAATTCGTTCTGAAACAGGTTTTCTTTCCAAAGGAGAGGGTGGACTTGCCAAGGCAGGATAATAAATACTAGTAGCAATCTCACCCTTACCATCATAGGGCTTTCCTGTGGAATCGATAACTCGTCCCAACAGTTCAGGCCCAACGGCTACCTGTAAGACATGACCAGAAGCCACTACCTCGCAGCCTACCTCAATACCCTTTGTCTCTCCATAGGCCATGAGACGAACAGTAGTGTCATCAAGACCAACAACCTCAGCAAGAACAGACCCTCCGCCACGTATCAGCTTGATGGTACACATCTCCCCAATTACGGACCGAGGGCCAGTACTTTCAATCAGCATTCCCCGTACCGACATAACCTTTCCTGTATAAAGAATGGTTTCTGTCTCACGGACGCTGTCAATATATTTATCAAAAAAAGAGCCCATTAAAGCCTCATTTTATCAGGATTTTGATTCAAGTCCAGAAGTCTTTGATACTGACTTGATAGGAGAAATCTCCAGAATCTTTTGTTCCAGCTCTGCCAACTGACTGGCAATACGAGCATCAATGGCACCAAAGTCTGTCTCTACGATACAACCACCGCGATCGATGGTGGAGTCTTCCACAATACTGATATTCTGGATATTCTCCACAGCATCCATGAATTCCTTGGTATGCTCTGTAGTAAGCTTTACATCAGCAAGGTTTACACGAACGGTAACGTCACCACGTCCCTTTACCTTGCGAAGTGCCTGTAGAACATTGGACATAACAACATTTCGTTGGTTTTCAGAGATGATTTTAACAACCTTGCGAGTCATCAGAAGCACCAGCTCAACAATTTGCTGCTCTGTTCCTTCAAGGATTTCTTCTCGTTTGTCCATGATTCTGTCCAACATGACATGGAGCCGGTCAATGAGACGCTGGGCTTCCATATTGCCTTCTGCGAAGCCTTTCTCCTGGCCTTCGGTAAAACCAGCGGAATAAGCTTCATCACGAATCTTTTGCTTTTGAGCTTCTGCATCAGCAATCATTGCTGCTGACTCTTCTTGAGCCTTACGAAGAATTTCAGCTGCCTCACTTTCTGCGTTCGTCTTGACAATCTGAACCTGGTCAGTTTGTCTTTTAACTTCTTCAAAAGCTGTTTTTTCGGCATTTGCTATAATTTCTTCTGCCTGAGCTTGAGCCTGAGCCAGCATCTGTTGCTTTTCAGCTTCCCATTGTACCTTGAATTCCTCTGCCTCACGACGTAAATCTTCGGCAGTGGGACCTTCATAGACAGGCTCCTCAATTACAGGAACCTCTTCTACCTCAGGCTCAAAGTTGTGGGGCAACTTAAACATAACCTTTTCGTCAATGGTTTTAATTTCAAAGGGCCGAAAAACTGTCTTAGCCATATATTATACCACCAATTCATCCTCGCCAGAGCGGGCAATAACAATTTCACCAGAATCCTCAAGCCGCCTGATTGTAGATACAATCTTCTGCTGAGCTTCTTCTACGTCCTTCAATCGTACTGGACCCATAAACTCCATGTCTTCCTTCAACATGCTGGCAGCACGCTTGGACATATTGCGGAAGATCTTATCCTGAACTTCTGTATCCACAGATTTGAGGGCTTTTGCCAACTCCTGGGCATCAACCTCTCGCATAACCTTCTGAATGGCACGGTCGTCCAGCATAACGATATCTTCGAATACGAACATTCGCTTCTTGATTTCTTCTGCCAAGTCTGGATCTTCCTCTTCCAGAGATTCGATGATGGACTTTTCGGAAGAACGGTCTACCAAGTTCAAGATTTCTACGATGCTTTCGACACCACCAGCTGCTGTGTAGTCTTCGCTGGACAGGGTGGAAAGTTTCTTTTCAAGAACACGCTCAACCTCACGGAGAACGTCAGGAGAGGTACGGTCCATAGTTGCAATACGCTTAGCTACCTCACTCTGAATATCTTCAGGCAAATTCTGCAAAATAACAGAAGCCTTATTGGGCTCCAAGTAAGCCAGAATCAAGGCAATGGTCTGAGGATACTCCTGCTGGATAAAGTTCAACAAGTGGGCAGGGTCGGTACGACGGATAAAGTCAAAGGGGCGAACCTGCAATGAGCTAGTAAGACGGTTGATAATATCAATGGCCTTTTGGCTACCCAAGGATTTTTCCAGCAACTCACGGGCATAATCAATACCACCAGTGGTGATAAAGTTCTGAGCTGCCATCAACTCCTGGAATTCCTCCAGTACACTATCCTTCAACTCAGAATCAATATTTTCCAAACGGGCAATTTCAAAGGTTAAGGTTTCTATTTCGTCTTCACGCAAATGCTTGAAGATATCGGAGGAAACTTCTGAGCCAAGTGAAACCAAGAAGATAGCCGCTTTTTGACGACCATTTAAGTTTTTAAAGTCTTTTGCCTTCTTGCTACCAGAGGACTTTGACTTTGTAGTATTCTGATCTGACATCCTATTCCTCCATCAACCAAGTTCTAATAAGCATGGCCACATCTTCTGGATGTTCTTTTGCCATAGATACAGCATTCTCCTGCAATTCTGCACGACGACGCTCTTCAACAGACATGGTAACTTCCATTCCAGCCTGCTCTGCTTCCCAAATTGTCTTTTCTCGCTCCAACTGGCTTTGACGCAACAACTCTTCCTGCTTGAGGCGACGACGACGCTCGATGGAACGACTAATAAGCCTAATAACCATAAAGGCAATCAAGATGGCGGCAACACCAGCAATAGAAATCAAGATTGTTGTCTTTTGCTGACGAGACCGCATAAAGGCCATACTTTCTTCTAAGAACTGTTCGGTTCTATCGTAGCGAATATTTTGTACCGTTACAGAGTCCCCACGAGCTTTATCAAAACCAATGGCATCCTGTACCAGCAAAGTAGCAGCAGACAAATCATTTGCATCTACTGGAATATATTCTCGCTCAATTTCGCCACTAGGAGAAACAAGAAGCTTTCCCTTGTCATCGTATTTCTTTTTCCATGTACCATCGATGTTTACAGAAACAGTGATTCTGTCGATGGTGGGGCTTCGTTCCTTCTCGTAATTCTTGGTATTGATAACATTGTTCTGTTTTACACCAGTTTCCTCAGAGGTACCGTACAGATTGGACATATCAGAATACACAGGAGGATTATGTCCCTCTGTTCCAGCTGGTCCCTCGGGAGTAAGGGCTGTTCCTGTCCAGCGCTTGGTAACAGTTTCTGATGATATGGGCAAATAATCACGATACTCAGAGTCATCATAAGGAGTGTCTGGATTATCCGCCTTGATTTCAATAGGAGTATATTCAGTTCCTGATTGAATATCCTTGGACATATCCATATCGATTTTTACGTTAAGATCACGAACACGATCCTTACCAAAAATCCCTTGTAAGGACTGGAGCACTTGGGCACGATAATACATTTCTTGCTCACGAACCCATTTTTGTTCTTTAGCAATAATGTCTACCCGCTCACTAGCCTCCATTCCTTCAAAATCATTGATAATGATTCCAGAAGGATCAGAGATAGCGATATTTTCAGCAGTGAGACCTTCAACAGCCCGTATCAACAGCTTTTGGATTCCCAAAATCTTCTTCTTGTTGGAAGTAATATCACTACCAGGCTTAGGAGTGATGATAACACTAGCAGTGGGAGGATTCTGATCCGCGGCAAAAAGAGCCTTGTCAGGCATGGTCAGCGTTACGTTGGCATCATCAACATCATCTAGAGCCTCAATATGCTGAGTCACCATCTGGGTAATAGAACGCTGAAGGTTTACGTTTCGTTCAAAATCAGTTGTAGTCCAACGCTCTACATCAAAGAGTTGCCAAGGATCCACGTTGACGGGAACCAAGTCTTCGCGCACCAAAATAGTACGCATACGACGAGCTGTGGCTTGATCTTTTACAGAGATTTTTCCATCTGAACTTACTTGAGCCTCTACATTTTCCTCTGCCAAACGAAACAAGATGTTGTCACGGACAACGGTATCCGTAATGGCAACATCAAATAGAGGAACAGTTGTAGGAGCAGCAGACAGTCGTGTTACAAAAACAAGAACAACAACAACAGCTGCAATAATTCCAAACAGTATAACCTTTTGGACTATGGACCACTTTGTCCACAGCCCCTTTGCTGAGTCAATCAACTTCTTTAGTTTTTCGTTCATTTATGCCTCCCATAGGAGAGGTATTCCCCCCCTCCAACGAACGAACCAGAAACAATTTCCAATCACTATAACCAAATCCTTGTGGCCTGACAATATTTTAACAACCCATTCCACAAGCCGACACACTACGGTGTAGTGCACTACCGTGTTGTGGTAATTTCATTCCAACTGCTCACCATACGGCTAATAACCGTTTGGGCCAAGCTCAAAGACATATTTGCCTCTGCCATAGCAGTTGTCACATCATGAATATCAACTGAATCAGGATCGATGATTAATTTTTCTACATTAGAAGCGGAGGCCATCTGCTTATTATTTACATAATCCACAGCCTCCACCAGATAACTATCAAAGGAACGAGCCTTTCCTAGCTCCTCCCCCTGACTGGAACTAGACAATTTATTTGCACCAGTCATACCACCTGCAGAAACAATTGGTGCAGAACCAATATGAGCTGCATGGGTTCGTGTCAATTCCAAGTTACCTATCATCCTCTACCTCCAAAACTACATTTTCAATAAATCAACTTGTTACACACTACAAGTCTTTACTGTATTTTATGCTCTGTCAATTTCCCTACTGGGCAATTTGCAAAGCACTGTTGAACATTTCCTTTGACCCCTGAATAACAGAAGAGTTAGCCTCATAGGCACGGGATGCGGAAATCAAATCAACCATTTCGTTTACAACGTTTACATTGGGATACTCTACATAACCAGCATTAGGACCAGACTTAATGGCATCTGGATGACTGGGGTCATAAACCATGCGTCCTTCGGAGGTATCTGACACAATGCGACTTACTTTGACACCCAATCCTGGCCCTTCATCCAAATCAGAGGGAACGTAGGGGTTACGGAAAACATTCTCTTGACCCAAGGTTTGGAGCACTACAGTCTGACGCTGGAATTTTCCACCCTCCGGAGTACGGGTGGTAGAAGCGTTGGCAATGTTATTGGCGATAACGTCTGTGCGAAGCCGCTCAACGCTCATTCCTGTTGCTGCAATATTTATGCTAGTAAAAAGTCCCATTCTCTAATTCCTCCAAACCTTATTTCTGCATGGCGATTTTCACTTGGGAAAATTCAAAGGCCTGCATCTGAGTCAAAAGCTGGTAATTCAGCTGTGTCTTCAAGATATCCATGGCTTCCTGCTCTGCGTCAACATTGTTGCCATTAGCCTTCGCCGTGGTGTAGTAATCAGTTACCCTGCGAGGTTCCACATCTCGATAATCCTGAAAGCCTTCAGACTGAATGTGTCCCTGGTGGGTAGTGGTCATCTGGAAGGCATCCTTCGCATTCTGCTCTGATTCGATGGCACGCTTCAACTCGCTTTCAAAGCTGATGGATGTTCTCTTGAAATTAGGAACTTCAGCATTAGCCAAGTTGTTAGCAGATACCTGATACCGCAAGGTACTGGCATCCATCGCTCTGTGCAACAAATCTACTGATCGTGAAAAGGTGCTCATTCCATTAACCTCCAAATTAGGCAAAATCATAAGATTTTACTATTCTATTACTCCATATCGGCACTTTCAGGCTGTATGTTTAGAGAAACTACAAAATATATCGTGACAAATCTTGATTTTCCACAATATTTTGTAACCTTTTATCCACATACTCACTGGTAATGGTAATTGTCTCACCTGCATGCTCATCTGCTTCAAAAGACAGCTCCTCCAAAAGGGTCTCCATAATGGTGTGGAGCCGCCGAGCCCCGATATTCTCAGAGCGAGAATTAACATCTGCTGCCAAGAAACTCATGCGGTCAATGGCATCGTCAGAAAAGACAATGGTAACTTTTTCTGTGGCCAAAAGGGCGGCGTACTGCTTGGTCAAGGCGTTCTTGGGCTCCAGCAGAATACGACGGAAATCCTCGGTGTGGAGGGAGTCTAACTCAACCCGCAGAGGGAAGCGACCTTGAAGCTCAGGAATCAAGTCTGAAGGAGATGCTAGGCTAAAGGCTCCTGCTGCAATAAACAAGATATGGGTGGTGTCTACCACGCCATACTTGGTGTTCACCTTGGACCCCTCTACAATGGGAAGGATGTCCCGCTGCACACCTTCACGAGAAACGTCCTGTCCACCACGCTCACCCTTCACTGCAATCTTGTCGATTTCGTCGATAAAGATGATACCAGACTGCTCTACCCGCTGGCGAGCTTCATCGGAAACCTTATCGGGATCAATCATCCTATCCAGATGATCTTCTGTCAGAATAATGCGAGCTTCTCGGACAGAAACGGTCTTTTTCTTGGTACGATTACCATTAAATAAGGAGGTAATCTGGCGCATGCCTGCTTCCAAATCCTCCATATTGCCCCCAGCAAAAATCTCCATGGTGGGCATGTTATTCTGCTTTTTCACTGTAACGTCAACTTCCCGCTCTTCAAGCTTGCCTTCTCGCAACATGGTACGGAATTTTTCTCGGGTGGAGGAAAGCTGCTGAGCATCCTGACTTTCAATTTTTTGGGTTGAACCATTGTCACTGGAAGTGGGAGCTGGTGTTCCAAAGATGGTAAAGGGCAAGGTTCCACTGGATGAAGAGTCGTTTGACTTTTCAGGACGACTTCCAGGCAAGAGTAAATCCAGAAGATCTTCTTCCACCCTCGTTTCTGCCTGCTGACGAAGGGTTTCCTGCATTTCCTCTTTGACCATGTTATAGCCCACAGCCATGAGATCTCGAACCATGGATTCCACGTCACGCCCCACGTACCCAACCTCTGTGTACTTGGTGGCCTCAACTTTTAGGAAGGGAGCCTTACACAGCTTTGCAAGACGACGGGCAATCTCTGTCTTTCCCACACCAGTAGGACCAATCATCAAGATGTTTTTGGGAGCAACTTCGTCACGAATGTCTTCTGCCAAAAGGAGGCGACGATAGCGGTTTCGCAGGGCAATGGCAACGGCCTTTTTTGCCTGCTGCTGACCGATGATATAGGTGTCGAGACGGGCTACAATTTCCTTTGGGGTCAAGGCTGATCCATCTTCTTTTTGTTCAAGTATTTCCATGATTACAGCTCCTTTGTGGAGGACAATTCTTCCACTGTAATGTGATTGTTTGTGTAGATACAGATGTCACCGGCGATTTTTAGGCTTTTTTCTGCAATTTCCTTGGCAGACAAATCGGAGGATTCAAGATAGGCCAAGGCAGCAGCATAGGCATAATTTCCACCAGAACCAATGGCCAACACATCCTTTTCTGGCTCAATAACATCACCAGTTCCAGAAATCAAAAGGATTTTATTTTGGTCTGCCACCAGCAACAGGGCTTCCAGCTGACGGAGAGCCTTGTCAGTGCGCCATTGCTTGGCCAGCTCCACTGCTGCACGGGTCAAATCCCCAGCATACTCCTTGATTTTTGCTTCAAACTTATCAAAAAGGTTAAAGGCATCGGCAGTGGCTCCTGCAAAACCAGTCAATACCTTGCCGTCATACATACGGCGAACCTTGCGGGCATTGCCCTTCATGACAGTATTTCCCATGGTTACCTGACCATCGCCAGCCATGGCCACCTTACCGTCCTTCTTAACTGCAATGACAGTGGTGCTACGAATCTGAGGTTTTTTCATCAGCAATCTCCTGCATTCCCATCTTCACCAGCCATAGAAGGAACTTGCCCTTCAAGGCTTCCGTGAGGATGAGCTTGATTATATGTTTTTACCAGCTGAGCTGTAGTAATATGTGTGTACCGTTGAGTAGTGGAAATACTGGAGTGACCAAGCATTTCCTGCACCATACGAACATCCGCCCCATTTGACAGGAGGGCAGTAGCAAAGGTATGGCGAAAAGCATGGGGCGACACAGGATTGTTGGTACCTTCCACCCCAGAATAGCGGGAAAGAATATAGCGGATTCCCCGAGTAGTAAGAGCTCTTCCCTGATTGTTCAAGAACAAGGAGCGAACAGGTTCTTTGGCTGTATCCATTCCTGAACAGAGCAACTTTTGCTGCCGCTGAGAAAGATATTCCTTCAATGCAGAGGAAGCAGTTGGTGTAAAGAAAACTCTGCGGTCCTTTCCCCCCTTTCCCCGCACCATGGCGGAACTCAAGTCCTGAGAAAAATCCTCCAAGGTAAGGCCCGCCATCTCCGCAACACGGCAGCCTGAAGAATAAAACATCTGGAATAGGGCCTTGTCACGAGCTTCCCACAACAAGGAAGTTTTTTCTGGAGCGGCACAAAGTTCTTGAACTTCTGATGGAGTCATGAACTTGGGCAACTGTTTAGGTTGTTTTACCGTGTGGATTTCCAAAGCAGGATTTATTTCAATATATCCAAAGCGACGGCAATAGGCAAACAAAGAGCGAACGGCAGCCAAAAAGCGATTGACACTAGAGGCTGCAGAACCCTTCATGGTTAACTCTCCCATGCAATACCG
Organism: Treponema sp.; assembly: GCA_017629095.1. GTDB lineage: Bacteria > Spirochaetota > Spirochaetia > Treponematales > Treponemataceae > Treponema_F. The sequence goes on along the minus strand of JAGBXW010000035.1, from coordinate 15,194 downwards.
TAAATCCTCCTTAGTGACTGAATCCACGGGACGCTGTCCGTCCAGCAAGGTTGTCAGCTTTCCCAAGTCATTGCTATAGCCTGCCAAAGTGTTTGCAGAAAGACAACGAACACCCTGTTGATAGGAGAGAAATTCTTCTATTGCATCAGTGAGGCAGGCGGGACAAGAACTCATGAATCAAGTTCACCTTCGGCAATGATGGGAGTGGGATTTTCTCCAAGGTGGAGATAATCGCAATCGGGATTGATACAGGCCTTGTAACTGCCGTTTTTCTTGTCGTATTTTTCCACCATGAACTGGCCACATTTGGGACAATACACATCGATGGGCTTAAAGTGGCTAATAAAGTCGCATTCAGGATAATGGGTACAACCATAGAACTCCTTTCCACGGCCCTTTGTCTTTCGAGCCACAATCTCTCCGGTACAACCAGGTCTGGGGCATCGAGCCAAGGGAATGGAGCGGGTGCTGTAGCACTCTGGGAAGCCTGAACAGGCCAAGAAAAAGCCGAATCGACCGAGCTTTTTTACCATGTGGCGACCACACTTGTCACAAATCTTATCAGTGGGCTCGTCCATGGACCCCTTAAGGCTTTCGTGGGTGGCCATAACATTTTCCACCTTGTCTCTGAAGGGGAAGAAAAAATCTCCCAGCATCTTTGACCACTGCACCTTATCTTCTTCGATTTCATCAAGCTCAGTTTCCACCCGTGCAGTAAAATTCTCGTTTACCACTTCTGGAAAGGACTCTACCAAAATGTCGTTAATCATCCGCCCCAGAGGAGTAGGAACAAGCTGTTTGTTGCTACGGGTAACATAGTAACGGTCCAGCAACACAGAAATAATGGGAGCATAGGTAGAAGGGCGCCCAATCCCCTTTTCTTCCAAAGTCTTAACGATGGATGCATCTGTATAACGGGCTGGCCCCTGGGTAAAGTGCTGCTCAGGATAAAATTTCTGGGCATCAAGCTCCTCCCCCACCTTTAACGACGGCAAGGAACCGGAAACCTCATCCTTGGAAGAAAGCAACTTTATAACCTTGTAAAACCCCTTGTCCACCACCTTGCTGGCAGAAACCCGGAACAGGGCACTACCAGACTGAATGTCCACACTGGTGGTGCGGGTTTTTGCATTGTTCATCTGGCTGGAAACAAAGCGTTCCCAAATAATGGTGTACAGTCGCAATTGATCACGGGTAAGATATTCTTTCACAGAATCGGGAGTGTAGGAGGTGTAGGTTGGACGGATACCTTCGTGGGCATCCTGAGCCTTTTTTCCCACGGTGTATTCAATGGCCTTTTCTGGTAGCTCATTGGGAAAATTCTCTTTCAACCATTTCCGCACGTCATCAATGGCTGTCTGGGAAATACGCACTGAGTCAGTACGCATATAGGTAATAAGACCTACACGAGTAGAACCGATGTTCACACCTTCGTACAACTGCTGGGCAATCTGCATGGTTTTGCGGGAGGTAAAGCCCAAGCGATTAGCAGCCGCCTGCTGCAATTTGGAAGTGGTAAAGGGAGGCTTGGGACGTACCGTTTTTTCCGTAGCCTTAATGTCCACCACGGTACACGCAGAGTTACCAATCTCCTTGATAATCTCTTGCACCGATTTTTCGTTGGGCAAATCCGGCTTTTTTTCCTGATATTGCACCAGTTGGGCAGTGAATTTAGATTTTCCCTTGATAAAGTCAGCATCTAGGCTCCAGTATTCCTCTGGAATAAAATCTTCTACTTCCTTTTCCCGCTCGCAAATCAATCTCAGAGCTACAGACTGAACACGTCCTGCAGAAAGGCCGTTTTTCACCTTCTTCCACAACAGGGGCGAAAGATTGTAGCCCACCAATCGGTCTAGAATACGGCGAGCCTTCTGGGCATTTACCTTAGCCTCATCAATGTCGGAGGGAGCGGTCACAGCCTCGGTAATTGCTTGGGGAGTGATTTCGTTAAAAACAATTCGCTTGATGGGAGCCTTGGTCTTTCCATCAAAGGCTTGACGTAAATGCCAAGCAATGGATTCTCCTTCTCGGTCATTATCGCTTGCCAACAGCACTTCATCAGCATTTTTTGCATCTTTTTGTAATTCACGCAACAGTTTGGCCCGTCCCCGAACCGTAATGTATTCCGGATTAAAACCATTATCTACATCAATGGCCATGCGAGACTTAGGAAGGTCGATGAGATGGCCCATAGATGCCTTGACGGTATACCCAGTGCCAAGATATTTTTCTATTGTCTTTGCCTTTGCTGGAGACTCTACAATCACCAGCGTTGATTTCTTTGCTTTCTTCTTGGCAGTCGCCTTAGTTTCAGCCATGTCAACCTCTAAAATAATAATTGTTTCTCTTGTCTACAATATCTTGTTTCGGCAGAAATTCTTCCAACACTAGCGTTCCCACCATCCTGAACAATTTCCAAAGGACTTCCAGGAAGGGCTGCAATGCAGGCTTCATACTCTGCCACGGAGCTGATAACTGGAGCTCCATCCTGACGATATGCTTCCATACCTTGATTGCAACATGATTCTGCCAATCCTGCTGCCAAAAGATACACATCCCTGCCCTGCTCCAAGGCAAATTCAGCGGTAATTAAGGCACCAGATTTTTCTGGAGCAGCAGCCACCACCGTCACAGGAGATAAAGCAGCAATAATTCTATTCCGCTGGGGAAAGCGAAATTTTTCTGCAGGCACTCCTGGCAAATATTCGGAAAGGAGGCAACCACCTTGTTCCAGCATGGCAGTAGCCAACCGCTTGTGACTCAAGGGCACAACACTGTCGGCACCGCAGGGCAACACCGCCACCGTTTTTCCCTTCCCCGCCAAGGCTCCCTTATGCACAGCAGCATCAATGCCAAAGGCAAGGCCAGAAACCACGGTATAACCAGCAGCTGCTGCTTCCTGGGAAAAATCAAAAGTGGCCTTGGCAACTGCTGGAGTGGGTTTACGGGTACCCACCACAGAAAGACAGGGTTCTTGCACCGATTGGATGTTTCCCCGATAAAAAAGCATGTATGGTGGATCAAAAATCTCTGCCACCATGGCAGGATAGTCCAGCTGATGATGGAGTAAACTATGAATGCCATATACTTCCATCAACTTTTGGCTTTGCTCAGCCTGTTTCTGGCACTCAGCACCCTTCCACCAGCGGGAACGAATTCTTCTTCCCACAATAAAAGAAATATCTTCTATCGAAAGTACTGCAAGGTCACCAATAGTGTCAAGTTTTTCCTCAAGAATCAACTTTTCTCGAAAGGACAAAAAATACATGGCACTAAGGGCCAAGGGAAGGAGCTCATCCCTCATAGGCTGTTTCAAGAACTTTGCGTTTATTAGCCTCTGCTTGAGTCTTCTTCTCACTTGATGTGGTGGTGGCAATAATCTTGTCGTACACCGCCATAGCCTTGTCAAACTCAAAGGTCTGATAGTAGGCATTAGCCAGCAAAAACAGGCCATCCACATTTCGGGCCTCTATGTTGGCTAGAGATTCCAAATAAGGAATTGCCTTTCCAGGTTCATCTAGCTCAAAGATATACAATACCCCAATACCGTACAAGGCCCGGGCATACTTGGAGTCAATTTTTAAGGCTTCAAGATAGGCAGACTCTGCCAGCTTAAGATAATTGAATTTTTGAGCAGTGGAACCAGAGGCAGTATAATCCAAAGCTTGATTTGCCATATATCCCGCACAAACTGCCACATAGTAATAGAGATTCTGATTAGCAGGATAGTAGGTGGTAGCCATTCTAAAAGCTTCCAATGCCTCGCCATACATCTTGTTGTCAAGATAGCGGGAACCAAGCATTTTGTACCAAATGCCAATCTGCTGGTTTGCCAAAACCATGTCCTCCACCCGACCTTGGTATTTCTGGATGGCTTCTTTTAATTCAGCCTCAGTGGTGGGGCTGGAAACACCTTCTTCCAACTGCTGCATTCGCTTCACTGTCTTGGCATTCGTTCCCCCACAACTGGAGAACATCAGGGCAATTCCAATTAAGCTTGTCACGCAAGCAACATATCTATTTTTCATTTTGAACCTCCGGAAAAAATTCCTTATGATATAAATGTAATTCATCCTTTTCAATATGTGTATATATTTGGGTGGTAGAAAGGTCGGAATGACCTAAAAGCTCCTGCACGGAACGCAAATCAGCACCTCCAGACAAAAGGTGGGTGGCAAAGGAATGGCGCAGGGTATGCACTTTGGCAGTAACACCAGACAAGGCCTCCAACTCCTGGAACCGCTTCCAAATTCCCTTACGAGACAGTGGCTGACCACGATAATTTACAAAAACTTCTGCCACCAGTTTACTTCCCACAATGGCGGGACGACCTTCTCGAATCCACAAAGAAAGCCACTCATAAGCGGCATCCCCAAAAGGAAGCACTCGCTCCTTACTACCCTTTCCCAATACAATGAGCATTCGCTCCTGCAGATGCACATTTCGCATCAAAAGCCCTGCCACCTCGCTAATTCGTAGACCACAGGAATACACTAGCTCAAACAGGGCTCTATCTCGAATTCCTAAGGGCTCACTGGTATCGATGGCAGCCAGCAGAGAATCTACCTGCTCTACAGACAAAACCCGTGGCAAAGCCCATTGTATTTTAGGCCGTTCCACCAGCTGAACAAGATTTTCCTGCCAAATACCTTCTTCTACCAAAAAGCTTCCAAAGGAACGAAGGGCCGAAATATCCTTGGCCACAGTCAATTGTTGCGTATCTTGGGTACGTCTCCAAATCAAGTAGTCGTTAATATCTTGAACCACCAACCCAGAAAGACAAGCCCTGCAATCCGTATAAGAAAAAGTATTTTGCAACCACAAAAGAAATTCTTCCACTGCCAGCTTATAGGTCTCCGCCGTTAACCGAGACTTTCTATCTACGGTCAATAATTGAGAACAGTAGCGTCGAATAAGTAACTCCCCTCCAACAGGAGAGGAGTTTTCTGATTTTGAAGCAATGGAATTGGTTGACTTCAAGGAGATTAATCTCCCAGCTGAATTCGATTTCTCAAATAGGGAGGTGTCTTCAAATCATTAGGAGATGGAATTGAACCAGATCCATCTAAATTGAACCCACCTGTGGGAACTCCACTGTTTGGGCGTGCCACGGTATTATTTTCAGTAAAATGACCACCAGAAGCAACTGGAGCACCAGCTGGAATACGGTTTCCAGGATTATGACCCACTGGAGGCATTCCATTTCCCGTAGCCATACCTGCTGGCATACTTGGTGGAGTTTGATTTATTGTAGCTGCTCCAGAAGGCATTCCTCCAGCACTAGAATGTCTTTGTGGCTGATACTGTGACCCACTATGAACCTGTGGAACAGATTCTGTTTTTTGAGCCACCTCCGCAGTTCCCATCACAGCACCCTGGGGAACACCCCTTCGTTGACTTGGAATAGTACTTTTTTGCAGTATCTCGAATTCACCTAAAGGAATTGTTTTAGTTGAATCAACCTTAGTAGTATGTCCAGGTGCCACAACCTCATGAACAGGATCTGTGTCATGAAATCCTGTAGCAACAACTGTAACAGAAACATTCCCTTCCATAGCGGGATCTATAACATGACCATAAATAACATGAACATCGGGATCTGCAGCAGCCTTAACAATATTGGCAATCTCTCCAACTTCCAGCAAAGAGAAATCTTCTCCACTGGTAATGTTGATAAGAATATTTTTTGCTCCATCTATGCGGGAATCTTCCAACAAGGGGTTATCAATAGCTTGAGAAGCAGCATCTGTAGCACGATTGTCACCAGAACCAATACCAATGCCCATAATGGCATCACCCTTACCTTCCATGGTGGTACGAACATCGTTAAAGTCCAAGTTAATAAGACCAGGCTTTGTAATTACATCAGAAATTCCCTGTACACCCTGACGTAAAACATCATCAGACTTTAAAAAAGCCTGCTGTACAGTAGTTCGTCTGTCTATGATTTTGAGAAGATTTTCGTTGGGAATAACAATAAGAGAGTCAACCTCTTCGTGAAGCTTTCGGATACCCTCCTCAGCATTCTTTTTTCTCACATTACCTTCAAACTCAAAAGGCTTTGTAACAACACCTACCGTCAGGGCACCCAATTCTTTGGCAACCTTTGCCACAACAGGTGCTGCACCAGTACCGGTACCTCCACCCATTCCAGCAGTAACAAATACCATGTTTGCACCTTGAAGGGCTTCTTTAATCAAGTCTTCGCTTTCCCGGGCAGCGGCCTCACCAACGGAAGGTTTACCACCAGCACCAAGTCCACCAGTAATTTTAGAACCGATACCAATAGGTCTAGCTGATGACTTACCTAATGCTTGAAGATCTGTATTAATAACAATAAAATCAACATTTGTAAGACCATTTGCAATCATTGCATTGACAGCATTAGATCCACCGCCACCACAACCAATAACTTTTATAACAGTAGGTTTCATCATGGATTCTGCCCTTTCTACTGACAATCCTTCAAGCATATATTCCTCCTCCCAACCCAAACATTTCTCTCTATATAGATTAGAAAAATTCTTTGAAAATATTGCCAAGCCAATTCAAACCACCTGACTTGGATTTTGGCTCTTCTTTCCCATTATATTTATTGTTTCGCTTTGTATCAATACGACGATGGGATTCACTGCCCTCCAGCAACAACCCAATTACTGTAGCATATTCTGGAGTACGATAAATATCAGTTTTTCCACCAAAATTACCTGGAGTACCAATACGAACAGCAGTTGTCTTAAAGACCTTTTGGGCCAACTCTACTACTCCCATAAGCTGGGCTCCACCACCAGTTAAAACTACATTACCTGAAAGCTGAGTCAACTTGGTTTGCCGCACGATTTCAACACGAACCATATTAAAAATCTCTTCTACACGAGCTTGAATAATCTGGCACAACTCTCTGCGGGAAAGGCTTTCTGGCCCACGCCCGCCAATTCCAGGGATAACGACCTCTTCATCCTCATCAAGTAAGGGCTCCCAACAACAACCATATTTCAGCTTGGTATTTTCTGCCGTATCGTAGGCAATACCTTTTACATAAACAATATCATTGGTGATAAAGGAACTTCCCACAGGAATAGACAAGGAGCAAATAGGAGCCCCACCCAAAAGCACAAGTACATCAGTGGTTCCACTTCCCATGTCGATAAGAATAGACCCTAGTTCCAGCTCATCCTTTGTCATAACAGCCTTTGTAGCTGCCAAGGTTTTAAGCATCACGCATTCAGCCTTATAACCAGCACGGCCAATGCAGTTCTGGATATTCTTTACTGAAGTACAGGAAGCGGTAATAACATGGGTTTCCACCTCTAACTTAACACCCAACATATCCTTGGGATTTTTTACCTGTTCTTGCTTATCAACACTGTAGTAACGAGGCACCACGTGAAGAATCTGCCTGTCAGGAGGAATAGGAAGAGAACGGGCAATTTCAATGGCACCATGCATATCTTGCTCCGTGATTTCCCTTGGAGTAATCCCCTTGCTCCCAGCAACTTGCACCATACCACTGGAATCCCAACTTTTAATCTGGACACCACCAATGGCAGGAACACAGTAAGAAACTTCACAACCAGAATCCATTTCAGCATCTTCAATCGACTGCTTAATAGCATTCATGGTAGCTTCAATATTAACAATGGTTCCATTACGGAGTCCAGGAGAAGGTACTTTACCTATACCTATCACCTGAAACGTATTATTATCTATGAATTCGCCAATGACTGTCCTAATAAAGTGTGAACCAATATCAAGACCGACAATAACATCACTCAAAACAACCTCCAAAGAGCCCTTTACCGAAATAGCTATTTAAACACTTACTCTAGGCTACTGAGGCCTGGTACGAAAGGAAACTGACCCATAGCGTAAGTCAATTTCATAAATATTGGATCCAATGGAATTCACCACATCAAGAACCACTACCATGTATTGTAACGAATCCGCACTAAAAGTTCTATCCATAAGAACTCTGGTGTGGGAGTGAACAGGGTACAAAATCAAGTCAAAACCACCATATTCCTTCGTACTAATGTGTATTTCAGAAATTGTGGCCAAGTATTTTTGTGGTAATTGCTGAATCTTTGCCAACTGTCCAATAAAATTTCTGTAAATGCTGGGCAAACGCATTCCATCAGTGAACTGTTCCACTGGCAAACCAGAAATTAGAGGAAGATGACTAATAGAAGCACCAGCCTTAGCAGTAAATAATACACCAGATTCATCAATTTGTACAGGAAGGGTTTTTCCTTTTATATTCAGCAAGGTAGCAGCTACGGGAATACGCTCTTTGACAGAAATGGATACACTATCGGGAAATTTCTTTTCTACCGATACAGATTCAATCCAAGGGCAATCAGCCAAAATAGCTGCAGCCTTAGCAGAATCAAAATTGCTCCAGGTCTGGTTTGTATTAGTGTTGAGAATACGATACATTTCTTCTGGGGAATACATCTGCAAACCAGTAAAAGAAATCTTTACAGGCTCCTTTGATGGAATCACCATGGTATACAAGATGACTTCCACTAAAAGCAGCACGCAGAGTACCCCTACAATGAATTTGAAAATTGTAAATTTTCTATCTGCTCGTCGTACCTTTTGCTCTCCGTCTACCATAAAATTCCTAACGTCTGAATATGTCATGCTGTCACTCATACAATCCCCTCGCTCTCTAATGCAAAAGTCCCTTACTTATACTTCGTCAATCTCTTCAATACTATTATGATAAGATACGTTTAGCAAAAGACCACACATACAACATGTTACCAACAATGACGAGCCTCCGTATGATATGAAGGGCAACGTAATTCCTGTTACTGGCAAGACACCGCAAACAACACCACAATTCATTAAAGATTGCATGAGAATGCTACTGGTTAGTCCAAAGGCCAAAAGTGCGGAAAACTTACTCTTGCTCTCCATCATCAAAGTATAACCTCTCCAGGCAAAAAAAGCCAAAAGCAAAAAATACCCCAGAACTCCAAGAAATCCCATGGATTCAGCCCAGCCAGAAAAAATATAGTCCGTCTGAATTTCTGGCACAAGATTAATTTTATCTAAGCCTTCTCCAAATCCATTGCCTAAAAAACCTCCATCACTAATTGCAGTACGGGCATTCACCGTTTGATAATTAGAACCATGGGTGTCAAAATTAGGATTCATAAATGCAATAAGGCGATTTACTCGGAAGGTAGAGGTAAATACAAACAGCAACATTGCAAGCCCTGCCAAAACAAGAAAGGGCACGAGACCTCCCAATCGAGCTCCTGCCACAAACATTACGAGAAAACCCAGGACAAAAATCAACAAAGAAGTAGAAAAGTCATCCTGTAGCATAACTATTCCAGAAAAAATACAAAGGACAAATACAGGTGGAAAAATACTGCGAGATTTATCTTCTGGAGTTTTTATAAACTTGTCAAACCAATTGGAAATAAACAGTACCACGGCAATCTTCACCAATTCTGAAGGCTGAAAGGTATCACCTAAAAATGGCAGAGCAATCCAACGATGGGCTCCGTTACGGGGAGAGGCAATTCCAGGAACAAAGGGAAGAAGGCATAACACAAAGGTACCTCCCATTATAAAGGGAAGACAACGACGGATAAAATGCTGGGGTACAAGAAAAGACACAATCATCACAACAAGGCCTAGACCCGACATGATTAATTGCCGCTGAATAAAGTAATGGGAATCTGAAAAGGCTTTTGCACCGTATTCTGCAGAACAGACATATAAAATCAGCAACCCTAATCCCCAAAGGAGGATAATAGCCACCAACAATCCTGTATCGAGATAATTTCCTTTTATCATGGGGCGTTCTGCAAAAATCTTCTTTACGTTCATGCTTGGCCTCCCTGAAAAATAGGTTGCAATGCAGCAGTAATACGCTCCAATCCCATGCCACGGGAACCTTTCAAAAGCACCACATCTCCAGCTTGCAGAAAAGAGGCAAGCTTTTCCACAACATTCTGAATAGTATCCTGCCCCTTACCAGTTAGTGACAACACAGATTCAGATCCAGAACTACACACTGAATTTCCAGCGGCACTCATGGCATCACCTAGAAAAATCATCAAGGCGGAACCTGTTTTTTGGGCCTGGGATACAGCTGCACGGTGAGCTTCCTCACTGGCAACACCAAGCTCCAACATATCTCCAATAACTAAAACCTTACGTCCAGAATCTAGCTCCAAGTCTGAGAAAAAATCTAGGGCAGCTTCCATGGAGTCGGGATTTGCATTGTAGCAATCCTGAATAAAGGTAACATTACCTTTAAGAACTTGACTGCGGCCAAACAGAGGCTGTACCTTTGCCAAGCCCTGCTTCATTTCTTCTGGAGTAAGGCCAAGCTCTTGGGCCACCGCCAAGGCTGCCAAAGCATCATAAAAATTTGCTCGTCCCGGCAAAGGCAAGTTCATGGTTAGCCCTTGGTAATCAAAGCTCGTACCATCAAGCCCCAAAGCTGCAACAGAACTGACCATTTCAGGCCCGTATTCCACAATCTTTCCTGCAAGCCCTTCTTTCAAGAAATCTTTGTAGGAATCCATTGCCGGAATGAAGGCTACAGAATCTTTTTCAAAATTTGAAAAAATTTGCTTTTTTTCCTGTGCTATTCCATCTTTACTGCCGAGAATCCCGATATGGGCAGTTCCGATGTTAGTAATAACTCCAAATGCAGGAGAAAGCACACCAGCAATTTCTGCCATCTCCCCCTTTCTATTCATGCCTAGTTCAAACACACCCACCTGATGATGAGAGCGAATTTCAAAGCAAGAAAGTGGCAAGCCTGTTTCTGAATTTAAATTTCCCTTGTTCATTACCACATCAAAGCGGGTAGACAAAAGAGAGGCTAATATTTCTTTTGTAGTAGTTTTTCCACTGGAACCAGTAATACCAATACGAATTAACTGAGGAAATTTCTTTACGTAGGCTGCAGCGGCAGCTTGCAAGCCGTACATGGTATGATCTACCGCCACAAAGGTTACTGTAGGATATAAGCGATGCCATTCCCTTATCTGATCTAGAGAAGAAGCAGCAAAATCACGATTTACCAATACAACGGAAACACCTTTTTCCAAGGCAGCAGGAATATATCCATGACCATCTTGAAATTCACCAACTAAAGGAATGAACATTCCTCCTGCCACGGCACTGCGACTGTCTGTTGCTACAGAGTCAAAGAAAAAATCTTTCTCTGGGCATCCCAGAACAGGAGTTCCGCCGGTGGCAGCCAGGAGTTCGGTAAGAGATAATAATGATGTTTTTGGGATGGACTGCATAGAATTGCAAAATCCATCACCTCTGGGTGATTCCACACCCACAATGTGTTTCACTGTTATTTACGCTCCCACAACAAGATAACAGGTTAGTCACCATATAAAACAGTGGCTATAGACAGTTGCTACACTGTCCCGCTGGGCAATCCAACTGATTGCTCCATCTTTGCATAAAGTGTTCGGACAAAAGTCCTTTTCCTTTGATAGCTTCCCCCCAGCTACCAAACCAGATGGATTGCACCAGCTTTATTTAACGACCACCCATTTCTACACGGATGATTTCGCTACTTTCAGCAGGGCGCATTCCGAGCTGACCTGAGGCAAGGGCCTCGATTCTGTCTGCTCCAGCAAGAACACTGATTCCAGTAATCAACGTCTTGTTCTCTTCCACTAATTCAGCCTGTTCACGCTCTAATCTCCTGATTTCGCCTTGTAATTCAGCAAATCGACGAGATTGAATTCCGTTCACAGCTAGAAAAATAGGAATGCTGGCAGCCAGCAGGCAAATGGCAACTCCTTTTGCCAATGCACTTTTCCTTTTCATAGTAAACTCCGTTTTACTCTTCTATAGGAGAAATCATCCGTGACGTCTCCACATCAAGCTCTTTCAACTTACGTATAACCCGCAACTTGGCACTGCGAGAAGGTCCATTGGCTTCCACCTCTTCCTTGGTGGGCAACACGGGCTTTCTCGTCAACACCTGTGCATGGGGAGAGCCACCGCATTTACATATCGGCTGCTCTGGCGGACAAACACAGGTCTTGCCCAAATTACGAAAATAGTTTTTTACAATCCTGTCTTCGAGAGAATGGAAGGTGATAACCCCCATCTTACCACCAACCTGCAACACCTTAAAAGCTGCAGGAAGCACCTGTGGCAGACGGTTCAACTCCCCATTGACTACAATCCGCAAAGCCTGAAAGGTTCTGGTGGCAGGATGCAAATGACCATGACGGTAAGCAGCTGGCACCACGCTATAAATAAGCTCTGCCAAATCCGCAGAAGATTCAATCCGTGAACTACTACGGGCTGCCACAACAGCCGCTGCGATTCTGCGACTATACCGCTCCTCTCCATACAGATAGATTATATCTGCAAGTTTTTGCTCCGACCAATTGTTAACCACATCAGCTGCGGAAGGCCCAGCATTTGAATTGAGCCTCATATCTAGTGGCTCATCCTTTCTGAAAGAAAAGCCCCGGCCAGACTCCTCGTAATGAAATACAGAAATCCCCAGGTCAAAAAGAATAAGATTGGGACGAGGATTTTCAGCAGAAAAATCGAAGTCCTGATAAAAATCATTGAACCAACCGAGATGAAAATCCATTCGATTTCCATAACAAGCCAACCGCCAGCGTGCCTTTGCCTGAATATTTGCATCAGCATCCAACCCCAGCACCCGCAAGTTAGGATAGGTCTTCAAAAAACCGTTGGAATGACCACCTTCACCTAAGGTGGAATCAATTAAGAATGCACTTTCACTAAAGGGCTCTCCTTCTGGAGACAAATAGTGAAGACACTCCTGTAACAACACCGGGGTGTGGACAATAGTCTGACAAGTTGCATTATCCAAGACTTACTCCTATAGGCAGATGGCGCCAAGCCCTTCTGTTGCTTCTCGGAAAGAACTTTCACTTTCTTCCAGATACGCCTTGTACATGTCAGCATCCCACAACTCAATATACTTATTGATTCCTAAAAAGATGCATTCCTTTGATAGGCTGGCATACTCCCTTAAACTTTGGGGAATACTGATCCGCCCACCCTTGTCGAACTCCACCGTTTGTGCCGGTGCAATAAGACGACGAACTACAGAGCGATCCCTCCCACTAAAGGGAGAAGCTGCACTCATAAGTTTTGATGAGAAATTTTTCCACTCTTCGAGAGTAAACAACCACAAGCAGCGGTCTACAGATTGAGTGATGATGAGCGTATCTTCTGTAAGTTCCCGCCGCAATCTGGCTGGAAAGGGTATCCGCCCCTTTTCATCCAAGGTATTGCGGAACTCACCAGTAAGTAAATCCATCCACAATTTCCCACAATTTCCGTTTTTTTCCCACCTATTTACATTTTAATCAAAAAAAATCACCTGTCAATGACCTTTTATGGGATTTCATTCAAAACTAAAAAAAGGACTTTACTTTTTATCTATACACTTATATAGTCTTATTATGATCAATACCTACGCTGAATCTCGGCTTCACAAGACTCTCAAAAACCTCTATGCAGCAGATAGCCAAGGAATGGTGGAACAAGAAGTGGCAGGAAAAATCTGCGATATTGTAACTAGGGACGGAAGTATCATCGAGATTCAGACAGGAAGCCTTTCCAAACTTCATGGGAAGCTCGGTTTGCTGTTACCCCACTACAAGGTAAAGGTGGTGTATCCTTTGGTGGTGAGAAAAACTATTGAGACGAGGAAAAAAGACGGAATCTTGGTGTCCTGTAGGAAAAGCCCCAAAAAACAATGTCTTTTGGATATGTTTTCAGAGCTCACGGCTCTCTTTCCCTATCTCCTTGACAAGAATTTTATTCTGGAGGTATTGGAGGTTTCTGTAATAGAACACAGAATAAAGGAGGATGCCCCTGTTCAGCTAGCCAACAAAAGCAGGCGGTTCAAGCGAGACTGGTATAAGGAGGACAAGAGCTTGGAGACAATCCATGCCACCCACCAATTTGCTTCTGCAGAGGATTATCTTGCTCTTTTGCCCCAAGAATTACCGGAAACCTTTACCATAAAGGAGGCCAGCAATGTGCTGAAGGGTCGGAATATACCACGAATGCTGTGGGTATTGCGGAAAATGGGCTTAGTGGAACAGGTGGGAAAGCAGGGCCGAAGACTGATATTGAAAAAACGAGAGCTAGGCGACTAGGAGTTATCCTTATCAAACAAATTCTCCACCTCCGAAGTAGCGGTGTTCCGGGACGAAGCACTTTTCTGCAATAAAGCTGTGTTCCGAGACGAAACACTTTTCTGCAATAAAGCGGTGTTTCGTTCCCAGAAGACGCCGTCGGTGTAGCCTTGGATAGAGGGATTTTCCTCTGCTCGAGCAAGGCGTTTTTGAGCTAGGAGACAGTATTCAAGGTTTTGTTCCACACCAATAAAGTGACGTCCCAGTTTTTTTGCCACCACGGCACATGTTCCAGAGCCAAGGAAGGGATCCAGCACGAGCCCATCTGACGGACAGCTGGCAAGAATCAATTTGGCAATAAGCTTTTCTGGTTTTTGAGTAGGATGTTCCGTGTTCTCTGGCATGGACCAGTAGGGAACGGAAATATCATCCCAAAAGTTACCAGGATAGGTGAGACGAAAGCGGCCTTCCTCAGTTTCTTCCCAGTCTTTGGGCTTTCCTTCCTGACGATAGGGAGCCAGTACCCGCCGCTTTTGCTTGACTGATTCCACATCAAAGTAAAAGTCCTGACTACAGGTGGCAAACCAAATATCCTCGCAAGCATTCTTCCAGTTGGCCTTGGCTCCCCTGCCCTTTTCTCGCTGCCACACGATGCGGTTTCGTACAATGGCGTATTTTTTCAGCAGAAAATACAAGCAGGCAGAATTCTTCCAGTCGCCACATAAATAAATGGAGCCAGTGGGCTTGAGACAACGAAAAACTGAGGGGAACCAGCTTTCTAGGTAATCAAGATATTCCTCATCGCTCAAGGAAGAGAACTTCATGCCAGCAAAATTCTTGGCCATGTTGTAGGGAGGATCGAGAATCAATAAGTCAACACAGGATGGAGGCAAACAATCCATGAGCTGTAACAGGTCACCGTGGAGAATCTTATCCTGCAGCTGAGTCAGGGGAAAAGGTATCTTGTCTGTGTTTTCATGGGGCTCCAGTAGCTGGGAGTGATAGAAGCTCCGCTCCTCATCAGTGAGGGTAATGGTTTTGTTTCGGGAAGTACTCACGGGG
>JAGBXW010000034.1 GCA_017629095.1 Treponema sp. | reverse complement strand
GGCCCCACAATGTGAGACAGGTTTGCCTGAATCTGGCGGGCAACCTCTGGCTTATTCATGGAATACACGTGGATTCCGTTTACTCCGTTGGCAATCAAGTCAATGATTTGGTCCGTGGCATAGGCAATGCCCGCCTGGGTCATGGCCTTGGGGTCGTCGCCGAACTTGTCCACAATGGCCTTGAATCGAGCAGGTAGATACGTTCCAGAAAGCTTACAAATGCGGGCAATCTGCTTGCCGTTGGTCACAGGCATAATTCCAGCTACCACAGGCACAGTAATTCCCTGTTCACGAATCTTGTACAAGAAATTATAGAGGATGTTGTTGTCAAAGAACATCTGAGTGGTTAAAAACTGACAACCAGCATCCACCTTCTTTTTCAAGTTCAAGATATCCTCACGAGAATTGGCAGATTCTGTGTGACCTTCTGGATAGCAAGCACCACCAATACAAAAATCCCCAGCCTCACGAATAATTTCCACCAAATCGCTGGCATACTTGAATTCAGCCTTGGACCAGTCAGTTCCTTCGGGAAGGTCTCCCCGCAAAGCCAGCACGTTTTCAATACCAGCATCCTTGATTTTTTTCAGCTGAGCCTGAATGGTAGCTCGGTTAGAGGACACACAGGTAAAATGAGCCAAGGCAGGAACCTGGAATTCCATCTGAATGGCATCAGCAATAGCCACTGTATATTCACTTGTTCCCCCACCTGCACCGTAGGTAACACTCATAAAATCAGGATGAAGGGCGGCAATTTCCCGCACATTTTCTAGTAATGGTTCGTAGGCAGCATCAGTTTTAGGAGGGAAAACCTCATAAGACAGAGTTGGCCGCCCCGATTTTAATATATCAATGATTTTCATAGGTAAATAATACAGGTTTTATTCGCTTAGTGCAACGAAAAAGAAAATGTGCTACAGTACTTGTCATGAAAAGATTTCTTATTGCAGGCCTCGTGGCTTTTACCCTTCTTGTACCAGTCTTTTCCTTTGGACAAAAGGATGTTCAAAACAAGCCCATAGATTCAGTACAAAACCATCAGGGACAAACTGCTTCCCAACGAATAGTTTCCCTGGTTCCATCCACTACGGAAATGCTCTTTGCCCTAAATGCCCAAAATCAGCTGGTAGCCCGCACAGATTTTTGCAACTGGCCTCCAGAAACCCAAGCCGTTCCCTCTGTGGGAGGCTTTGACGGTAAAACCATCAGTTTAGAGCGAATTGTGGCTTTTCAACCTGACTTAGTATGTATTGCAGACGTGATGCACAACCACTTGATTCAGCCTCTGGAGGCCCTGGGAATCAAGGTGTTCCTTTCAACTGCCCAAAAGCTAGACCAGATTTACGAAGAAGTTGTTCAGCTGGGAGAGCTCACTGGCCACCAGACAGATGCACAACAGCTCATAGCAAAAATTAAATCTCAGTTAACAGAAGCCCAACGGCTCGTTGCAGCAATGGAAGTATCCCAACAAAATGCTGGCAAAAAGGCCTACTGGGAAGTGGCTGCCGCTCCCTATTTTTCTCCTGGACAAGATTCTTTTATTACCGACTTACTAGAATCCATGGGCTTGGAAAATATCTTTGGCACCCTAGCTCAAGCCTATCCTCAGGTAAACGAAGAGGGCATCATTGCAGGCCAACCAGATTTTATCTTTTTTCCTGACTATAATTTCCAAGGAGAAGCCGGAGCAAAAGCTATTGCCAGCAGAACTGGTTGGCAAAAGCTTCCGGCTGTAGTTCACGGCAGAATCTTCCCGGTAGATAGCGACCTTTTCTCCCGCCCTGGCCCACGAGTTGGAGAAATGGCACTGGAGCTGGCCCGATTGATTACCAGTCATACTTCAGCTTTTGAGACAGCCCAGTGAAAAATTTTCTTGCCTTTGGATTAGGCAGTATAGTGCTGATAGCAAGTCTTTTTCTGGGAGTGGCCTTTGGTACAGAAACTTTTTCTGTGAAAGAAGTTATGGCCGCCTTGTTCCCAAACACTCACACTGATTCAACCTCCTTTTCTACCACCATTATTCAACAAATCCGTCTGCCACGCACCTTCTTGGCGGCCCTCTGTGGCGGTTTACTGGCAGGCTCAGGAGCGGTGTTTCAAGGCTTTTTCCGAAATCCACTGGCAGATTCAGGCATTATGGGGATTTCTTCGGGAGCCGCCCTGGGAGCAGTTTTTTCTGCCCTCCTTTCTGCAAACTTTGCAACGCCCCTCTTTGCCTTTGGTGGAGCCTTAGCTGCAGCCCTCATAGTTTTTGGAGCCTCACGTCTTCACGGCAAATACACTGGCACCACCATCATCATTCTCACCGGAACTGCCGCCTCCGCCTTTTTTTCTGCCCTCACCTCCCTACTGGTATTGCTGAAGGATCGGGAATTATACAAGATTTTTGTGTGGACGCTGGGTAGCTTTAACGGCAAAGGCTGGAATGAATTACAGTTCATTTTACCAGTAGCAATTATTGCTCTTATCCTGCTGTGCCTGTGTCCTCGAAATTTAGATCTTTTGGGAGGTGGCGAAACCTCAGCTCAAGCCCTGGGATTAAACCTTGCCACGACAAAGTTTTTAGTACTGGGAGCAGGCTCTCTTGCTGCCGCCGCTGCAGTTTGTACAGGAGGAACCATTGGCTTTGTGGGATTGATTGTACCCCATCTTTTGCGGCGACTCTACAGCCCTCGCCACCAGCTACTGATTCCAGCCAGCATTCTTTTTGGAGCCAGCTTTGTCATCCTTGCAGACCTCATTGCACGAACAGCCATTCCACCAGCTGAAATTCCTGTGGGATTGGTAACCTCTTTGGCTGGGGCTCCTTTTTTTGTTTTCCTCCTTCTTGCAGCCAAGGGAGAAAGTTATGAATAAGAAGATTTCTTGCAACACGGCACAAGTTTTTTCTTCAAGCAAAGAAAGGGAATTGGTACAAGTAAAAGAGCTTTCTGCTTGGTATGGAAAGCATCAGGTTCTGGAAAATATCAGCTTTTCCATGAAGGCGGGGGATTTTATCTGTCTCAGTGGTCCCAACGGCTGTGGGAAATCCACACTCATGAGCCTGTTAGCAGGACTTGGTCGCCACAAACTCACCACCACAGGTTCCATCCTGCTGGAGGGTTGCCACCTGCATCAGCTCAAATCAAAGCAGCGGGCAAAAATCATTTCCTACATGAGTCAAACAGAAGCAAACCTGTGGAATTTCACCGTACAGGATGTGATTCTCACTGGCCGCTACTGCCACACGGGATTTACTGGCATCTACTCTCAACAGGACAGAGAGATTGCCCACCAAGCGGCAAATCAACTCCAGCTGAACCACCTATTAAATAGAAAAATTCACAGTCTTTCTGGAGGAGAATTCCAGCGAGTCCGCATTGCCCGCTCCTTTTGTCAGCAGCCAAAAGTCCTGCTTCTAGACGAACCTGCTGCCAACCTGGACCTTGCACTGCGACACGATCTTTTGCAAGCCACCAAGGAGCTAGCACAACAGCAGGGAACTGCCGTCCTTATGTCTATCCACGACATTAACCTAGCCGCCGCCTTTGCCAAAACCCTAGCATTACTACGCCCTTGGAACAGTTTTAACGAGAACCAGACCCATACCCCCCAGCTCCTTCTGGGCAGTCCCCAGCAAGTGATGACACCAGAAAATCTGCAGCAGGTGTACAATCGCAACTTCCAGATTTTTACCCATCCCATTCACCGCTGCCCCGCAGTGTGGGTGGAGTGAGGGGTGACAGAACTATTTCTATTACAGATATATCTTGTTGACAGATATATCTGTATGGAATATACTTAGAGTATGATTGTGAACTTTGTAGATTCCGAAACAGAAAAAATCTGGCAAGGGAAAAAATCCGCTAAAATCCCTCCAGAAATTCAAAGACGGGCATTTACAAAGTTGCTTATCATTCATTCTGCGGAAAATGAGGATGACCTGAAGATTCCTCCAGGGAATAGGTTTGAGCATCTCATTGGCAATCTTTCAGGCTATTGTTCCATACGAATCAACAATCAATGGAGAATACAATTTAAGTTTTACAATGGAGAAGCCTGTGATGTGAAAATCACGGATTATCATTAACAGGAGAACAAGCATGACTGATGATACAATCGATGATACAATCGATGATACAATCATCCTGCCCACAGTGGGAGAGATTTTACTTGAAGAATTCCTTATACCTTTAGGAATCACACCCTACAGACTTTCCAAGGATTTGGGAGTTTCTACAAGTTCCATCCTCGACCTCGTCCATGGTAAAAGGAAGGTTACGGTGGAAATGGCCCTGCGCCTTGCAAAATATTTTGGTACCAGCTCCCGATTCTGGATCAATATGCAAAATGAGCTGGATTTACGAGAAGCCCAAGACAAACTTGCTGACGACTTGGCAAAGATTCCTCACTGCAAGCAAATAGCCTAAATTCCTACCCCCTCTCTGTCCCGCAATGTGGGTGGAGTGAGGGGTGACGGGAAAGTATTTTATTGACAAATATTCATTTAAGTGAATATAATACATTATGTGGGAGATAGATTACTCTGAAGAATATCAATCTTGGTTTCTTAATCTTGATGAAGCTGGTAAAGAAGCCGTATTCCAAAGGGTTTTATTACTCCAAGAATTTGGACCAAATCTTGGACGACCATATGCAGACACTTTAAAGGGTTCTAGCAAAATCAGTAATTTGAAAGAACTGAGGACGCAAACCCAAAATCAAGTGCTGAGGGTAGTTTATTATTTTGACCCTTTACGAAAAGCATATCTCCTCATAGGTGGAGATAAAAAGGGAAGGAATCAAGATAAATTCTACAAAGATTTAATCTCTATTGCAGAGTCAATTATTACACAACATGAAAAGGAGGATTTAAAATGAAAGATGCAATCAAAATGATGGAATCCGCAATGTCGCCAGAATCCATAAAAAGGGCACGTATAAAAGCTGAGCAAGAAATCTTTACCCTCCGTTTAGCAAAATTACGAGAAGAACTAAATATAAAACAATTAGAAATGTTGCATTTTAATCAATCTTCTGTTTCCAAAATCGAAAAAAGAAAGGATATAAAGCTTTCCACCCTAATTGATTACCTAGACAGTCTTGGTATGGGTTTGGAAATACGAGCCTGTTCCAAAGATGCCCCAATGGAGGATACCCTTCTTTTAAAAATCTAATCCCCCCCATTCACGGTTGCCCCGCAGTGTGGGTGGAGTAAGGCTTGACGAAGAAAGCAAATTCTGATTATCATTTTGATATCACACCTCTTACGAAAGGAAATTTTATGAAAAAAATTTTACCGTTGATGGTTTTATTTTCAGCCATTATTGTTTTATCTGGATGTCAAACTTTTGCTTCTATAACAAAACCCAAAGTCACCCATGACGAAACAATTCCTGTAGAACAGCAAGCCTACCTTTACATTGACAGTAACATGAAAGTCAAAACGTTTGATGGAGAAAAAGTTAAATGGTACAATAATTCTACCATTGCTATACCACCTGGAAATCATGTCTTAGTTTGTGACTTTAATCTAAATACTGGTACTGCACGATACTGGAAATATGATATAACTTTAACATTCGAGGCAAAAACAGGCTGGACCTATCGAGTAGACGCAAACACAAATCAATTTCTTCTGACAGGAAAGTTTGCAATTATTCCAAGTACTGTCAATCAGTATGCAACAATAGCAGACGATGAAACTCGCATAATTTTCACACGTGCGGGATTGTATGCTGGAGATGTTCTCGTATATGTTGATGACGGAGTATATATGTTCCCTATATCAAAAAAAGAGGATCCTATGATTATTGTTAAAAACGGAAAACATACCATTACCTCAAAACTCCCCATAGGAGCCATGGGTGATGCTTTAGAAATTACAGCAGAATCAAAGGATATCATGATTGAAGTCAAAGCTGCTACATCTTTGACACGGCCCAAGTGTAGCCTCATGACACCAGAAACTTAAAACATAAAGTTCCCCACCCCACTCCCCTCTGTCACACAGTGTGGGTGGAGTGAGGGGGTGACATTGACGAATGCAACCGATTGTAGTAAATTGTAGTAAGAGGTATTAACTATGACTACAATTTCTGCAAAAATAGAAAATACAGACAAGACTTTATTTGAAACTATCTGCAACTCCATGGGACTGAATGTGTCCACTGCAATCACAGCCTTTGTAAAGGCAACTATCAGAGAAAATGGTATGCCCTTTGCACTTAAAGCTGCGGATGATCCCTACATTTATTCCGAAGAAAATATGCACGTACTACGACAAGCCATTGCCCAGATTGAAGGTGGGAAGGGACAAATACATGAGCTCAAGGAGATTCCTCAGTGATAAAAATTTGGGCAGATGTGGCTTGGAAGGATTACTGCAATTTTTTCCTCAATCACCAGCATAAACTGATAAAAATAGTCCATGAACTTATCAAAGATATTGAGCGTAATGGAAAGGATAAGGGGAGAGGTCAGCCAGAACCTTTGAAACATGAATTAACAGGTTATTGGAGCCGGCGTATAGATTCTGCCAATCGTCTCGTATACACAACCAATGAAGACAAACTCTACATTGTGCAGTGTGGCACCCATTACCATCAAGAAAGATAATCCCCCTCATTCACCGCGGCTCCGCAATGCTGGTGGAGTGAGGAGTAATAGGGAATACACCATTTTCCTCTTAACAAAAAATCCCACCTGTACGCTATACAGGTGGGATTTTATTACCAAGGAACGTAGTCCCAAGAAATTTCATACAGAGATTTGAACTGGTTCCAGGTATTCCACGTTGTGTCTATTGGAATCAGTCCATTGGAAGTTTGGATATAGTTCCAAGCATGTGTCCCGTTCATACCATATACTGTAAAGACAGTGGCATCTATACCAGCTAAATAAGCTAGATACTGATAAGCAAGGGAATACCCTTGACAACAGGTCTTTTTGTCAACAATTCCACCCCAAGCCGTGAAAACCTGCCGCTGATCTCCATTATCATTATGGAAATAACTTACTTCGTCCACAATAATGTCAAACAACTTATCTAATTGCTGATCAGTACTGAGACTCGTATCAAGTCTCTTCAACATCTGTTGTGCAGCTGCAAGAAGTTCCTGCTCTTCCTGTTGTAGCATTTCAAGACTGGAATCTTTTTGTTTGTAAAATTCCACTGCCTTAATTCCCGTTTCATGGTCTAGTACATCGCATCCAGAAGGCCGTGTGGTTAAGTAAAAGAATTCTGGATGATCATAAAGAACTGCTCTCCAAACATCCTGAAGGGCCGTCATTAAAGAATCACCGGGGAATTGGACGGAAGGATCTGTAATATGATAAGTAGGATATTCATACCCTGGTAAAAATGCCCCATTACAAATCATTTTTATCGCAATTTCATAGGCCACCTTACGATAGGGTCTGAACCTATCCTCTTTCATCTTATTGTAATAATACCAAGATGAAATATCCTTATTAATAAGGTACACCACTGAATTTTCAACAGCCTCTTCCATGGTTTGATAATGAACTCGGATATCAGCTTCACTATACCAAGAAGGAAAAATTACCTTGTCCGTTGCTGTCTCAGCAGAAAGATTTTCTTTAGGCTGCTCCGTCTGTACCACGTTCTCGTCTTGTACATCAGGAACTTCTTGAGATGTTTTCTCTCCCTCCACCTCAAGTTGTGGCGACATTTTTTCTGGAGGTATTGCGACACTATCCTGTGAAACTCCCTCCTGAGAAATATCTACAGGTATAGGAGGAGTAACTGAAGGGAGAACACTTTCCATAGAACAGGAAAATAAACAAACTCCCAGTATACCAATTCCAAAAACTGATTTTTTAAACTTACTAAGCATACATCTACCTCCTAAAGCTATTTGGAACAAAATATATAAAAAAAATATTTATACTATCATGATAATAATATCCTTGGATGTGAATTCTCTGAAGCTAACTGAAGTAAAATTATCATTGACCACAACTACTCCCACGAAGGCTACACCACGTTCTAAGGACACGCAATATACCTTTGTGCTAAAATATCCGTTGAACTATTTCATCACAGGGATGATATTCTTTAGATATTTTCGATAACCCACCAGCTTCTTTAAGCCACCCAGCGGTCTCATACACTGAGCCAACGGTACTGTCTACTGGCTGAAAACCTTGAGAAGTTTGTATATAATTCCACGCATGATCTCCATTCAACCCAGAAACAGTAAAAACAACGGCATCTACATTTGCAAGGTACGCTAAGTATTGATAAGCAAGGGAATACCCAAGACAACAAGTGTATTTATTTACCAACCCTCCCCATGCACTATATACTTGCAAGCGGTCTTCATTATGATCATAGAAATACGATACATTGCTACAAATAATATCAAACAAAGATTTCAGTTGCTCATCAGTTGACAAAGTATAATCAAAGTTAACCAATAATTCCTGTGCATGCTGTAATGCCGTTTGCTCATCCTGTCTTAGCTGCTCCAAGCTATACTCTCGCTGCTTGTAAAATGCTATACCCTTCATCCCCGTTTCATTGTCCGCTACATCACATCCAGAGGGACTTAAACCAAGATAGAAAAATTCAGGATGATCCCAGAGAATCGCATTCCAAATATCCTGTATAGCACGCCACAAAGAGTCCTTAGGAAACTCTGAAATAGCAAGACTGTCTCCAATACTGTGATATGAAGGATATTCATACCCAGGTAAAAATGCTCCATTACAAATCATTTTCATTGCAATTTCATAAGCAACCTTACGATAAGGCCTAGACCTATCTTCTTTTATCCTGTTGTAATAATACCAAGTGGAACTATCCTTGTTAATAAGATAAACCACTGAATTTTCAACGGCTTCTTCCATGGTCTGATAATGAACCTTGATATCCGCTTCACTATACCAAGAAGGAAAAATTACCTTGTCCGTTGCTGTCTCAGCAGAAAGATTTTCTTTAGGCTGCTCCGTCTGCACCACGTTCTCGTCTTGTACATCAGGAACTTCTTGAGATGTTTTCTCTCCCTCCACCTCAAGTTGTGGCGACATTTTTTCTGGAGGTGTTGCGACACTATCCTGTGAAACTCCCTCCTGAGAAATATCTACAGGTATAGGAGGGGTAACTGAAGGGAGAACACTTTCCATGGAACAAGAAAATAAACAAATCCCTAGCACAATAATTCCAAAAATTTTTAACTTACGAAGCATAAATTTACCTCCTAAATAATATATTTAGATATATTTTTTATATATTTAAATTTATATAAAAATAACGATATAGGCAATATACTATTACCCATGGTGCTGGTGGAAAGTAGTTGATTTTACCGCATTTTCATCAAACTCACATAAATTTTCCCTCCTAAAATTTACAAAGTACCTTAAAACTGTTATAATAGGCTAACTTTTTTTAAATCATTTTTGGAGGAATAATGAAAAAAATTTCATTAGTTTTTGCTGCATTGGCCATGCTTTTCGTAGGCTGTAGCAACGATAAGACACCTGTCGTAAAAATTGGTGTATACGAACCAGCTTCTGGAGATAACGGTGCTGGAGGAAAGCAGGAAACATTGGGTGTTCAGTATGCAAACACAGTAACTCCCACTGTTATGATTGGTGACACTGAGTACAAGGTTCAGCTGGAGATTGTAGACAACGAATCTTCCAACGACAAGGCTGTAACAGCTGCTTCAGAATTGGTAAGTAAGGGAGTTTCTCTTGTAGTTGGTTCTTATGGTTCTGGTGTATCCATTGCTGCCAGCGACACCTTTGCAAACGCTGGGATTCCCGCTATTGGAATCACCTGTACTAACCCACAGGTAACTTTGGGCAATGACCACTACTTCCGCATCTGCTTCTTGGATCCCTTCCAGGGAACTGTTCTGGCAAACTTTGCTACAGAAAACTTTGCTGCAAAAAAGGCATATTGCTTGGCAAAGCTGGGTGACGACTACTCCGTTGGTTTGGTAAACTACTTTATTGAAGCCTTTGAAGCCCTTGGTGGAGAAGTTGTATTTGAAACCTTCCCCGAAGGAACTAGTGACTTTGCTGCATACGTTGCCAACGCAAAGAATCAGGGAGCAGATGTATTCTTCTCTCCTGTTTCCATCGAAGCAGCTGGCTTGATTATTGAGCAGGCTAACACCCAAGGTATGGAAATTCCTATTTTGGCTGGTGACACTTGGGATTCCAACGTAGTTTTGGCTGCTGCAAAGGACACAAACGTAAAGATTTACGTTACAACCTTCTTCGTAGAAGGAAGCCAGGAGCCTCAGGTATTGGAATTTGTTGACGGATTCAGAAACTACATCAACACTAACGCCACCGCCAAGACAAACAACGGTGGAAATGATGAGATTTCTGCTGTGTCTGCCATGGGATTCGACGCTTACTACGTAGCCTTGGAAGCCTTGAAGGCTGCTGGTTCCACAAAGGGATCTGACGTTCAATCTGCATTGCCAGGGGTAAGCTACACAGGTGTTTCTGGACTTATCGAGTTTAACGAAATTGGTGATGCAAAGCGTGATGTTGCCTATGTTAAGCAGGTAAACAACGAAACTGGTAAGTGGGACTTTATTGCTGTTCAGTCAGTAAAATAAGACTTTTCTAAATTGAGGTTGTCTAAGGTTTTAGGCAACCTCAAATTTAAAAATCTTTTTAAGGACTTTTTCATGGATTTTGTTACAAAGAATTTACCTTATCTTTTAGCGGGCATTTCTACCGGAGGACAGTACGCCCTCATTGCCATTGGGTATACCATGGTATACGGTATTTTGCGTCTCATTAACTTTGCCCACGGAGACGTATTTATGGCAGCAGGACTGATTTTGATTTACGCCCATTCAGTGTTGCCCTTATTTATTTCTATTCCTTTAACTATAATTTTTACTGTAATCTTAGGATTTGCAGTGGAGCGGATTGCATATAAACCTTTACGAAACGCCCCACGTATGTCCATTATGATTTCTGCAATCGGTATGTCATATCTTTTGCAAAATCTGGCCCTCTACGTAACAGGTGGTTTGACTCAGTATTACCCTTCCATCCCATGGATTTCTGATACAGTGAGCATCATGGGAGCCATGACAAAACGTGTTACCATTATTACGCCATTTTTAACCATCCTTTTGGTGCTTACTCTCGTGTTTTTGATTAAGCACACAAAAATCGGTATGGCAATGCGAGCTGTTTCCAGAGACTTTGAAACTGCAGAGCTTATGGGAATCAAGCTGAATTCAGTTATCAGCACCACCTTTATCATTGGTTCCTTTTTGGCAGCCATTGGTTCCATCTTGTTTTTTTCCAATTACACAGGTGTTACGCCCACAGCAGGAGCTATGCCTGGACTAAAAGCCTTTGTGGCTGCGGTTTTTGGTGGAATCGGCTCTATTCCCGGTGCCGTCATCGGAGCCTTTATCATCGGTATTTGCGAAAACATCATCAAGGGCTTAGGCTGGACCACCTTTAGTGACGCCTTTACCTTTGTTCTGTTGATTGGGGTACTGATGTTTATGCCCACTGGCCTCTTTGGCGAAAAAACCACGGACAAGGTATAAGGAGGCTACAGTTGAATACCCTAACAAAGACTAATAATAAGAAGAATCTCATCATCGGCTTTATCCTTTTAGCCCTGCTGTTCATTGTCATTGCAGTGTTGGAGCAAATTCTTCCCAGAACCTCCATGCTTTTTACGGTGTTAAAAAAAGGTGCCATCTACGCACTGGTAGCCGTATCCATGAACCTGTTAAATGGCTTTACTGGCCTATTCTCCCTAGGCCAGGCAGGATTCATGTTGATTGGAGCCTATACCTACGCAATCTTTACCATTCCCCAAGACCAGCGCGCAGCTGTTTACCAGTACTACGACGGCGGAATCATTCAGTTTACACTACCTTTTCCTGTGGCCATGATTTTGGCAGGTTGTGCCGCCGCCCTCTTTGCATTCCTTATTGGTTTGCCAGTGCTCAAGCTGAAAAGTGACTATCTTGCCATTGCCACCTTGGGCTTTGCAGAAATTATTCGCGCAATCTTCCAGTGGGACAAATTGGGAGCCATTACCAACGGTTCCAACCTGCTGAGAAAATATCCCGTGTTCAAGAGCACCCTCTTTCCCTTTGCGGTGGCGGGCATCTGTATCGCATTGATTTTGCTGCTGATTAACTCC
>JAGBXW010000033.1 GCA_017629095.1 Treponema sp. | reverse complement strand
TTGCCTTGTGGCTTGCTCGTCCCGATTTACGGGAAAAAAAACTCACCTGGTATTGCCTAGATCATTCCCAAACAGCCCTGTCCCTTGGTGAAGAACTCTACCTTGCCATTGCCGCCCGAACCATTGCCGATTTAGGTTCGGGGCAAAAGGCTTTGGAGCCCTGGCGAATCATTCGGGTGAAGGGAGAGCTGGGAGAATCTGTGCGACAACGAGCTCACTTGGTAACGGCTGCCAATGTCTTTAACGAGGTGGTGGAAGAATCTGGTAAGCCACCAGAGTTTACCGCCAAACGTGCTGCCGATATCATCATGCACTACAAAGAAGCTTCTGCCCAGGTGCTGGTGGTGGAGCCTGGAACGCCACCTGCTGTTCGGTTCCTTACAGCTTTTCGTGGAGCCTTGGCTCGAAAGGGCCTGACTGTTGTTTCTCCCTGTCCCAAGGGCATGGAGTGGACAGAAGGTACAGCGGAAGGCAAGGGGTGTCCTTGTCCCATGGACGGTGGCCGTGGAAACAAGTGGTGTCACTTTACCTTTTCCACCGAGGATGCTCCCCAAAAATTGCAAAAATTGTCTTCTCGTGCGGGACTTCCCAAGGAGCGGGCAAGCTTGGCCTTTGTGCTGGCTTCCTCCTTCGCATCCAAATCTCCTGCAAAGGAAAGTCAGCTGGAAATCCGTGTGATTTCTGAGCCTATTAAATTGCCAGGAGAGCGGACTGGTTATTACGGCTGCAGTCAGCAGGGCTTAGTGCTGGTGGAATCTGCCACAAGTTTGGCTTCCGGTCAACTGCTTCATGTGCAGGAACCAAGTTCCCCACGACGGGACAAAAAAAGCGGTGCTCTGGTGATAAAGCTGGGGTAAAGTGCCGCAAATCTCCTGCTACAGGAGTATAGATTGCAATTTAAATCTCTGTGATGAGATAAAGGTGGTATTGTAGAAATGTCTAAAGTGGAACATATCCCATGGGATGATAGTTATCGTATTGGGCATCCAATGATTGACAAGCAGCACATGCACTTGTTTGAGCTAGCTGACAAATTGTACAACGTATTGGATGCAGATATTTCTTGCGAGGCTTCTCACATTGAGCCTCTAATCCAAGAATGTGTTGAATACGTGCTTTTTCACTTTTCCAATGAAGAAGGCTTGATGGATGAAGTTGAATTCGAAGGTGAATCACGAAAAGCACATCTTCAGCAGCATCAGGAATTCAATCAGTATATTTCTACTTTGCTAGGAAATTTTTCTACGGAAAAAAAGATTGACTTGGTACAATTGTATTCCTTCTTGGCAAATTGGTTAGTAAAACATATTACAGTAGAGGATAAGAAGTTGGGGGAACATATCCGTATGTTTTTATACGGTGAGTAAGCCCTTGTTGTTGGTGCATTGGTAATGAATCAACAAATCGTTCTTTTTTTATTGACATAAAACACTATCAGTAGTATATTCTCTTCTTGATGACCACATATTTAGTGTACACTAGATATGTGGTTTTATATTCTCATACATTAATTATTCCATCATATTTAGAGGTGTGCTATGAACATTATCAAGCGGAATGGTGAAGAAGTAGCTTTTGATCTTACAAAGATTCAAGTTGCTATTTCCAAGGCAAACCAAGAGGTTCCTCTGAAGGAACAGCTGTCCCCAGAAACAATTCAAGCTCTGGCGGAAAATGTTGCCACTGCTTGCTATCACAGTCACACCGCCATGAATGTAGAAGCCATTCAGGATTTGGTGGAAGAAGAAATTATGAAGGCTGGTGGGTTTTCTATTGCTAAAAAATACATTACCTACCGTTACCAGCATGAACTGATGCGAAAGGCCAACTCCACAGACCGTCAGATTCTTTCTCTGCTGGAATGCTCCAACGAAGAAGTTAAGCAGGAAAATTCCAACAAGAATTCCACTGTGGTAAGTGTTCAGCGTGATTACATGGCTGGAGAGGTAAGCAAGGACATTACCAAGCGCTTTTTACTGGATGAAGATATTGTGAAGGCCCATCAAGAGGGAATTATTCATTTCCATGACTCAGATTATTTTGCTCAGCACATGCATAACTGTGA
This sequence comes from Treponema sp., assembly GCA_017629095.1. Lineage (GTDB taxonomy): Bacteria > Spirochaetota > Spirochaetia > Treponematales > Treponemataceae > Treponema_F. The sequence goes on along the minus strand of JAGBXW010000033.1, from coordinate 42,452 downwards.
CCTCGTAAATCTAGAGGATATGCTGCAAAACGGTACCGTTATCAGCGGAACCTACATCGATACGCCACGTTCCTTTTCTACAGCCTGTAATATTGCCACACAAATTATTGCTCAGGTAGCCAGCTGCCAGTACGGTGGACAGAGTATTTCTCTTACTCATCTTGCTCCCTTTGTAGATGTAAGCCGCAAGCGAATTGCTCGTGATGTGACAGAGTCTGCAAAAGAGTTAGGAATTTCTTATACTCAAGAGCAGTTTGACTATCTGGTGAACCGTCGCCTGAAAGAAGAAATTCAACGTGGTGTTCAGACCATCCAGTATCAGGTGGTAACTCTCATGACCACCAATGGTCAATCTCCCTTTGTGTCTGTGTTCATGTACCTGAACGAAGCCCGCAATCCTCAGGAAAAGGCAGACCTAGCCATGATTATCCAGGAAGTTTTACGTCAGCGGTATCAGGGGGTAAAGAACGAAAGCGGTCACTGGGTTACTCCCGCCTTCCCAAAACTGATTTACGTTCTGGAGCCAGACAATATTGAAGACGGTAGCCCCTACTATTACCTCACAGAATTGGCTGCCAAATGTACAGCCCGTCGGATGGTGCCTGATTATATTTCAGAAAAGAAAATGCTGGAACTTAAGGATGGCTGTTGTTATCCCTGTATGGGATGCCGCTCATTTCTGACGCCCTATCGTGATGAGTCGGGAAAACCAAAATTTTATGGTCGGTTTAACCAAGGGGTTGTTACCTTGAATTTGGTGGATGTGGCCTGTTCTGCTGATGGCAATCTGGATGCTTTTTGGCGGATTCTTGATGAACGGCTAGAATTATGTCGTCGTGCATTAATGGCTCGTCACAATCGGCTCAAAGGAACCCTTTCTGATGCTGCTCCAATTTTGTGGCAAAATGGTGCTTTGGCTCGTCTCCAAAAGGGGGAGCCCATCGACAAGCTTTTGTACAATAATTATTCCACCATCTCTTTGGGATATGCTGGCCTTACGGAAACTGTCCGTCGTATGACTGGTAAGCCCCACACTGACCCAGAAGCCACACCCTTTGCCTTGGAAATTCTCTCCTACCTGAATGCTGCCTGCAACAAGTGGCGCTCAGAAACCACCATCGCTTTTTCTCTCTACGGTACACCTCTGGAAAGCACCACCTATAAATTTGCCAAGTGCCTCAAGCAGCGATTCGGCATTATTCCCGGTGTTACGGACAAAAATTACATCACCAATAGCTATCACGTTCATGTAACAGAGCCTATTGATGCCTTTAGCAAGCTTACCTTTGAGTCGCAATTCCAAGAGTTGTCTCCCGGTGGTGCCATTAGCTATGTGGAAGTGCCCAACATGGAGGGCAATATTCCAGCAGTTATGGCTTTGTTGCGTCACATTTACCAGCACATCATGTATGCAGAATTGAACACCAAAAGCGATTGCTGTCAGGTTTGCAACTACACGGGAGAAATCACTATTGTTACCGATGAAAACGAGAAGCTGGTGTGGGAGTGTCCCAACTGTGGTAACCGTGACCAAACAAAGATGAATGTTGCCCGAAGAACTTGTGGATATATTGGTACCCAGTACTGGAATCAAGGTCGCACCGAGGAAATTAAAGATAGGGTCTTGCACTTGTAGCTTATGTATTACGGCGAGATAAAGAAGACAGATATTGCCAATGGAGAAGGGGTGCGTGTGAGCCTCTTTGTTTCTGGCTGCAGAAATTGTTGTCCTGGTTGTTTTAATCAGGAAACCTGGGATTTTTGCTATGGCAAAGAATTTACTACTGCCACAGAAGATGAAATTCTTCTTGCTCTAGAACCAGACTACATCAGTGGCCTTACTATTCTTGGAGGGGAACCCTTTGAACCAGAAAATCAGCAGGTTTTGGCTCCTTTTTTGCAGCGGGTAAAACAAAAGTTTCCCAAAAAAACAATTTGGTGTTATACTGGAAGTATTCTGGAAAAAGATATTCTTTCTGTTGCAGGGCGTTGCAATACAACTTTTACAGAAAACATGCTTTCTTGTATCGATGTTTTAGTTGATGGCCCTTTTGTGGAAGCTGAAAAGGATTTGAATCTCCCATTTAGAGGTTCGCGAAATCAGCGGATATTGCAGGCTCCTTTCAAATGAAAGAAAGGTTCTCAGATAATTTTGAAACCGCAATTTAGTTTTTGCTAAGGGGGATTTTATGGTGAAACATATTACGTGGGATGATAGTTTCAGTGTTGGACATTCCATGATTGACAGTCAGCACAAGCGTCTGTTTGAACTGGTTCAAGAGTTGTATGAGTTAACGTTGCTTCCACAAGAGGTGAGGGATAGCGGTGCAAGTGCAGTTTTGCAAGAGTGTGCTGGTTACATTAATTATCACTTCACGTGCGAAGAAAAACTTATGAGAGATACGCGGTATGAAGATGCCACTTCTCATATAAGTCAACATAAGGCTTTTAATGCATACATCACTACAACAATGGCGGAGTCCAGTCGTGGCTCCGAAATCGATGTAGAGAAATTCTACGATTTTTTGGCAGACTGGTTACAAAACCATATTGTTTCAGAAGACAAAAAACTGGCTACAGCTATTTCTGCCACTCCACAGGAAAGTTGATTTAATTATTTGCCAAAAGCCCTTCTACTACAAAGTAGAAGGGACGGCGAAGTTCATTGATTTCTTTTTGGTCAAGAACAGCCAGTCTGAAGATGGCTGCCTCGGATAATTTTGCGACATCCCCTCAACACACTCCTTGTAACTGAAAGAAAAATTAGGGAAAATATCTCATATATTTATAAAAAATCTATAATCAGGTATTTTTTTATATAGTTACTCTAGGCTAACTATTGACTTTTTTATCGAGTTAGCTTAGAGTAACTAAAAGCATTTTAATGACTTGGTTTTGTTTTACAGGACAAACTTTGATAAATTGAGGAGGTATTCTGAATATGTTGGATTATTCCAATGTACAAGGCTGCTACAACTATTTGAAATCTGTAGGGGGTATCGCCTATATCGATACACGAGGGGGGATTTCCATGGAGGGTTCTACCATGGACACCTTTTACGGTGGAGTTTTTAAAAAAATAGATGGTTATAGATTGTTTCAGGAGACTGAGAATGGATTACTCCAGTATAAGGTAGTGGAGATTCCTACAAATGCAGATGAAATCCTACTTATGGAAAATAAGGAAAAAATTCGAGAGTTTCTAGATGCAGGGGGAATTCTGCTGAGTTTTACCCAAAATTACTTGGAATGGTTGCCTGGGAATTCTTTGTATCAAGCGAGTGCTACCCCTATTAAAGATAGAATGGTCGTGGCTTGTGGTCATGAGATTACCGATGGTGTGCGGGAATATGATATGAACTATCGTTGTGGTGTAAAGGGTTTTTTCAATCGCGGTTTTTTTAAGGCCCCCAAGGACGCTTCTGTCATATTGCAGGATTCTGATGGTGAATGTGTGGCCTATATTGATGATATTACTACTAAAGGTTTGATTCTCAGTACTGCTGGTGCAGACTTGATAGGATTTGGACTGGGTGAAAGTAGCACTGCCAAGCGATTGGGTGTGAACCTGTTGTTGTGGCTAGAAAAAACAATGAAAGAACGGGAGATAGCATGAAAACAGCATTGATTACTGGGGGATCTAGCTTTCAGCAAGGATTTTTAAGAGTGCATAATGGAAAATTCAGTGCATTGTTTGATAAAGTATTTTATTTACCCCGACTTGAGGAGGAGAATTTAGATGGATTTGATTGTGTGGTAATTGCCACAGGTCTAAATCCAGACTTTTTGATGCGAAATTCTGAAAAAATTGTATCATATCTCGAGAAGGGTGGAAATGTGGTGACCTTTGGCAGTGTGAGACCACCTTACATTCCGCATATTTCATTCCAAGAATGTGAGACAAATTTTTGGTGGTGGATTCATCCTGGAGCAGACTTGCCTCTCTACGCTTATGATCAAAATCATCCTTTGTGGCAGTTTTTAGAAGTGAAGGAATGTAAGTGGCACTACCATGGTACTTTTACTGTGGCAGATGAGTGTGAAAAGATTTTAGTGGATGAAGTAGGTCGTCCTATTTTGTACAAAGATGATTATCATTTTGCAGGAACCTTGTACGTAACCTCCTTGGATCCTGATTATCACATTGGCCAGGGATTTATGCCTACTACGGTTCCTTTTATGGAAAAATTTATGAAGTGGGTTACCAATGACATTGAAACAAAATTGGTGGCAAAAAAGGAGAGTGTTTAATGCGTGGCGTTTTTTTTAAATCAATAAGTTGTCTATTGCTAACTTTATTTGTGATGGGATTGTGTGGTTGTGCTAAAAAGAATGAGCAGGTAGGACATCGAGGAAGCTCTGAAGTGAAATCTGCTGCAACTCGCACTATTGTTGATCAGGTGGGGAATACCGTGTATCTTCCCGAAAAAATTGAACGAGTAGTTATTGCTTCTGTGTGGCCCTTGGCTTCAGTGTATTGTCAGATGTTCGGTACGGATAAACTGGTAGGCCTTGATCCTGCCATTGTTAGTGCAGCTGAAAATTCTATGCTTATAAAAATTGCACCAGATATTGGTACCATCGAGACGGGATTTAGTAAGAACGGTAATTTGAATGCAGAAGAATTGTTGGCTCTTGATCCAGATGTGGTCTTTTATACGTCAGGTGTTATGGCAGACTATGATATTGCTACCCAAGCTGGGATTCCTGCGGTGGGCTTTAGTCTGAGTATCAAGGATTACAACGCAGTGGAGACGATCCACACTTGGATTGAACAGTTGGCCGCTGTAATGGGAGTAGAACCAAGTGACAATAGTGCATATGTGGAGTATGGTCGTAAGATTCAACAGTTGGTAGCGGATCGTATTGCCACAGTTCCTGAGGAGCAGAGACCTCGTGCTATGTTTATTCATCGGTATGATAATGCTACCTTGGCAGTTCCTGGGACTGGTACATGGGCTGATTATTGGATTACTGCGAGTGGAGCCCGAAATGTGGGATCAGACAATGCTGGCACTCCCTCTGTTTCCATTGAGCAGATTTACAGCTGGAATCCTGATAGAATCTATATTACAAACTTTAATGATGCTCTACCTCAGGACTTGTATAATAATAGTCTTGGAGGGCATGACTGGAGTTCTGTAGAAGCTGTAAAAAATCAGCAGGTAAAGAAGGTGCCTTTAGGAATCTATCGTTGGTATGTTACAAACACTGATTCTCCTCTCATGCTTTTATGGATGGCAAAACAGCATCATCCTGATCTTTTTTCTGACATCGATATGAATCAGGTGACGGCAGATTTTTACAAGGAATTTTACAATCTAGAACTGACAGCAGAGGATATCCAGTCCATCTGGAATCCTGTCCGTGAGGCTGCTGGGGGAGCATGATAGTGTATAAAAAGTTGCAGTCTTTTTTAAAATCAATAAGTTGTCTAGTGCTAACTTTACTTGTGATGGGATTGTGGAGTTGTGATAAAAAGAATGAGCTGGCAAAAAGTTTAAGAAGTAGCGAAGTTCAATCTGCTGGCCCTCGTACCATCGTTGATCACACAGGAGTAGAGGTGGTACTACCTGCGGAGATTAAACGCATTGTGATTGCAGGACTCATGCCCATGCCATCTGTGTACTGTCTGTACACTGGCTCTAGCCAGGGCTTGGTGGGAATTCCTGCTAGTTCCAAAGCAGCTGCGGAGAACTCTCTGTTAATTCAGGCTTATCCTGCTTTGGCTGACCTGCCTACGGATTTTGAGTCCAACGGCGTGGTAAATGTGGAGCGGCTACTAGAACTGAAACCTGATGTGGTGTTTTATGGTTCTAGCAATGTCCAAACCCGTCAAGCATTGGATAATGCAGGCATTCCTGCGGTGGGATTTTCCACCACCCAGGCTGGCTACAACACGGTGGAGACATACGCCGGCTGGATTGAGCTTTTGGGGCAGGTTTTTGCCGGTGACCGCAGGATTGACACTAGCCGTGCGGCAGAAATCGTGCAGTATGGACGAGATGTAGAGTCCTTGGTGAAGGAGCGGTTAGCAGATGTGGCCCAAGAGGATAAACCTCGGGTGATGATTGCCTATTATTACGATGATGCCGGAGGATTGCGTACCAGCGGTTCAAATTTCTTTGGTCAGTACTGGATTGAAGTGGCAGGGGGTGTGAATGTGGCGGAGGCTCTGTCTGGTTCTCCCAACGTGAACATGGAGCAGGTGTACCAGTGGAATCCTGATGTAATTTTTATTACTAATTTTAGCCCTCGGTTGCCAGAAGATTTTTACAATAACAACATTACAGCTGATGACTGGAGTTCTGTACAGGCGGTAAAGAGTGGTCAAGTGTATAAATTCCCCTTGGGAATGTACCGTTGGTTTCCACCTTCATCAGATACACCTCTAGCAGTATTGTGGATGGCAAAGACCCTCCATCCACAGTTGTTTGCAGACATAGATCTAGACCATGTGGTGCGGGATTATTTTCAGAGGTTCTACGGTGTATCATTAACAGAGGAGGAGATGTACAAGATTTATTATCCAGCTCGGGAGGCTTCGGGAAAATAAGATGTTGATTGCTAATAAAAAGAAACAAGGATTAGTGATTATTCTGTCCTTTGGCCTAGTAATTTTGACAGCTATGATTTGTCTTGGTATTGGCCGTTATTCGATTCCTCTTTCCGAAGTGGTGGAGGTAATTTTTTCTTGGCTCTTTGGTAGTGGAGAGACTGGAACTTCAGGAACTGTTATCTTCAAGGTACGGCTTCCTCGAGTACTGTTAGCCATTGCTGCTGGTGCGGGACTTGCCTGTTCTGGTGCTGCATTTCAGGGCCTGTTCTCCAATCCCTTGGCAACTCCAGATACCTTAGGGGTAGCAAGTGGAGCTTCCTTCGGTGCTGTACTCGCTATGATGTTAGGTGGAAACCTGATTGTCATTCAGCTGTTTGCTCTGGCCAGTGGTTTGGTGGCATGCGGTATTACCTATTGGATTAGTCGTGTTAAATCTCAACGGTCAGTTATAATGATTGTGCTTTCTGGTATGGTGGTATCTGCTTTGTTCCAGGCCTTTGTTTCCTTGCTGAAATATTTGGCAGATCCAGAGGATCAACTGCCTTCCATCACTTATTGGCTTTTAGGGAGTATGTCAAGTGTTACTTACACTAACCTTATGTTTGGCTTACCCTGTATTGTATTGGGAGCAACCATTATCTTTGTACTGAGGTGGCGGCTGAATATTCTTTCCTTGACAGAGGATGAAGCTCGTTCCATGGGAGTGAACATTAGGGTATTACGTCTCTTGGTGATTGTAGCCTCATCTCTCATTACTGCTTCGGTGGTGTCCATGTGCGGTTTAGTGGGCTGGGTTGGCCTTTTGGTTCCCCACATTGCCCGTATGCTGATGGGTAGCAATAACAATAGCGTAATTCCTTTGTCCTTATCTTTAGGAGCAATTTTTATGTTGATAATTGATACGGCAGCTCGTAGTGCCACAGCGGCGGAAATTCCTATTTCTATTTTAACTGCAATTATCGGAGCTCCTTTCTTTATCGGGTTACTGCGAAAAACTGGAGGTGTTTGGTCATGACCTTTGAAGTAAAAAATGGTTCTTTTGGCTATGGTAAAAGAACTGTTCTCAATGATATTTCATTTTCTATTTCCAGCGGCGAGGTGTTGGCTGTATTGGGTTCTAATGGTGTGGGAAAGACCACCTTATTGAAATGCATGATGGGGCTCCAAAAATGGCAGAAGGGGGAGAGTCTGCTGAACGGAAAGAATATTTCAAATCTTTCCCACAAGGAGTTATGGCAGACTATCGCTTACGTGCCTCAATCCAAGGCCTCTGCCTTTTCATTTTCCGCTTTGGATATGGTGGTAATGGGGAGAAGCTCCCGTCTTGGAATGTTGTCCCGTCCCACAGAAGAAGATGAGGCTGCTGCTCGAGCTGCCATGGAGGATATTGGTATTCTTCATTTGCAAGACAAAATGTGCAATAATATGAGTGGTGGCGAACTACAGATGGTGCTTATTGCCAGAGCTCTTACGGCAAATCCTCAGATGTTGATTTTGGATGAACCTGAGTCAAATTTGGATTTTAAGAATCAGCTCGTGATTCTTGAAGTGTTAGAACATTTGGCACGGGATCGAAACATTGCTTCTATTATAAATACCCACTATCCAGCCCATGCACTGAAGGTAGCTGACAAGGCTCTACTGCTGAACAAAGATGGCACCAATTGCTACGGTCCAGTTGATGCTGTAGTGAATGAAAAAAATATGTGTGCTTCTTTTGGAGTGAATGTGTTTATCCATACCTTTGAGGTACAAGGAAAGAGTTACAATGCCGTAGTTCCTCTTTCCATCGCCATGTAAGAAAAGAACTGAAGTGGACTGGTTAGAAGTATTTCATTGGTAGCAGAGAGCTTGCAGTATATATTTCTTCCGTTCCACAATAAGAAAAACCCAGTTTTAATTATTTGCCAAAAGCCCTTCTACTACAAAGTAGAAGGGACGGCGAAGTTCATTGATTTCTTTTTGGTCTAGGACTGCCAGTCTGAAGATGGCTGCTTCAATAACACTGTACAAAAGTTCATTCGTGTCGTGGACATTTACCTTTTTGAATTCACCACGATTGATACCTTCAATAATGATTAAAGACATAAGATGGCGTAATCGGATGATTCTCCGGCGTACCCGTACAGCAGGATCCTTGCCAGATTTTTGGAGCTGTAAAAGATAGGTGAGGGTAACGGTAAAAAGTAGGTGATTTTCTGTACATTTTTCCAAAATTCTATCTAAAACGTTTAAAAGTCGCTCTTTCACTGTCTTAGACTCATCGTTAATAATTTCCATTAATGATGCTTCTATTTCTGTGGTCAGCTGTTTGATGCTCCACACAAAAATTTCTTTTTTGTTCTTGAAGTAGATGTACAAGGTTGTTCGAGTAATACCACAGCGATCTGCAATTTTCTGAAAGGTTACGTCTTCGTAGCCCTTTTCCATAAACAAATCTAAGGCTGTTTCAAGAATTTCCTTTTTTCGCTTGTCGTGTTCAACTACAATTGCCATTACTTTTTTTCCTTTTGTTGAGATTGAATAAATTGATAAAAATAAGTATCTAGGTTTCCACCCTTCAGTTTTTTGGTGGAATTTGCCTTGCGTCCCAAGTGGGTTTCAAAGTCCTCACGGGAGGTGATAAAGCCCATGTCCCAGCCTGGGAATGCGTCAAAGAGTTCTGCCATGTCCTTGTACAAAAGCTGGGCAGACTCTGCATCCTCCAGTCGCTCGCCGTAGGGAGGATTTCCCAGCAAAAGTCCTGTGTCGTAAGGGGCCCCCAAGTCACGGAAATCTGCTTGGTCAAAGTCGGGACGCTGGATTCTTTGGTCACTTCCAATGAGCTGCAAGGCTCGGCCAGCAGTAACACCTGCTCGTTCCGCATTGGCTCTGGCTCGCTCCACGGCATCGGAGTCAATGTCGGTACCGGTGATACGAGTTTGACATTCAGGCTGAATTTTTTCTGCTTCCTGACATTTAATTTCGTAGGCTCGTGCTTCGTCGTAGACCTTCAGATTTTCCAAGGCAAAGCGACGGCCAAATCCAGGTGCCACGTTATAGGCATAGAGCATGGCTTCGCTGGCAATGGTTCCAGAGCCACAGAATGGGTCGTGAAGGGGAGTTTTACGTCGCCAGTTCATGAGTTGGAGTAACACTGCTGCCATAGTTTCTCGGATTGGAGCAATGCCTCCGTCTTTACGGTAGCCCCGTCGGTGAAGGGGTACTCCAGACAAGTCTAGCAGAACGGTAACTATGTTATTTTCGATATAAATGCGAACGTCGTTACGGTCACCACTTTCGGGCATGGTGTGAATGTGCCACACATCTCCCAACTTGGTGTAAATGGCCTTGTGAACAATTCCTTGAATGCTGTGCTCAGAGGAAAGGCGACTTTTGTGGCTGCGAACCTTGTCCACCACCACTCGCACATCCTTGTAAAAGAAATCCTGCCAGGGAATGGAATATACGCTGTCAAAAAGGGCGTCAAAATCCTCGGCCTTGTAGGAAGCCAGCTGAAGATACACTCGGTCCGCAGTCCGCAAGCAAAGATTGCTTCTAAAAAGTGCGTCATCGTCACCTACAAAGGTAACTCGTCCCAAGGGGCGGGGACTTCCCATGTCTTTAAGGGTGTAACCAAGCTTCTTAATTTCATTTCCGAGAATTTTTTCTGCACCAATTGGGCACAATGCTACCAGGGTATTCATGGGGTGAGAATAACACTTTTTCATAAAATGTTCAATTGTCAGAATAAAGTGGGGGAATTCCTAAGTTGAACTGAGACTGTTCTTTTTTGAAAGTGAGGTTTATATGTCTGCTAAATTGTTTACTAATGTGTTCACGAGGTTTTGCTTTTTTTCTGAAAAACCTTCCATTTTTTCTATCAGATCGTGATATTTTCGATATAAGTGAAGTTGATTTTGTTCTGTTTGTTTTGCAGAGGGATTTTTCTCTGGTTCTGTGCCATTTACTAAATATTCAACACTCACGCCTAAAACTTGTGCGATTTTAACAGCATTCTCGGCTGATGGCATTTTGGCGGCAGTTGCTAAATATTGGTCGATTGTTCTTCTGCTTATCCCTGTTTGAGAGGCTATTTCTTTTACTTTTAGATTCTTGAATTCTAATTCTGTTTTTAGATTTTCCTTAAAGGCCATAATTAAAGATTACTATTATTTGCGTAATTAGTGCTTTAAATTACTTCTAAAGAAAGATATAATTTGTAGTACGCAAAAAGGAGTAGTTGTGCGTAATTACTAACTTAGGAACTTTTTTATGGCAAATGCAAACTTAAAACATGCAAAAAAACAGAAAAATGATGAATTTTATACACAGTATCAAGATATTCAAAAAGAGGTAAACGCATATCTTGAATATGACAAAGAGGTTTTTAGAGGAAAAACAATTTTACTTCCCTGTGATGATCCTGAGTGGAGTAATTTTACAAAGTTTTTTGCTCAGAATTTTGAAAATTTTGGGATAAAAAAATTGATTTCCACAAGTTTTGCTGTGGAATCAAAAAATATAGAAATTGATTACGAGCCAAGTCTTTTTGAAAGCATAGACCCAAGATTTGATAAAACAAAAACTCGTTGTAAAGGAAAGATTTTTAATCTTGCCCAAGATGAAAATCACGACGGAAAAATCAACATAGACGACCTAAAATGGAATTATCTTGAAGGTGATGGGGATTTTAGAAGCGATGAAGTGAAAAAATTGCGAGATGAAGCTGACATCATCATCACAAATCCACCCTTCAGTTTGTTTCGTGAGTTTGTGGCCTGGATTATGGAAGCCGACAAAAAGTTTTTGATTATTGGGAATAAAAATTCTGTAGGATGTAAGGAAATTTTTCCATTATTTCAAGAAAACAAATTGTGGTCGGGAAGAACACCAATGGGTGTTGATTTATTATTTGATATTCCTAATGAAATGATTAAAAATTTTATTTCGGAAGGAAAGGAAGGAAGTTTGTACAAGAAAGTGAATGGAAAAATTTATGGAAGGTCTTCTTCGGTTTGGTTCACAAACTTGGAACATGGTCGCAGACATCAACCACTTCAACTTATGACAATGGAAGACAACATTAAGTTTTCAAAGCATAAAGAAGTTCAAGGCATTGGATATCAAAAATACGACAATTACGATGCTATAGAAGTGCCTTTTACAGATGCAATTCCCTCTGATTACGAGGGAATAATGGGAGTTCCCATTTCATTTTTAGACAAATATTGCCCAGAACAATTTGAAATTTTAGGTTCAACTCAGCGAGGTTGTCACGATTCTGTTCCAGATAGAAAAAAATATGATGATTATTGGGAAGTAAGACCTAATGGTGAAAAAACAGGTTCTTCTGGTGGAAAAACAAATGAAAATCCCAATATAGCGAGAAATAACGGAAAGCAAAATTATTTTATAAACAAAGATGGACATATAGTTCAATCGTTATATACAAGAATATTTATCAGAAAAAAATGATTTTGCGTAGCAAAATCGAATCCGTGTGGCACAATAAAAGGAAGAAACGAATGAAAACAACGTTACGAACAGATATTTCTATCAAAGATATTTGCAATGGTTTTACTTACAATGAACTTGAGGGAAAAGGACTTTACGGACTTTCTGGCAAACTTACCATTCAGCCTGAATATCAACGAAACTACATCTACGCTGACGGAACTCGTGATGTGGCAGTTATAGAATCAATTTTGAAAGGATATCCACTTGGCATTTTGTATTTTGTAAAAACAGGGGAAGATGCTTTCGAAGTTTTAGACGGTCAACAGAGAATTACAAGTTTTGGTCGTTACGTAATTGGAAAATTTGCTGTAAAAGTTAATGGAATGGAAAATTATTTTTCTGGGTTAAATGAAGATTTACAACAAAAAATCCTAAATACAAAACTTTTGGTGTATGAATGTGAAGGCACAGAAACTGAAATTAAAGAATGGTTTAAAACCATAAATATTGCAGGAATTCCATTAAACGAACAAGAACTTTTGAATGCCATTTATTCTGGAAAGTTTGTAACAAAGGCAAAGCGAGAATTTTCCAATAGTCAAAATGCCAATGTGCAAAAATGGAAAGCATATATAAAAGGAGATGTTAAACGTCAGGATTTTCTGTCTTGTGCTTTAGATTGGGTAAGCAAGGGCGAAAAAGAAAAATATATGTCTGAACATAGAAATTGTGACAATATAAATGAAATTAAAACGTATTTTACCACTGTTATTGACTGGATTTCTGGGGTTTTCAAATCTGTAGAAAAAGAAATGTGTGGCTTAAAATGGGGTGAATTGTACGAAAAATTCGGGGGAAATCCTTATAATCCAGATGAAGTTGACAAAAAAATAAAAGAACTGTATGCCGACGGAAGTGTAAAAAAACGAAGCGGGATTTTTGAATATATTTTAGGTGGTTGTGTTGATACTAAACTCTTAGAAATACGTGTTTTTGAAGAGCGTGACAAAAGAATTGTTTATGAAAGCCAAACAAAACAGGCTCATGAAAATCAAGTATCAAATTGTCCTTTGTGTGCAATTTCTGAAAATACGAACAAAACTCGTATTTGGAAACTTTCTGAAATGGATGCTGACCATGTAACAGCTTGGAGCAAAGGCGGGACAACTGATATTTCAAATTGTCAAATGTTGTGTATAACTCACAATCGTGCAAAGGGCAATAGATAAGTTTGTGATAAACTCCGTTAAGCGGGGCTGCCGTGAGGAGGAGATTTGTTGTGAGTCCTTCCCCCCACATTTGACCAGACACAAGTTTGTATGATAAAATAAAAAGCGGAAATGCCCAGTTCATTTGGTCATCTCCACGATAATTGGCTAGAAGCCGTCAGATGTAGTGAAGGACTCTGGCGGCTCGTTTTTCTCTTACTTATTCTTTAAGTAGGAGAGCACCACTACAACAGTGTTTATCACTGTAGCAACACAAGTTACCACTGTAATAACAAATTCAACTGTCATAGCATCCTCCCTTATCAAGAATTCCGGATTTCCGGTTGAGGTGGGAGATGCCGCCTGAAACTAGGCATTTCCAATAATTTAATCTAGCAAACTATTGTATTCCTGTAAAGGGAGATGCCGTGAAGCGGGGGGCCATTATTGTGAGGCTCAAATCCTTCACGCCTAATCAATCTTTAATGCGTAGATGTTCCAGTCAAAATAGAGGTTGCCAAAGAGGTATTTTTTGCAGGCGGATTCAGTCATGTAGACGAGGGTGCCGTTGCGTACGTCTAGGTCTTCGCTCATGGGGGGAGCTTGGATGACACGGGTGGGCTCCCCTAAAAAGCACACTTCTACGCCGTGCATGATTCGGCCAGTCATGATTTGTTGGGCTGGTTCGTAAATCAAAAAGCGAGAAGGAGCTAGGCCGTAACTTTGAGACAGGACGATGGTGCCGTCGGTAAGGATGGCAAAACCTTGTATTTCGTTACCGATAGAATACACCAACTCCGGCATGGCTAGGTTGTTGCTGCGATACTTGGTTACAATGGCTGAATGATAGGTGCCTTCGTAGGAAAAATCGTTGTGGCACTGATATTCCTTGTCGTTGTTGAATTCCCCAGTATAAATAAATCCACCAGCAGCAAAGACAAAGGCTGTGTTATTGGGAACCGCAATCGGTTTTCCGATTTCGATTGATTCTCCATTGGCTGGAAGTTTTCCAGAGAATTTGTACAATCCAGTTCCATCATCAGCGAGGTACAAGAAGCCTCCTGCATATTGCAAGCCTCCGGTGTGTCCGTAAAAGGGCTGGCCATTGCTAGTAAGCTGGTAGTAGCGAGTCGTTTCTGTTTCTGGGTCAATGGCGTAGATTCGGCTGGGGCTTCCGTCTGTCCTGTAACCTGCCGTGAGGAAGCACTTTTCTTCCTGATGCCAGGTAAGGCCCTGGGGAACGAGGCCGTCTTGTAAGCCTGGATTTTTTGTCAAAGTGGTACGACGAGCAAATGTGTCGGTATAGGTTACCTTGCCATAGGTCAGCAAGGCTATCCAGCTGAGGAAGAGGGTCAGAACTAGGGCAAAAATAATAACAAAAAATATTTTCAAAAAGGTGGAGGATCTTCTCATGCTCAGATTGTATAAAGATGAAGTAATTATGTCCAGAATAACTTGACAGTTATAATAAAATGCGTAAATTATATGTATATTATTTTTGTCTAAGGAAGATTTTATGGCACAGTACGACACAATTTGTGATGAAGGCATTGACCTTTTGATGGATATTTTTTATGCAAAGATTCGTGCAGATGAAAATGGGGTAGGGGAGATTTTTAACAATGCGGTAGGAACAAGTGATGAAGCTTGGACCGTCCACAAGAAAAAGATTGGTGAGTTCTGGCGGGGAATGTTGCTGGGAACAGGAAATTTCCGTGGCAATCCACCTCAGGCTCATATGAACTTGCCTCCCTTTCCTCCAGAATACTTTGACATTTGGCTTGGACTTTTTGAAGAAAGCTTGAACCAAGTGTTTACCGCAGCACCTGCTGCTCAAATTTTACAACGTGCCCAAATGATTGCAATGGGCTTTAAGTCAATGCTGTATAGATAAGTAGAATTGTTTTGAAAAAAAATCCCCCCTCAAAGATTGTGGGGGATTTTTTGAATTAATTATAAGGGCTACTGAAATATTCTTTAAATTTACAGTGAGTGCCGATCAAAGAATTCTGTTGTAAAGACAAACCGTTCAGGTATGTTATTTTTTCTTACACCAGTGACTTCATAGGTATATGTACCTAATTCGGCCCGCCATGTATTTGATTTGTTAAATACGAGGGTGTTGCCTCCATCATGTTCTTCTACCCATTGTTCTCCAGTATCCACTCGAGTAACAATAATTTTTCCTGCACCAACGGTATATTTACCACCGTTGAATTGAACGTGCCAAAAGGATGGATTTCCAAAAAGATTTCCTTCTAAGGGGAAATATCCGGGAGAAGGCCAACTAACAAAGTCCCACTCTCCAATGCTAGGAATTGCATTTGCGTTATCTGGACCTTCATTAGGATCTTTTGTACCGATAACAACCTCAACATTGCCCCCATAGCCAATTTCCTTACCGCTGGCATCCTTCTTTTTAATAGCAGAACCAATACCGATAGCCTTCAAGTTTGGGCTTAATTGCCAAAGGCGGTGGCCTACACCAGGATTTCCTGGGTCAAGGTTATAGCCATCTACGGACTGAATCAAGGGATACTGGGGATACACATTGCCAGTATTTGTACCTTCTTTTCCTAGTTTGTAGAATTCAGCCTCGGCATTAATCCCTTCTGGTACTGGCTGAGAACCATGACCAAAGTTTTGGGTAATAACCATAAGGGCTGCTCCCGCTTGGGCCTTTTTTGTTGCGGTAGGATCCAGTGCAACGGGGTGTAATCCAGAAATTCTTCTGAGGGCAGTCAGGCGTTCTACTGCTATGTTCAACCATTTATCTTTTATCTTTCCTGCTCTGTATGGAGCCGTATATTGAGGTAACTCATCATACCAGTCAGTGGGGTCAGAAGGAAGTTTATTGGCATCTGTCTCATCCAGCATCTGCTTAATATCTTCTTTTGATAGAAAGGGAAGGGTTAGGTCTCCACTTTTGCGGCTATTAAATTCTGCGCCTGCACCGCCACTAGCACCAGATTCTAAAAATTCTTTAGCTAAAATTCTTCCTTGAGCAAGTCCTCCACCAACCACTCTTCCCAGCTCTTGTGCTGGTTGAAAGTCGCATGCAGAAAAACCTACCAAGAGAAGAGCGAGGGTTCCAACACAAGCGGAAATAATATACTTATTCTTCCGAGGATTATGCTTTTTCATTTCTTGTACCTCCTACTTAAGAGGGAAACACATATTGCTTCCCTCATGAATGATTGTAGTTTACAGTGCAATTGTCATCTGAGCGGAAAGTCCCAAAGACAATTCTGTGTTATTATTTACGTTGAAGGTTATATCAAGAACCATATCTCTTGGTAATATGATGCTTGTTCCAATTTTTCCAGACCAGAACACATTTGTTGTTAAGGCCCGACTAGCTGCCTTGTCTGTTGTAGTCTTGTTGCCAGTAGTTGTTTGGGTCTGATAAGTGGTGGTGTAGAATTGTAGTCTCGGGGTTACACCGCAGAAGAGAACCATAGGAAGTTTTCCCAAGGGAGCATAAATACCAGCTGCTGAGGCGATGGTAGCTCCAAAGGTTGAAGACTTATAGTCACCAGCCAAAATGTCAAAATACACCATGGGCTTCATTCTTACTTCAATATCACCAATAGTGTGACTAATCAAGTTTGACATACCAAACTGAGTGGCAAACTTCATTTTGGTGTAGTTGCTCGTTGTGTCGTTATCTATTTTATAGGCTGGTTGTTCTAACTCTTCTATTCTGGAAAGTTCTACATTTCCAATTCCAAGCCAAAATGCAGTTTCTGTACCAAAGGGAGTGGGCAAAAGGTTTTGGATGGTAAGCTTGTCGTATACCGTGAAGGCAACCTTTGTTTCTTTCTCGTCTTCTAGTTCAGCATTTCCTGTATTACCATCGGGGCCACTACTTGTATTTCCCGCTTTGATGATTTTCTGGTCTATGTGAAGTATTGGATTAAAATAGTTGTAGATTTCAGGAGTGAATTCTAATCCTACGGGAATGGCGATGGTAAGATCTAGGTGATTTTCCCCTGCCGGAGTGGTAACTGTTTCTGTGCCATTTTCTGTTTGAGTTATCTGTATAGGTTGGGTGGTATTTCCATCAAACATAAACAACAGCCCTGCAGACAGGTTCATCATATCGGGGAATCCCATGGTAAAGCGTAGTGCACCTTCATACTCGCTAAAGGCAGGATTCTTGTATTGAACCTCTACATCAGGACTAATATTTTCCACGTCGTGTTCTTCAGATGTTAAGGTAAAGTAGCTAGCGGTACTCCATCGAATTGCACCGGGATGGTAATAGCCTAAAAGGGCTCCACTATTGGAATTTCCTTCCAAGCCTGTTGTATCAAATCCACCACCAACCATAATTTGCTTTGAATCTACCGTATTGAACATGATATTAGGTTTGATGATAAAGTCGTTTACATTGTGGAATAGGCCATTGGTTGCTTCATTCAAAATAGAAACCTGTCCTATTGCCAGAGAAGATGTCATTATGAGTGCTAATGCCCCTATTAAAAATCGTTTCATGCAAAACTCCTTAGTATACTATTTTAAAATATTACAGTGACACTGACATAAAGGCAGAAAGTCCCACTGTCTTACCACTTGGATTTACATTCAAAGTCACGTCAAGTGTCATATCTTTAGGTAACACAACACTCATTCCTACTTGGCCTGTCCAGAAAGCACTTGTTGTTAATGCACGGCTAGCTGATTTTGTTGTCCCTGATGAAGATTCTTCAACTTTGGATGTGTTATAGAATTGTAATCCAGGAGTCATTCCAAAAAAGAGTGCTAAGGGAAGATCGCTGAGGGGGGTATAAGCTCCCGCAACTACAGCAGTTGTAGCTCCAAAGGTAAAAGATTTATGTACTCCAAAAAGCATATCAAAATATACCATGGGTTTTAATCGTAACTGGACAGTTCCAACAGAAAAGTCAAGGAGGCTAGACATACCGAACTGAGTTGCTATTTTTACTTCATAGCCGATAGACTCATAAGTTACTGCTTCGTAGGCTGGTTTTTCTATCTCTTCTACTCCAGCAAGTGTGCCTGTTCCAGAGCCCTTGCCCACTCCAAGTCCAAGCCAAAAACTGGTTTCTGTTTCTAATGGAATAGGAAAAAAGTCCTGCATGGTAAACTTATCGTACAGTGCAAATTCTACTAAGGTTGTGCTATCCGTTGTACCTGCTTGAGGATTTTCTGCAAGATTTCCACCAGTAATCTTTGTATCCTTTGAAATAAAAATATATGGCTCAAAGAAATTATACATTGTGGGGGTGAACTGCAGGTTTATTGGAACACCAAGAATAATATCGAGTGTTTTAGTCTGAGCTGTGATATTTTCAGTTTCATTTCCTGCAGCATTAGTTGTTGTTATTTCTGCATGATTTTGGCTTTTCCCTTCAAAATGCATTATCAAACCCGCTGAAAGGTTCAGTGCATTGGGTACACCCATGTTGAATCGCAGTCCACCTGCATAATTATCAAAGGCTGGGTTTTTGTATTCGATAGTTTGGGTAGTGTTACCAGCAGTTTCTGTAACTGTTTCCACGTTGTGTTTTGCAGATTTCATATCCAAGCTAACGGCCACACTCCAAGGTAGTTTTCCGGGATGGTAGTAACCAATCAGTCCACCGCCGTTGGTGTTGCTTTTAAAGTTCAAATCATTGAACCCACCGCCAATAATCACCTGCTTTGTTTTTACAGTGTTGAACATGATGTTTGGCTTGATAACAAAATCATTCACGTTGCGAAACAAGCCGTTGGTTGCTTCATTCAGCAGTGATACTTGGCTCACCGCTAGTGTACAAGCCAGCAGAAACATGACTGCTCCTGTCACAATACGCTTCATCCTAAAACTCCTTTCCATAATGCCTTGCATTGCATTTTGGAATTAAAATAAAATACTCCTTCCTATGTTGATAAGAAGAAGGAAATAAATGCATAACAAAAAATGATTTTTTGTCATACTCGCAAGAATAGTGTAATTTTTAACAAAATGAGAGAAAAAAATCAATATCTTTAATTGTTAGAATTTTAAGAATTATAAGAAGTTAGATAATGTATAGGTGTAAAGTGGTGAGACTTTCACAAGGTAGTCAATCCTGCTATACTGCTGCTGTGAATATTGTTTTGTTTGAAGAGGATGAACTTGCTTCCCCTCTACCTCTCTGTGATCATCGAGTAAAGCACATACAAAAGATTTTACGAAAAGGCGCGGGAGACAGCTTTGACGCTGGCCTTGTGAATGGAGCTGCTGGCAGGGCAGAAATCCTTTCTGTTTCGCCCCAAGGCATGGAATTCCGCTTTGTGGCCAGTGGCGATGGAAAACCACTGCATCCAGTAAGCTTGATAATTGGTTTTCCTCGGCCAATCCAACTGAAGCGATTGCTGCGAGATATTGCAAGCCTTGGGGTAAGCCAGGTGCATTTATGCGGAACAGAGCTGGGAGAAAAATCCTACCTTAAAGCCACCTTGTCCCAGCCAGAGGAATTAACCGCCATGCTAAAGGATGGTTCTATTCAGGCAAAAAGCACCCACGTGCCCCAGGTTTTTGTTCACCAAGATGTGGCTTCCTGCTTGGATTTTGTTGCAGGTAACGATGGTATCCGAGTTGCGGGCAACACTCGTATCCGAGTTGCGGGCAACGATAGCATTCAAGTTGCCCTAGATAATATTGAACCAACTGCTTCCTTGCAGGGATTTTTGTCATCCAAGTTTTCCGCTGATGAGATGAAAACCTCAGGTGTGGTGGCTGCCATTGGAAGCGAGCGGGGCTGGACTGGCAATGAACGGCAGCTTTTCCGTGAAAAAGGCTTTACCTTGTGTGGCATGGGAGAGCGGGTGCTTCGGACAGAAACTGCCGCCACCACTGCTGTAGCAATCATTCTTTCAAATATGGAGATACTATGAACCAAGATCAAATAAAGGCAATGCTGCTGGACATCGAAGAAAGCAAGCTGGAATTTTCTGTTACCCTTACTGGCAAGGAAAGCAAGCGGGTAAACGGCCTGTACAAGCCCGACACCTGTGAAATCCTTTTGCACAATAAGAACTTTACCAGCGACAATCAAATGATTTACACCGCCATCCACGAATACGCTCACCATCTGCTGAACGAGGAAAAGCTAGAAGAATCAGCTGGACTAAAGCCCTCCTACCAGCGAGTTCACACAAACCAGTTTTGGGCCCGCTTTCACGGCTTGCTGGAAGTGGCAGAGGAAAAGGGCTATTACGTTATCGGCCTGGAAAATTCCCCAGAACTGGCAGAATTAACAGAAGATATTCGCAAAAATTACTTGGAAGCCAACGGGCGGCTTATGCAGGAATTTGGTCAGCTATTGGCCAAGGCTCACAAGCTTTGTCAGGATGCAGGGATTCGCTACGAGGATTACGTTGATCGTGTGCTGAAAATGCCTCGCTGTACCGCCACCTCCATTACCAAGGTTGCCGCCGCCCAGGTAAATCCTGCTTTGGGCTTTGAAAACATGAAGCTGGTGGCTTCTATGCCCCAAGCAAAACGCCAGGAGGCAGAGGAACAGCTTTTAGGTGGTCACAGTCCTGATACCGTGCGAGCCATGATGAAGAAAAAGGCTGAAAGTGTGGATCAAAAAACAAAGTTGGAGCAAGAAAAAAAGCGACTGGAAAAAACTATTCAACAGCTCACCTCTCGCCTGGAATTTGTGGAGGAAAGTCTTGCCAGCCTGTAAGCTTGTCGGCAGAAGGAGATTTTCTCTGGGGGGAAAATCTTTGTGGAGGGGGGCTGTGAGCTTGTGTCTTGTTTTTGGCCTGAGTGCCAGTCTTTTTGCACTTGATTTTCCCACCATTGAGTCACCCGCCATGCCAAGCATTTCTGGCTCATCCTCTGGCCCCACTACTCCCTGGCGGGGAAATGCTCCCTACGTGCCCAGTCAGCAGAATCAGACACAGACGGATGCTAGTGAAAGCACTTCCTCAGATCAGGATACGAAAGATTCTGCAGCAGGTTTGGCTCTTACTGCCCAAAGTATTTCTGGTTTAGGTGGTCTCGAAGCCCTGGAATCTCTGGGAGGCTTAAGTGAGCTTACGGGGCTTTCTGGCTTAGGGGGATTAAACGGCCTTGATGCATTAAAAAGTCTTGAAGCTCTACAAGGGGTGGAAGATGAGGAGGATTTAAAGGAGTATCTTTCAAAACTGGCTGGAAATAGTGGCATGGATACCAAGTCCCTAGAAGCAACCTTGGAAAAATTACAGGATTCTGGCAATTCCTCTCAGACAACAGAAACAACAGGGGCTTCTGCCACCACTGCTTCTGGTGAAACAAGTTCCTCAGAAACCGTAGCCACTCTGCAGCAAATTCTCCAACAGCTAGAGCTATTGGCAGAATCACAGGCTGCCTCCCAGAAGGAGACTGAATCTACAAGCTCCACTCCAAACAAGTCAGCTGCAAATACTGGCACTTCTGGCACAACAAACCTTTCACCCTCCCGTATTCTTCGCTTTCGGGCAAATTCCACGGATTTGTTGCCGTCCTGCAAGACAGTGTATTTTTCTCAGCCAGATCCAGCGGGAATCTTTTTGCTCACAGGAGACCGGGTAGTAAAGGCTGGTGGCAAGGACAGAAACGAAACTTTTTATTTCTTGTTCACTCCAACATTAGACGCAGAGGGCAAGTTCATCTACACCGTGGAGGCAGAACTTACCCAGGATTGGGCTGCTGAGCGCTCAGAGTTATACCCGCTCACAACCTCGATGCCTCTCACTGCCACTCGCACTGGTAACCTCATCACCCTCCGCCACAACACTGAAGGCTGGAACCTAGATTTGCTGTTGGACTTGCGGGAAGCTGAATAATTATTCTGCTAACTGGTAGAGCAGGCTAGAGGTTAAGCCTTTACAAGGGGCGGGGGAATGGGATAGAGTGGGAGCATGGAACAAACTGAGGAAGGCATCCGATTGCAACAAGTCTTGACTGAGTACTTTGCGGGGCAAGAAAACATTCTCTTTGCCAGATTATTTGGCTCCGTAGCTCAGGGGAAAGAGACGGTAAAAAGCGATGTGGACGTGGCTGTGCATGGTGAATCAGTATTGACTCCTGATGAGATTGTTTCCTTACAGCAGGAACTGGAAGAGCTTTGTCACCGTGAGGTTGATGTTTGCGACCTACGTACCGCAGAAGGTTTGTTCCTGTACAAAATCATGACAAAGGGCTGTGCTCTCAAGCATCAAAGTGAGATTCATCATCACTATGTTATGAAGGCCCTGAACTTTTACGAAGATTATTATCCGTTGGTACGTCGAATGCAGCTGGAGCGAGTACGGGGGTTTTGTAATGGATAAGGAATTGGTGCTTGCAAAGTTGGAGTCCTTGTATCGCTGTATTCAGCGGGTGGAATCCCAACATATCACCTCCTTGGAGGAATTACAGCTGAGTCTTGATAAACAAGATATTGCTATTTTGAATCTGGAGCGGGCGGTGCAGCTGTGTGTGGACATTGCCTCTCATATTCTTGCAGATGCTGGAGGACCCGTTCCCGATACCATGGCAGGAACCTTCCAAGCTCTCGTTACACAAGGAATCCTTGATGAAGCTTTAGGAGAAAAGCTTAAGAAGTCCGTGGGATTTAGAAATATTGCCATCCATCAATATCAGGATATAAACCACAAGATTCTATTTGCAGTAATTACAGAGCATTTGCAGGACTTCAAAGATTTTGCCAAGGCTGTCCTTGTCCTGCAAAATGCCTAATGTTGATATTTCAGGAGAAACTGAGTAATTATTCTGCCAGCTGGTAGAGTGGAGACACCACAGTAAGCTGGTTTGTCATGCCGCTGCTGGGATATACCATGTTCTCTGCACTGATAACAACGCCTTCGGCATCTTCTGCTTCCAGAAGCTGCAAGCCCTTTTTCTGTCCCAAAATGAACACGGAGGTGGAAAGAGCATCTGCCAGCATGGAGTTTTGGCTTACAATCGTTACAGATTGAACCTCGTTCCATACGGGAAAGCCTGTAGCGGGATTCAGAATGTGGTGATAGCGAATGCCGTCCAGCTCAAAGAACCGTTCGTACATGCCAGAAGTCACAACGCTGGAATTCTTCACGGATACAGCAAGGGCTGGGGCTTCTTCGGGGTTTTGGGGGTCTTTCACTCCTACTCTCCAAGGAGTGCCATCTTCCTTGGAGCCAAAGGCATAGATATTACCTCCCAAGTCAAAGAGTGCTCGCTGGACTCCAGCCTCCTGAGCTATGAGCACCAATTGGTCTGCGGCAAATCCCTTGGCAATGCCCCCTAGGTCAAGGGCCATTCCTTCTTTGGGCAAAAAAACAGTGCAGGCTTCTACGTCAAGCTCTACCAAACGCCAGTCCACCAAGGCTGCAGCTTTTTTTATGGCTTCTTGACTGGGAACCTGGCTATTGTCTCCTCCAATGTCCCACAAATCTACCAGTGGCCCGATGGTGGGGTCAAAGGCTCCACCAGTTCGCTGTGCAATTCGCAAGGCTTCCTGCAACACGTAAATCACTTCTTGGGGAACAGTTACAGGAGCAATGCCTGCAGCTTGATTCACTTGAGACAGGGCACTGTGGGCAAGATTTACGCTAAAAACATGCTCAATGGCCCTGAGTCGCTGGAACATTTGACTGTATAAGTCTGTAGTACCTGATTCAAAAAGATTTATGGTACAAACTGTTCCTAAGTGGAGCTGTGTTTGGGCAGGAAGAGCTTCCTTCTTGCAACTGAAAAAAAGGAGCGATACCAACAGGCTGACTACAAAACATAATCCAAGATGTTTGACGGAATTCTTTGGAGACTTCATACACCATAACTATAACGAAAAATTTGTTTTTGTGGTAGAATGAATCAATAGAAGAAGGAGAACTTATGCAGCTTCATCAATGTACCGACTCCATTTACGATGCCTCTGTTGCCTTGCAACTTTTGAAAGAAGGAAATCAGCGTTTTGTTTTAGGGTATCCCACTGAAAAAAAAAGTTGTGAATCTGACCGAAAAATATTGAGCAAAGGGCAACACCCTATTGCGGTGATGCTCTGTTGTTCAGATAGCCGAGTGGCACCAGAAATTATTTTTGACCAAAATCTTGGAGATATTTTTGTTATCAGAAATGCAGGGAATGTTGTAGACGATGTAGTGCTTGCCAGTATTGAATATGGAGTGGATCTACTACTTTGTCCCCTAGTGATAGTGTGCGGTCACAGCAATTGTGGGGCTGTTAATGCTGTATGCAAGGGCTCCCTCCATTTACCCCACTTGCACAGTGTGGCACAGCGAATTCAACCTGCTCTTGTAAACGAAGCCTCAGCTGATGAGGTGGCACGATGCAATGTAAAGAACATGGCAAAGCAGTTGCAACAAGCCCTACAAGAATTATCTGCTCCTGTTACGGTGGTGGGGGCCTTTTACAACATGGTTTCTGGTGTGGTGGAATGGTTTGATGATGTTCCTCAATGAAAAAGGGAGATTATCCTGTCAGACATCTCCCTTCTTGGTATCTGAATTATAACTCGTAGGTTTTCATCATTCCCTTTCCACGAACGTCTACGTCATATTCAGCAATGATTTGAGAAAGATCTTGTTCATTCATTTTATCTTTTACCATTCGTGTCAGTCGTATTTTTCCCTGAGTACAAAGGGGCTCCATGCGACAAGCCACATTTACAGTATCGCCCCACACATCGTAGATAAACTTGTGGGTTCCGATAACACCTGCCACAACGGGCCCAGAGTTCAATCCGATTCGCATAGAGAACGTAATGGGAGACTCCTTATTGTATTCTTCCAAATCCTTTTGAATTCCCCGAGCAAATTCAATCATGGTGGTAACGTGATTTGCATTTGGTGTGGGAATGCCACAGGCTGCCATATAACAATCTCCAATGGTTTTAATCTTTTCTACTCCCATGCTCAAGGCTCGCTGGTCAAAGCGGGAAAACAGCTTGTTTAAGGCTGATACCATTTTTGCAGGGCCTTCTCGGTCAGAAATTTGAGTAAAGCCCACAATGTCGGCAAAAAGAATGGTGGCTTCATCAAAATATTCAGCCATGGAATCTGCCACATTATCAGAATTCAACTGCTTGAGCTTGTCAGCCACGGAGTCGGGCAAAATATTGCGCAAAAGTTTGTCGGACTTCTTCTGTTCCTGACGTAAATCTTCTGTTCTTAGCAGTACCATTTCTTCCAACAATCGTTGATGTTTCTTGTTCTTTTGTTCTCGCCAGTAGATGATGAAAATAACACAAATCATCAGAATAAAGAAGCAACTAATCCAAAAGCTTGAATGCTGCCAGAAAAAAGCTTCTTGGGTAAAGTTGATGATGGTGGGAGTACTATTCCAAACCCCATCTGCATTCATTGCCGTAACCAGCAAACGATAATCTCCAGGTGGCAAGTTGGTGTAAGACACATTGTGATTTTGGGTAGGCTGGCTATAGTCAGTGTCAAATCCCACCAGCATGTGCTTGAATCGCAATCGTTCTGGGGCCACAAAGCTTAAGCCCGTGTAGGTAAAATCAAGACGACGTGCTCCTGCGGGAATGGTAAAATTGTTGCTCTTTTTGTTGAGAGGAACATTGTCTAGCACAATTGATTCTATATGTACAAGGGGCAGAAAACCGCTAGCCTGATTTTGAGGGGATCGTAGATGGCAAATCCGTCTACCATGGTAAACCAGATTCTTCCATTTTTATCCCGCATACTGAGGGCGGTGGAATTAGCTCCTGCAGAATTAAGTCCATCGTTTTGGTTGTAGAATTTTGCATCTACCTTGGTGCGTCTATTTTTGTTTGTGGCCAAGTCGTTGAGCTCCACCAAGGGCACAGAAGATATACCTCGGTTACTTATCATCCACACCGTATTGCTGTGATCAATTATCATCTGGAACACAGAGTCTGTTCCCAATCCATTTACCGAGCTGTAATTAAAGAAGCTTCTCCAAGGGATTGTCGTTTCATCTACACCTTCATTCTGCTGGTAGCGAGAGATACCAGTGCCAGTACAAATCCAGTACACGCCAGTGCTATCTTGCATAATCTTGAAGACAACATTACCCGCAAGGCCGTTCTCAGTGGAAATCTTATCAAAAATCTGCTCATCTTTCATCAGGTAGATACCGTCGCCGTCAGTTCCAATCCAGACAACACCGTCATTATCTTGATACAGACACATGATGTATTCATTGGTAAAAAGTTCATTTTTGCTAAAGGTTTGGACTGAACCGTCTGGCCGTACAAGACTCAATCCAGTGGTGGTTCCCACATACACATCCCCATTGTCCAGCTGAATGGAAACACGAGTTTTGTCTCCTGCAATCTTTTGTTCCGTGGACCAGTTTTGGATGTGGCCTGTGGCAACATTATAGCGAATATGTGCTGGTTTGCTATAAGCACTTACCATTACATCTCCGTTATCTGCAATTTCCACATGACGGATACGGAGCCCCTGACAATATTTAGTTAGTGCATTTTCAACTGGTGTGTCGTTTTGATAACACAGCAGGCCATTGTCTGCTCCCACCCACACAAGACCATCCTGTCCCTGGGCAATGGCATTTACCGCAATTCCCAAGTTTGTTACACTGAATCGGCCAGAACTGATTTTGGTGAGCCCCTTGGAATCTGTTGCCACCCAGATATTTCCCTCTCGATCCTGGATAACCTTATTTACAGAATTGTTGTGGTATACATGTTCAGCCCACTTGCCCTCCCGATAGAGAACGAGGCCTCCTTCGGTACCCAGCCAAGTGGCGCCAGTGGTGTCGTGGCAAATGTGGTACAAAGGTGTATTATCCAAGATAGTGTTGCTAACAATGGGCTCCACCCCTTCGTGATTCACCTTTACCATACCCATGGTACCAAGTCCAATCCAAAAGGTACCAAAGTTATCTTGAGAAATTCCTGTGGCATAGAAAGTGCCCAAATAATCTAGCTCTTGGTAACGCTGAAATGCATTGTCAGCATAATAGAAAAGACCACGAGCATCGGTGGTGCACATCCAGATACGCCCAGCTGAATCACAGAAAAGCTCTTCTACAAGGCTGGTGCTAATGGAAACATCTTCAGCAGCAGCTGGGAGCACAATTTCTCCCTGAGGTGTGATGTAACACACACCAGTGGAAGTTCCCACCCACACATTACCAATGTGGTCTTCTGCAAGGGCTCTGATAGAGTTATTTGGTAAACCATGTTCTTGGGTATAGATGGTGATGGTGTCATCGGGACTTGTTTTCTGCAAGCCTTCTCCATTAGAGCCCACCCACAAATTACCAGTTGCATCCTGCATCAGCACTCGGGCCGAAATAAAATTATATTCTGAACCAGTATGCTTGTTTAAAAGGGTGAATTCGAATCCATTGAACCGCACCAGTCCCTCGTAGGTTCCCAAATAGATGTATCCATCGTTTGTCTGAATTACATCATTTATGGCATTGGCAGGTAAGCCATCTACTGTAGACCATTCTGTGGAAATATAGTCATTTAAAACAGAATACTGAGCAAAAACCCCTTGTAGGGACAACAAAGACAGGATACAAGCAACAAGAATCTTCCAAATTTTCTCTCTCATAACTCCACATTATAACACTTTTTTGAGAAAAAACTACCAAAGTTACCCAGCATTTAAGTGCTCTGCTTTTGTGGCAAAAAAAGCTCCCTTTACAACCATGCTGGAATGGGATAGAGTGGGAGCATGAAAGCTCGGAGGTACCAGTTGTTTTTTTCTTCAGTACATAAAACTCGTTTCCAGTATGTTGTAGTTCTGATGTTTTTGTTGGCTCTTGCAGGCACTGTTTCTGCTCAAGAAGCCCTCAAGTCAACAGAAGAAGACTATTACGATTTTCTTTCCCTCCAAGGACAAGCCTTGCGACCAACCCTGAACTACCGCACCCTTTCTGATAACCAGTGGCAACTGGCAGGTGCAGCAGCAGACGGGAACCATGTATGGGTAGCCAACAACTTAGGCACCACCTTTACCCTGTGGCAAGATAGCACTCCCGCAGAAAACTGGTTTGCCCGTGGCCTCTTCCAAGATGCCACCCTGAAGATTTACGGCCCAGACTGGTACAATAGCTTTAACACCGCCGCCCCCTATGGCCAAAACGACGGCGCCCTGTGGCAGGGAAAGGGTTACAACACCAGCCTTACCGCCGGCCTCCGTTTTGAAGGCTATGGCTTTGAGCTCACCTTTAAACCCCAACTGAGCTTTAGCCAGAACATGAGCTTTGATATTATGCCCTCCAATACAGATAGTCCCTATGGTTATTTTTGGGGCTATGGCAAGAATGTGGGAGTGGATGCTCCCCAGCGGTTTGGAGACAAGCCCTTCTTTGTGTACGACTGGGGCGACAGCGAAGTACGCTGGTCTTGGCATAGCTTTACGGTAGGCTTTGGAACACAGGCTATTTGGCTTGGCCCCGCTTTCATGAATCCCATCCTTCACTCCAACAATGCAGCAAGCTACCCCAAGGTTGATATTGGCTTACGGCGACAGAAAGTGGTTTTGCCCTGGCTCAACTGGTATCTTGGTGACATTGAAGCTCGTATCTGGACTGGAAAGCTTACAGAATCCGACTATTTTGATAATGATGCCAGCAACAATCACAACATGATTCACGGTTTTGCCTTTGCCTATGCTCCTTCTTTTGTTCCAGGTCTTACTCTCTTTGCCAACCGAGTGTGTTTGGTAAAATGGGACTGGGCAAATCTAAAGTATCTGTGGCCAAAGGAAGAAAATACCCACGTAGGAGAAAAGGGAGCAGGAGAAGACCAAAAAATGAGCTTTGGCTTTGACTGGATTTTCCCCCAAGTAGGCTTTGAAGTATACGGTGAGGTGGGATTGGATGATTTTGTTCCTAATAGTTTTCCCACAGGATATATTCGCTATCCTTTGCACACTCTGGCATTTACTGTTGGGCTTAAAAAAACAATGGATATTAGTGTTAAACATGGTATATATGGAGAGCTCCGAGGAGAAATTAATTTTTCTGAAATGTCCCAAGACTTCCAGTTGCAGTGGCCCTATAATTTTGGCTTCCATCATCAGGTAACTCAAGGATATACAAACCAAGGTCAATGGCTAGGATCAGGATATGGATATGGTGGAAATATGCAACATCTTGATTTTACTGTTTATTATCCCAAGGGAAAAACTACAGTCCTCATGGCTCGTTGGAATCCAGATAATAACTACATATATAGTAAGGCTATAAATGATTCTGCTAAAGATGAGCAAGGTAATCAGGTTCTTGAAAAAAAATACTTCACTTCTTGGAAAGCGAATTTTATTTTTGGCTTGAACTCTGTATATTATATTACAGAAGATTTTAGTCTCTCTGGTGGCTTTGTATATAATATGATTATAAACAATCATTACCAGAATACCACGGACAAGAGTCATAACGTATATCTTTCCCTTGGGGCTAAGTATAACTTGTAAAATAAATTATGAAGCTTTATCACGGTTCGGAAAAAATTGTAGAGACTCCACAGTTTGGTGCTGGTAATCCTCGTAATGATTATGGCTTGGGATTTTACTGTACCCAGAATCTTGAGCTTGCAAAGGAATGGGCGTGCCAAAAAAATACAGACGGTTATGCAAGTGAGTATGAGCTTAATCTTGCAGACCTGTCTGTTTTGGATTTATCTGGCGAGGAGTATACAATTTTACACTGGTTGTGTATTTTGATGCAAAACAGAATCTTTATCCCCAAAACTTCATTTGGAAAGAAGAATCTTGAAACATTGCTTGCACAATACAAACTGAACTATGAGGCTTTTGATGTAATTTGTGGATATCGGGCTAATGATTCCTATTTTACCTTTGCAAGTGATTTCCTTGAAAATGCTATCCCCCTGCAAAATCTGGCATCTTCCATGAAGCTGGGAGCATTGGGAATGCAGGTTGTTTTAAAATCCCCTAAAGCCTTTTCTGATTTGATGTACAGACAATCCTTCGTGGCAGAAAAAGAAATTTACTTTAAAAAGTATCAGGAGCGAGATTCCCTTGCCAGAAAAGCATATTTTGAAGGGTATCGGACAACAAGCGTGCAAGATGCTATTTATTTGATAGATATTTTTAGAAACCCGGAGTTGCTCCATGGCATTGAGTTATGAGCAAATGTATCTTTCTGATGTGCAGAAAAACTTAGGTTTTTTGTTTCAGTTCTGTCTGTGCAACTTAGGCAAGTCTCCACAGGAATTGCAGCAGGATTTTTTGTCCTCCATCATTCCCTCTCAGATTGAATTTGGAAATCCCGATTTTCTTAGTGGCAAGTCAGGTCTGGAGCTGGCATTTTTCTTGTATCAAAATATTGAACAAAAAATAGAGGAAGCACTGCAAGAGCCGTATTATCCACAAGCTGAATATTGGGCTGGTTTTGTAGTGGCCTATGCCCAATGGAAATTGCAAATTCCATTCAGTGTACTGTTCAGTAAGTATCCCTTAGAAAGGATATTGTCAAATTATCATCTGATGCACGAGGCCGACATCAGCAAAATGGTAGATTTGATACAATCTGAGATGGCTCAGTAGGCAATTTCCCTCCTATTCCACAATGCCTATAAGCGTGGTATACTAAGAGCAACCATACCACCTTATAGTTGCTCTAAAGCAACCGATTGGGGTAAAATGTGTTGATGAATAGTAGGGAGAAAGAATGGGAATTTATCTAAACCCCAACAAC
This sequence comes from Treponema sp., assembly GCA_017629095.1. Taxonomy (GTDB): domain Bacteria; phylum Spirochaetota; class Spirochaetia; order Treponematales; family Treponemataceae; genus Treponema_F. The sequence continues at coordinate 11,601 of JAGBXW010000033.1, read as the reverse complement.
AGAAACTTTCAAAAAACACTGAATTCCTTAGTATATGTGGATAAGACCCTGTTAATTTCCCACATCAATGCAGTGCTAGACACGAACGACAATTGTATTTGTGTCAGTAGACCTCGTCGTTTTGGAAAAACCATTGCAGCTGATATGCTTGCAGCCTATTATTCCAAAGGCTGTTGTTCTCTCTCTTTGTTTGAATCGCTGAAAATTGCACATACAGACTCTTACCAGAAAAATTTGAACACATTTAATGTAATAAAATTTGATTTGAGTGAGGAATATCAAAATGTGGAAGATAAAAAGGAGTTATTCAATTATATTAACAGAAAAATAGGGAAGGAGTTTCAAGAGGAATTCCCCGAAGTTGATTTTGTTGATTGCAAGACGTTGCCCGATTATATCCTTGCGGTATATAAGGTTCTTGGCCAAACATTTATTTTGATAATCGATGAGTATGACGTTCTGATTCGGGAGAGGGTAGAGAATTCTCTCTATGAAAAATCCCTTTCCTTTTTTAATGCATTGTTCAAGGGGGCTGCTATAAATGCTGCTATCTCCCTTGCCTATGTTACAGGGATTCTACCGATAGTCAAAGATAAGGTTCAGTCTAAGTTAAATAATTTTACCCAATACACCATGTTGGATTCTGGTGCATTGACGGAATTCGTAGGGTTTACCAGTGAAGAAGTTCAGGAACTTTGTAAAAATGCTGGTGTTGATTTTGAAAACTGCCGTCGGTGGTATAATGGATATAGTCAAAATAATCATGAGCTGTACAATCCAAAATCCATTGCTGAATTGGTGAAAAATAAGAAATTTAACAATTATTGGAACGCAACAGGTTCCTACGAGGCTATAAAAGACTATATCTTGCTAGATTTTGACGGAATACGTTCAGATGTAACGAGACTACTTGCTGGAGAACGTATTCCCATAAATCCTCAGCTTTTTTTGAACACTCTTCATAATTTTAGCTCAAAGAATGAGGTGTTTACCTTGCTCATTCATTTGGGGTACCTTGCCTTTGACGAAATTGCCCAGCAGTGTTTCATTCCCAATAATGAAATACGGCAGGAGTGGGTAAACGCCTTGTCCACAACAACAGAGTATACAAAATTGATGGATATAATTAACCAATCAAAGGAGTTGCTAGAAGCCACCATTCAAGGTAGGGCTTCTGTGGTGGCAAAAGCACTGAATAAGGCTCATAGCTGGAGTACGAGCAACTTGACTTATAACAATGAAGGAAGCTTTCAAAGTGCTATTTGCCTTGCCTATTTTTATGCAGCCACACAATATACCATTATCAAAGAGTTGCCTTCTGGTAAGGGGTACGCAGATGTGGCCTTTATTCCGTATAGTTTGGGTATTCCTGCCATAATTGTTGAACTTAAAAATAATAAGAGTGCAGAGTCTGCATTACAGCAAATTAAAAACAAGGAATACAAGCAGGCCTTACAACATTACCATGGAAATCTCTTGTTTGTAGGTATAAGCTATGATGAGAATACAAAAGAACACGACTGTAGGATAGAAACAGTAGTTTATGAATAACTCCTATTTCCCTCCTATTCCCCAATGAACACAAGCGTGGTATACTAGAATAGATTATGGCAGAGAAATCAATCAAGAAGAATGCTATTTATTCGTCTATTCGGGCAATAATGACATTGGTGTTTCCTCTTATTACCTTTCCCTATGCATCTCGAATCCTTATGCCAGAAGGAATTGGGCGGGTGAATTTTGCGAACTCTATTGTGAGCTATTTTACTATGCTTGCCGGGTTGGGAATTGGAGCCTATGCTACTAGAGGTGCTGCAAGAATACGACAGGATAAGATCCAACTTTCAAAATTTGTTAAAGAAGTTTTTTTCATTAATCTTGTTTCAACACTTATTGCGTATAGTTTATTTTTTATAACATTATTTTTTGTGCCTAAATTTTCAGAATATCATTCTTTATTGCTGGTATGCAGCACTACCATTATTTTTACAACATTAGGTATGGATTGGCTTTATTCTGCCCTCGAAGAATTTCGTTACATTACAATACGTTCAATATTTTTCCAGTGTGTGAGTTTAATTTTTTTATTTTTGTTTGTTCACACAAAGGAAGATTATATTAAATATGCTTTCTTTGGAATTATCTCTTCTGTAGGATCAAATATTTGTAATTTTATCTATGCACGCAAATTTATCAATTTTAATATAAAAGTAAAATTAGCATTAAAACCTCACCTGAAACCTATCTTTACTTTTTTTGGTATGTCACTTATTACCAGTGTATATACCATGTTAGATTCCACCATGCTGGGATTTTTGTCAGGAGATGTAGAGGTTGGATATTATTCAGCCGCAACTAAGTTGAATAAAATGGTGTTGGGAATACTTACTGCTGTAACTGGAGTACTTTTACCGAGACTTTCCCTGTATGCAGAAAAAAAAGATGAAAGTTCTTTTAAATTATTAGTAGAAAAAGCAATGTGCGTTGTTATATTGTTGGGGCTTCCTTGTACAGTTGGATTAATTCTCCTGTCACAATCTTTAGTTCTCCTCTTTAGTGGAAGTGAATATCTTCCTGCAGTACTACCAATGCAAGTGATTTCTCCTATAATCTTAATCATTTCTATTGCCAGTCTTACTGGAACTCAAATTTTACCCGCAGTGAATAAAGAAAAAATTGCACTAATATCTTATTGCTTGGGTGCAGTAACAAATGTGGTGATAAATTATCTGTTAATTCCTAGATACGGTGCATTAGGAGCTGCTATTGGAACTGTGACTGCAGAAACTATTGTAACTGGTTTCCAAATTATTATTCTTGGTAAATCTGTAGTCAAAAGAACTATTTTTGTAAATTTCTTACAAAGTTTTATTGCAACAACAGGTATGGGAATTGTTGTGTACTTGATTATTACCTATGTTCAAAATATTTTGTTACAAATTGGATTAGGAATAGCCTGTGGAGTAGGTATTTACAGTATTTTGTTGTTTTTATTACGTAATAGATATTTTAGATTATATTCTTCTCAGTTTGTTGGTAGATTGGGTCACAGAAAATAAGTGTACTATATTTATCTTCAATTTGCCAAAGTTAAATTTTTGTGGTAAGGTGAGGTATGTTAAGTAAAGAACCTCTATTTAGTTTTGTTTTACCAGCTTACAAGGCACAGTTTCTCCGAGAATCTATTGAAAGTATTCTCAATCAGACATATCAGAATTTTGAATTAGTTATAGTAGATGATGCTTCTCCAGAAGACTTAAAGTCGATTGTGAATACTTTTTCAGATACTAGGTTGAAGTATTATAGAAATGATCAGAATATTGGAGGCAGCGATTTAGTAAAACAATGGAATCATTGTCTGACTTTTGCCCAAGGTGATTATGTGATTCTTGCTGCTGATGATGATGTGTATAATAAGGATTTTTTATCTGAAGCAGTTGCTTTGTTTTCTAAATACCCAGAGGTACAACTTTTGAGAGCACGAACGCAATCGATTGATGAAAACGGTTCTGTGTTAGATATTGATATAAAATGTGCGGAATACATGGAGTTTGGAGATTTTCTTTTGTTAAGAGGAAAAATACATGCTGGAATAGGAAATTATGTATTTAAACGTAGCAAGTTATATGAAACAAAATTCATTAGTTTTCCACTTGCTTGGTGGTCTGATTGGGCTACTGCATATGAACATGCTTTAAAAGGAGTTATCTATACTCAAAAGATCTTGTTTTCTTTTCGTTCATCAGGAAGTCGTGTATCGTCACAACATGATAAAAAAAATATTTTGCAAAAGATTGTAGCGACGAAAAGTTTCTTCTCTTGGCTTATGACAAAACTTGATGAGGCAAAACAACTGAATCCTATGGATATTCGGTTGGATGTAATGTACCATTTCTTTTTTCAAGCAAATCATTTATGTTTTATGGATATTGTCTTGCTTATGTCGTATTTAGGTGGATGGAATTTTTGGTGGGTTTTGTTCAAAATTAAGAAGATGAAGATTATAAGTCGTAGAGAGTTTATAAAACTTATTTATTTCCAGTTTAACCATGCTTTTGTAAAAATTTTTAGTCGCTAACATAGAATTTTGTATAGCTAAGGTATAAATTTTTTTATAAACTGGTAAAACCTTGGATACAAAATAGGAAAAAATGATTTTTTTCTTCCGAGGTGTTGGTATGTGTCTATGAAGAAGAATAGTGCATTGCGTTTGCAAATTTGTTGTAATATTGTTTTTTCTGGAAATTCACTATCTATGGGAGTTTGATCTATAAATCCTAATGCTCTTAAAACAAGATATGCTCTAAGATGGACTTTCATTCTCCAATTTTTTTCTTTCTTAATATATTTTTGGACTCCCGCTATTGATGTTTTTGCTGCTGGAGTAATCCCTTGTTGTTGGGTAACTGAACAGGGATTTCTATAGTAAAAATAAAGAGGTGTTGGATCGTAAAACACTTTGTCAACAATTTTGAATAAGTCGAAAAAAAATAAAAAATCTTCACAATATTTTACTTGTGTATCATAAAAAATATGATTAGTGGTAATTATTTCTCTCTTAATTAATTTTGTACAAGAATAGCCTCCAAAACCATTTTCATTAAAAAGCATTTTATATGATATATTTTTGGATAAGATGCCAGAATATGGCAAAGTTAGCATTTCTTGATGTTGAGTATCAGTAGAAAAATATAAATTACAAATGGAAATATCTACGTTGTTTTGGATTGCATTGTTGTACAATGTTTGAAACATTGTTTTATCAATCCAATCATCACTATCTATAAATCCTATAAAGTCTCCTATAGCTAGAGATAATGCTTTATTTCTGGCAACACTTACACCTTGATTTTCTTGACTGATAAAACGTATACGAGAATCTTGTTCTGCATAACTTTTGCAAATTTTATCTGAATCATCGTTAGAACCATCATCAATAATTATCAATTCGAAATTTGTAAGAGTTTGATTGAGAACAGAGTTAATACAACGTGATAAAAATTGACTTGCATTGTATACGGGAAGAATAATTGATATCAGTGGAGATGTTGCTACCATGTAGGAATGCTAGCATACTCTTAAGAATATCTCAATATAATTTGATGTGATTTTACATAATGTGATTATTATGATAGATTACAGTCATATCTTCTTCAAGGAGCCATCTGTATGACAAAAGATATTGTTCTTTGTTTTGACCGTTTTTTTATCAAACCAATTATGGTTTTATTAAAATCTATTGAAATTTCCAATCCAAACGAAACTTTTGTAATTCATATTGTATTTTCTGGTGCAGGAGAAAAAGAGTCTTTAAAAAAACTCTTACAAAATCTTGTTTCTAAGGATTTTTTTACCTTCTATTTTTACGAAATTGATGAGCAACTCTTAGCTTCTTGCCCCATCCGTAAAGGGGATTATGTTAACATTTCCACATATTACAGAATATTGCTTCCTACTATATTGCCATCAACGGTCGAACGGGTTTTGTATTTAGATGGAGATATGCTTGTGGTGGATAGTATATCTGAGTTATGGGATATTGATTTAGAAAACTATGGAGCTGCTGTTGTACCTTGCATCCATTATGATAACGAGCAGGAATTTAGGAGACTGCAGTTAAATGTTAATGAAGGTTATTTTAATGCAGGTTTTATGCTCATTAATTTGAACTACTGGAGAACCCATGATACCCAAAACAAAACTTTGGCATTTATACAAGATTACCCTGATCGATGTAAAAAGCATGATCAAGATGCTTTAAATTATATTTTATCAGGTAAGTTGTTATATCTTTCTATTTGCTACAACTTTCAACGTATTTTTTATGAAAAAGGTTTTATTTTTTCTCAGAAACTTGTAGCTGATGTAAATGCTGCAATAGATAAGATTTGTATAATTCACTATTGTGATTTAGAAAAACCATGGCATAAAGAGTGCTTTCATCCTCTTAAGGAAGTTTGGGGGTATAGTGCACAAAAAATTCCATATTTGAATTTCAAAAAGAAATTTAAGTATACGGGGATGAAAAAGTTCAAATTCATTATCAAGAATTTCCTAGTCAACTTAGGACTTGTGAAAAAGTCTGATGTTGAATATACGGTTAATTTTGAACAAATATCTAAAAAACTAATAGATAAATTGGAGGTTTTATAAAATCTCAATCCATTTATTTATGATATTTTCTATCGAAATCTGCTCTGCAAAGGCTTGTGCTTTCTTTGCGTATTCTTTTCTGAGTTCAAAATTATTTGCTAGTTTTTGCAGTGCATTTGAGTATTCTTGTACGTTAAAAGGTTCACAAACTATGCATGCATCATTTTGTTTAAAAGGAATGAGGGCTGGAATGTCAAATGCTACTGTTGGTAAACCACACTCATAAGCTTCTGTTAAAGACATAGGAAAACCTTCCCATCGGGATGGGAGAACAAATATAGCAGCATCTAATAATAATTCACGAATATCCTTTCTGTATCCAAGGAATTCTACGTTGGAGTCTAGGTTTTTTTCTTTAACCATTTGTTCTAGTTTTTGCTTATCTGTTCCATCTCCAATAATACAAAGTTTCCAATCTTTAGTATTTTTTCTGAACAAAGCAAAGGCATTAATTAATAAATCTAACCCCTTCGGTTCTATATCTAGAACACAGCAACAAATAATTTTTTTATTTTGTAATTGGGCTTTTTCTAAGGACACAAAACTCTTTGGATTGTAAATTACCTTGCAATCAACACCAAGATGTTTTTTGTATTTTTCTGCATAGTCTTCATTTAACACGACACAATGAGTAAAGCCTTTTGCCGCTGTAATAAAAAGGCTCTCTTGCTTCCAAAGACGATGATTTTTTGTTCTAAAGTAGGATTCAAAAGAATTATGTTCCCATGCAATCGTTTGAGATTGTAACCCAGCCTGTTTTGTAAATCCTAGCAAAAGACTAAGTCTATCGGATACTGCAATGACGGTATCATATTTGTTCTGTAATGAGTTTTTAAAACGGTATACAATGCTTTTGTTGTAGTGGGTTAGTTTCCATGTCCAAGGATAATTTCTCAGGATTTTAAATCCAGGTAATTTAAAGAGAAATCGAAATCCTTTGATTATAAGATTTGTTGCGAATGGATGAAAATATTCAATCTGTATAGCAGAAGAAAGGTTGTATGGATTATCTTGATTGGATGGAGAATCTTCTGTATAAATTGTTACGTGGTGGAATTCTGAAAGAGCATTTGCAAGAATACACACCACTCTTTGTTCTCCACCACAGGTAAAAACGGAGTTAGTTAGAATAGCAATTTGCTTCATAGAAAAAAATACTTCCTTGTGCTATAATGATTCAATATTCAGTGTAATTTATATTTGATTCAAATGGAAGTAGACCATGAATAAAATAATTAATACCATGCGTAAATTCGGAGTTTTGTATACATTTTTTCTCATTCTTGAAAAACTTGGTATCATTAAAGAAACACCTTTTTGGATGTTAAAGCAAAGACAGCGTTATTATAGCTCCTTGTCTATCCAGCAGCAAAAGAGTGAATTGTCTGGGTTTTATGAAAATCTCATAGGTAAAAAGCCTAATTTAGATAATCCAAAAACTTTTACAGAAAAACTTCAATGGTTAAAATTTAACGACTCCACAGAAGAGAAGGCTTTGTTATCAGATAAATATGAAGCTCCCAAAATTATTGAACAGCAGTATGGCTCTCTTGGTATTAAAATTATTCCTCAACTTGGAGTGTGGGAGAGGGCAGAAGATATAGATTTTAATATACTGCCTCAGAAATTTGTTCTCAAGTGTACTCATGGTTCCGCTATGAACATAATAGTAAAAGATAAAGCCTTGCTTGATATTCAGGAAACAAGAAAAAAATTAAATAACTGGTTAGCTTTGGACTTTTCTATGGTGACAGGTATGTTTGAACTCCACTATAAATATATCAAACCAAGAATTATTGCAGAGAAGTTCATAGAAGAAACGGATGGTAATCTTCATGATTACAAATTCCATTGTTTCCATGGAGAACCCAAATTTATTGAGTTTATAGGGGATCGTTTATCTAATACTCATATAATTTCATCGTCAATTTATTCGGTTCAATGGGAAAAAACAGATATCAGTTTGAATGAGGATAAACCCTATGAACAAACGTTTCCCAAACCTAAAAAATTAGAGCAAATGTTAATCCTAGCAAAGAAAATGTCTCAAAAGTATGAATATGTCCGAGTTGATTTTTACTACATACACGATGAAATACTTTTTGGCGAAATGACTTTTACTCCTGATGCAGGGATGATAAAATTTAACGATGATAAGATTGACCAACAGTGGGGTGAATGGATTAGGTTGAATTAGTTTCAGACCAACACCTTTCTGGTGTTGGAAAGGTGTGAGGATGAATTATGATTGGGGATTTACCAGAAATTATCCCAATCTTGCATTTGTTTTTGCCTAGCATTACAAATGATTGCTTCACTGACTCTATGATTTCGTTGTTCTAATTCTTTGATGTAATTTATTGTGTTTGTTGTAATGATAATTTCTTCTCGTTCATTGTACATTTTCATGAGATTTTGTGGAGGTGTGTATTCGAAAGGGGCATTTGTTTCTTGTTCTACTATTTCTTTATAGCGCTGATATATTTCATTGAGTATTGCTATGGATTTTTCTTTGTTTTCATTTAAAAGATTTCTAACATTATAATGGAAATGCGTGATATTTGTATGAAACCTTAAAATATGGTCTGTCAATTCCAGATTACAGTTGTCATGGTGAAATTTTTCAACATACCGTTTTGCTCTTTCTTTATATGGTTTCCTTTTTTTTTGTTGATTAAATTGCTTATCTTGTAAAAAGTTGTCAATATCAAGAAAGAGAGTTGTATAGTTGAATACTAAATTATCATTTGTAGTTGGATTATGTTTTTTTGTAAATTGTATTGATAGATGACTTGAAATACTAGAATGTTGCATATGATTTCTCAATTCTAACAAAAAGTTATTGATTTCATCATTCCTAAAATCTGTTAGGTATTTTTTGAGTTCTTCGTGGATTAGATTGTCAGAGAAGAGTTCTTGAAGGCATATTTGATCAAAATAAAGTTTTGTTGTAGAAAGATAATTAAAAAGTACTCTATTTATAAATCTATCTTGTTGAGAAATATGCATAATATTAAGTTTTTTATTAAAAAGTGTAGTATCTAATTGACTTTCTAGGAGAGATTTTTGAAAGTCAAAGTAGTTTCCTGTGATAAAATCATATTTCGTTTCTATTTGGTAAAGGGCATGTAAGAAATCTTTTGCGTTTTTTATCTTATAAAATTCATCTTCGGAAATTTTCATTTCAGTTTTACAACCAACAGCATTGATACAATATTCCATTATTTTCTCCTTGGAAAAGGTCTCATATGACAGATTCTTTGAGTAATTTCTCATACTTCAATCATAATTCGCGAAAATTCAAAATGCAAATTTTCACCAGAAAATCTATTTTGTTATCTTATCTCTTCTTTACGTTTTGAGTTGGTTTTGTGATATAAAATCAACTGGTTTTATATATCTTTTCAATTGGAATAAAAAATAAAACCAATTGGTTTAAAAAAATGCTTCAACTGGTTTTATCCAACCCATCAAAACTTTCATAAAAAGTGTACACTTTTGTAGACGATGAGAGTAAGATTGGGTATATTAGAGATAGTGGGCTTTGGGTGTAGGAAACACTTCCTACAGGAGTCCTGTAGAATCAGTCTTTTTCGCCAGCAGGAGGTGGTGACCAAGGAAGACTTGCAGTATCCTCCATAAAAATATTTGTGGAGATTAAAATGGCTAATTTACACATTGTTCCTCGCAAAGGACGTAATTTAAGCACTGACGAGCAGCAGGAGCTCTATTTTCCTGCAGTACAGTATGCTGGTACCATTGATACCAAGGAGCTGGCACGTGCCATATCTCAGCGGACAAGTTTGAGCACTGGCGATGTAAAGAACGTGCTCGATGCCTTATCCGTAGAACTCCAGCGAGACTTAGCCTTATCTTACAAGGTTCAGTTAGATGGGGTTGGTACATTTCGTGCTACAGTAAAAGGTTCCAGTAAGCCTACAGAGGAGGAATTATCTGCCTCTGACGTAGAAAAAGTTGGCGTGCACTATACTCCTGACAAGGAGATTATGCAATCACTCAGAGATACCCCCAGAAAGTTGGTGGGAAAACCTGCAAAAAAGCAGGCGGAAGCTGTGGAAGAGGCACAGACTATATAAGCATACAATTATTTTGGCATGATAGCTACTATGCTATTGTCCCTATGATTATTATGAAATAGGATCAAAGTAAATAATTAATGAAAAAAGAGGGCGGGACCTCTAAGTATACCAGAGTTTGATAAATAAGACCACGATGGTCATTTTTTAGAGTAGAAGTAGCTAGTATATTCCCGTTGTGTACTATGCGTTAGATGGGCTTGTTGTGACTAACAGCCACTTAAAACAGTAATTCCTAGAACGGTTCCTTCCTTGGTGCGAAAAAGGAGCCGTTCTTTTTTTATGTTAGAAAATCAAACTACTTGGCTACCTCATCTCCACGTAACGAGACATCCACTCTGCTATGGCACAAATTTCTTCCAGCTTTACGGCAAACTGGAATCGCTCTCGTGGGCTCAGTCTGTTGTGGTTGTTCAGTCCTAAATGGTAGCCGTTGCGAATAATGGTGCAAATCAGTTCAATTTCTTGGTCGGCTTCCGTGGGATGCTTGATAGAGTGTTTTGTTGTGGAACCTTTGTCCATGTCCTTTCTGCCCTGTAACTCGCCCATGATGTACCTCCTTGTTGGCAGATTCATCTTGTCTTCTTAAAGTATCGTAAGATCTGGCTGTTAGTGCAAATTTTGCGGGGCTGTGCTTGTTCATCTGATTTTGCCTTGTCTATGAGCTTGAGAAACTGCACGTATTGCTCCAAGTCAGGACAATTCTGTACTACGGGACTTGGTGTTTCACTTCTAGACAATAAGTTGCTGAACAGTTTTTAAAGGAAGCTACTTGCTGGGGAGAAAATCCCATAGCAAGAGACTACGATGACTTGTCCCTCCTAAAACGCCCCTTACAGCAACCCTTGCACCACATCCAGCGGAAGATTGGTGCAAAGAGCAACTTTCTCTGGAGGGTCACCGTAATTAAGGAGGAGTTTTGCTGTTTCTAGCTTGTTTTGGTAGGCTCCACGTTCCAATCCTTGCTCCAGTCCGATGGAAATACCTTCTTCACGGCCAGTTGTAAGCCCAGTATGTAAACCTTCTTCATAGCCATCACGACGACATTCCATCATGCGTGAAGTGTAGGTAAGATACATGTTTCGTTCCTCCTGTTTAGTTAGGAGGGGACACCCCCTCTACTCAGAAGCGGTGGGTTTCCCCTCCTAAAACCACCCTTCGCTAGAAGCTTCGCACTGTTGTGCTTGCTGCGGGCTCCCCCAGCACTGCTTAGGTAGGGAGCGACGGCTTTAGCCGGAAAATCGCGATATATTGAGCGATTTTAGCGAGTCTCGGTTGAGCCTCTGCGAAACCGCTCCTGCCCCTAAGAACCCCGGATGAAAATTGTCTTTCAAAATCATCTCTAGCAAGG
>JAGBXW010000032.1 GCA_017629095.1 Treponema sp. | reverse complement strand
GAAATCTCTTTTGTCTGGGGTTCTTAGGGGCCAGCAGCCCCTAAGCAGTGCTGGGGGAAAGGGTGGTTTTAGGAGGGGAAACCCACCGCTTCTGAGTAGAGGGGGTGTCCCCTCCTAACTACAGGAGGCATTACATGACTTGGGCGATAAAAATGGCAGATGCTCGATATGATGGCTATGATGAGGGATACGAGAAAGGCATTTCCATTGGATTGGAACGTGGCTTAGAGCAAGGCAGAGAACAAGGAGCCTTCGAAAATAAGCTAGAAACGGCAAGAAAATTCCTTACAGAAGGTCTTACTCCTCAAGTGGTTGCTCGCTGTACTAATCTCCCTCTGGAGGTGGTGCAGGAGTTGCTGAAAAGCCAATAGTTTCCAGTTTTGACCAGAAGTTCCAAGCATTTTATCATTATTTACAGATGGGCGTGGTGGAATCAGACTTGGCTCAAACTATTTCAGCCAGTATTACCACCCTGAAAAACAATTCTCTGGAAAGGAGGCATTACATGACTTGGGCGGTAAAAATGGCAGATGCACGATATGATGGTTACGAGGAAGGATTTGAAAAAGGTATAACCACTGGCCGTGAAGAAGGTATTTCCATTGGGCTGGAACGTGGAGCCTACCAAAAGGCTCTGGAAACAGCGAAAAAATTCCTCGCATATGGTGATTCTCCAGAGAAAGTGGCATTGTGTATTGATCTCCCACTGGAAACAGTTCTTGAACTGGCACAAACGAAGTAAAGTTGCACAAACAGCCTTGCACCAAGAAAAGGGGCTGAAAATAAAGGCGATTCTAGAGTACATTAAAAACAACAACTCCACATCGGACTTTACCTAAAAGCCCAGCCAAATTGTGGGTGCCCCTTTACTCCATCGGTTTAATCATCTTCCCGATAAAAGCGATTTCTTCCTCGCTCAAGCCGTACTTGGCGTACAACTGTCGGTCAATGCACTTACACACTTAAAATACAAGGTTCGTTGTAAAAAGGAATTAAAGAATCATGCGTCATCAAAAACATATTTTCAGTTTTTGCCTGACAAATAAGGATTTTGTCAAACGGGTCTTTATGTAGACGAGGAGCATCTTCCGAATATGAAAGTGTCTTTAACCCAATGCAATGTTTAGGCTCTACATTTAAACATGTTAATCCTGCAGCTTTGCAAAAATTATCTAACTCTTCTCCGGAAAAATTAATTTCATCTTTATGTTTCAAATATTTTATTTGCGTTTCCCAAACATTCACAGAGCTGTAAAATATCTCATTTTCGGGATTAAGCAAAATTTCCCAAGCCTTTTCAGAAAGCTCTGAATCTTTTGTGTGAAACCAAATAAGGATATGAGTATCAAGCAATATCTTCATAAATACCCCTCAAATTCTTCAGCAACATCATCATCAAAAGCATGTATGTCTTTTGGGTATTTCCATTTTCCTTGTGCAAGACCGGGAGTAACAGCATGCTTTTCTTTTTTAGCCAAAACAGCAACTTTATATGAAAGTAAATCAAAAAAAGCATTTATTTCGTCAAAATATTCTTCCGGAAATTCTTTTAACTTTTGCTCCAAAATCGCTAACGGCATACATCACCTCCACTGTTTTTATTATACTACATTTATATAAAAGTCGCACGGTAGAAAACGTTTTATTCTCAAAAACTGACAAGGGGACTTGCATTTGGTTCGACAAGCTTACGCTCGATGTTTTCTTATGAAAACATTTCATTCGTTCACTCTATGAACTTATCGTTGCTCACCAACCGATAATTACATTCTCAAATCCGGTAGCTAAAGTCTCCGGTAACTAAAGCTTGTGGAAGTTACTCCATCGCCTTTACCATCTTCTCGATAAAAGCGATTCCCACACTCCTCTCTATTCCTTATCCCAATCCACTTCTGGCAGATTGTTTACAATGTCTACCGACTGTACCGAAACATTAATCACACTCAAAAGCAAATCAAAGATATAACGAGGTTGTTCATGCTCCAAAGCCCAGTCATTAGGATTGTTAGTAATTCCAGACTTCTTATCTGTTGTAACAGCATACCGTTCCATAATCCATTCAATAGCTGATTTTCCATTTACAACATATTCATAGGCTTTCTCTGGAATATTTTTGATGGTATGATAATGATTATAAATAATTGTATCTTTCTGACCTTTCTTTGGGAACTTCATCTGCTGAACTGCATAGTAGTCATAATCATCATCTTTGCTGGAAGCATGTTTTTTTGCAGACTCTGCTGCCATAAGTCTTCCATCATCATAATCATATATTGTTTTTGAAGATTCATAGTGAACCATCTTGAGACTTTCAACCTGCACATCAGGAAATGCTGCAACCTTTTCATAATTTAAGTGCAAGTTGGCAAGCTCTCGTCCTGCCTTGCTAAAATCCCAAAACTTTTGATAGTCGCTTACTAAGGGAATGCGTGGAAGCATCTTCTTTAAGTCAGCTTCAAACGTTTCTCGGTAGCTCTTTGAATGCAAGATACCATAGACATAATAGAAAATGTCTTCTCTTTGAACCTTATTTCCATACTTACTTTGTGCTCTTTCCAGAATGAAGTCACTGATTGCTTCGTGTTTTACGATTTGTGCATCATGGTCCCCGAAGAGCGAGCTCTGGTCTGGGTCGATGGTTTCGTACCAGTAAAGTGGGAAGCATTGAGAAGCCGAGAGCATCCCCAAGTCTGGCATTTCGTCAGTTATAAAACATGAATAATCTTTTGTACCACCAACTCCGTTTACAACGACAAGAAGATTCTTATGTTTTTCAGTTGGAAAGAATTCTTTTGATTGTCCACATCGATTGATTAAGTCATCATGAATAATCGTATGTTGCATAAAGAATGGTCGATACATTCCTTTTGTAGTTCTATACTCTTTTGAAATTTGTTTTTGCTTCAAAGCTCTTGCTATAAGATTACTAGACCAACTTATTTTAGTTTCATCAAAATTAAGCTCAGACTGATTTGTCTTTCCAAGATTTAAATAGTACTCAGTAATAAGTTTGTCGATGTTTTGTCTTAATTTATGTTCAGATGAACTATAAGCCCAGAAATCTCGTGCAGTTTCATACCCTCTTGAATTGACTATGAAAAAACTATGAGCAGAAGAATTAAATTTTTTATCTGGGTCTATTGGAATCCAAGTTCCGAATTTATCATTTCTCTTTGAAATCCAGTCACCATGCTCATTGGGGATAAGTCGTGTGAAAGGAAGTTTCTCCATACTTCCGAATTCATCTATAATTTTTAGCTTCTCTTCACGAGATAGATAGTCGCCTATGTCGTAGTAGTAAATTTCTGCTTTATGTTCCATTCCTATTTATTCCCCTTATCAATCTTTTTTTACAAGGATAGTAACAGCTATTGGGGTTCTACTACCAAGTCCAAAAACATTCCCTGCCTCTTTTTTACGAAGTTCCCCACTTGTACGACAGTTACCACGCAAGTTAAAAACATAGACTTTAGAAAATTCATTTTCAATAGATTTTCTAAATCCATCTTGGGCATTTCCATCAAGCCAAGCTCCATTAGATACAAATGCCACTATACCGTCTCCTTTTTTACCAAGACAGTAATTGCAATTGGAGTTCGTGAACCGCTCCCGAAAATCTTCCCGCCCTCCCGACGAGACAGCTCCCCGCTGGTTCTCTGATTTCCTCTCAGATTGAACACATAAATCTTGTCGAATTCCTTCTCTATTGTCTTGCGGAATCCGTCCTGTGCATTGCCGTCCAGATACGCTCCGTTGGATACAAATGCTATTATACCCCCCCCCCCAACCTAGTCTTTTGTATAGTAATTCTATCACTTGCCCATCTAAAGGCTTTTATGTAGCTATCATATGTTGAGTTTTTGTTTGTGGCTTCTGAAAGAGCAACGTATGTATCTGCAATACGACCTTCCAGTTTTTCATAAGTCTGATTTTGTGCATTGTCATTTGCAGATTTCTGTCCAACAGAATACGGTGGGTTTCCCATAACAACAGTAATTGGTTTTGAACGTTGCTCATTTACACGGTCACTGTTTTCACTGAAAATCTTATCATCTAGAGTAGGCTCACCAGTTTCATACATTTGAAAGGTATCGGTCAAACAAATACCTTCAAAGGGTTCATACTCGTCTTTCCCACTTAAGTCATGATATACATTTTCTATGTTTACGCTGGCAATGTAGTAAGCCAACAGAACGATTTCGTTAGCGAAAATTTCATGCTTGTATTTACGCTCTAAATCTTCTTTTTTTATAATTCCAGATTGCAAAAGTCGTGTGATGAATGTACCAGTTCCGGTAAATGGGTCAATTACATTTACATTTTGGTCAGAAAGAGAGCGACCGAACTCTTTATTCAAAACATACTCAGTACTGTGCAGAATGAAATCAACGACTGGAACTGGAGTGTAAACAATACCCAGCTTTGCAACAGTCACAGGGAAAGCATTTTTAAAGAAGCTATCATAAAGCTCAACAACAACTTTTTGCTTTGCTTCGGCATTATCAATACCCTCTGCTCTTTGCTGAACAGACTTGTAGAATCGTTCTAGTTTTTCCAAGTCCTCTGGGTCACTTTTTTCATCCAAAAGAGCAACAATGTCTTCTAATGTTTTTGATACAGGGTTCTCTTTGGTAAAGTGGTCATTTCCAAATAAAGCTTCAAATACAGGCTTTGTAATCATGTGCTGGGCAAGCATTTCTACAGCTTCAGACTGGCTTACAGAGGGATTAAGGTTCTTTTTTAATCCTTCATGGTATGCTTCAAATTTTAATTTGTGGTCGCCATCAACAGAAATGAGCTTATTGATACGGTCAATGTTTCTTTTTGCAATTTCACCTACGTCTTTACCCCAGTCAGCCCAGTACCGTCGGCTACCACATTTTGTAACCATCTTTGCAAATACTTGATTAGATAATTTTTCAAAGCGAGTGTACAATTCTTGCTGTAATTCATCAAACTCAAGATCTTTTTCTATCCATTGCACATCGTCATTATCATCTTCAATAACAGGCTTTCCGTTAAAATGCCCACCACCAGTTACATTAATGATTTTCGGTTTCTTTTTATTAAGTTCAATTTTATTGATAGTTGCATTGAAGCGGTCATCGTGTGCTCTCAAAGCATTCAATACACTCCATACAATTTTAAAGTCCTCTGAGTCATCCAGAACTTCGTCTGCATTTTTATCACTTGGAACAATAACTGGGATGATGATGTAGCCGAATTTCTTCCCTTCAGCTTTTCGCATTACACGACCAACAGATTGAACAACATCAACCTGACTGTTTCTGCTACTTAAAAACATGATGGCATCAAGGCTTGGAACATCCACACCTTCAGAAAGACATCTCACGTTATTTAAAACACGACATTCTTTTTTATTTGTATCAGCTCTTTTTAGCCAGTCCAGTTTATCCTCACGAATGGTACTTCCCATACCTCCATCAACGTGGTCGGCATCTACAACAACAAGTTCAGCTCGTTCCTCTTCAGTCATTTTTTCATAGTATGCTTGTTGGCAAACATTGAATGAGTCTCTCAAGTATTCTGAGTTTTTAATGTTTGAACAGAAAGCAACGGCTGACTTCATTGGTTCTGGGTCAACATCACTAAAGAGTTCTTTATCAGTAAGGTAGTTGGTTCTTTTTGATAGAACGTTTATACAACCTATAAGTTTTATAGCATCAGAAGCTTTGATTTCTGAATGTTCATCCAGAATTTGTTTCTGTAAATCTGCATCAACAGAGTTTTCATCAAGCGTTAAAACAATTACTTTGTAATCTGAAAGTAGTTGTTTTTCAACGGCAGCACCAAATCCGATACGGTAAATTTCTTCCCCAAACCATTCTGTGTCGTCCATTGACCATACAAGAACTTCTTTTTCCTTTGCTTTTGCTTGGGCATCGGAAGAATACAGTCTTGGTGTAGCGGTCATGTAAAGACGCTTCTTGGCTTGTATATTTTCATTATCATGAACCTTTGTAAATGCAGACTGTTTTTTATCCTTCTGCTTTATCCCAGTTGTTCGGTGAGCTTCGTCACAGACAACCAAATCAAAAATGAAAGAGTCTTTTTCCAAACTATTGATTTTTCTTTGAACAGCACCGATGACATCGATTGACTGGTATGTAGAAAACACAACAATCATACCACCTTCAGTAGCTTGTCTGGTTCTGAAATTAATAAACTGTCTGTATACTGTTTCTGGGTTTGTTGTTGCAGGCAGTACAAGCTCTGAAATTGAATCCTCAGCCTTATCAGAAGCATGAGAGTCGGAGCAAATACAAATTGGATAAATATTATTTATTGATTGAGCAGACCATTCTTTTAACGTCTGGCTTAAAAGTGCAATGGAAGGAACAAGGAAAAGTACCAAATGGCTGTCAGTTGCGAGGGCTTCTGAAATACGAAGTGAGGTGAAGGTCTTTCCTGTTCCACAAGCCATGATAAGTTTTCCCCTATCATTGTTTTCAAAATAAGTGGTAGTAGCATCAAAGGCTTCTTTTTGATGTAAACGAAGATCATATTTTATACAAGTAACTTCATTTCCTCTTTTTCCTGCATCTAGTTCTTCCCAGCTAATATCTTCATTTCTGAGTTCTGTTAGCCCGATTCGGCTTACACCAATCTTGTTTATGGCATTGGTAGCTTCTGCATTAAAGCCACCATAAGTTGTATCTATCCAAATGCGGTGAGAAAAGTTTTTATTTCCGTCTTTTGTATTGAAAGGGATACTTGAAGTTGTAATAAAAGTACTAACTGTTGCAAGGTCAACTTTAGCTTCTGGTCTATAACATTTACATTGCACTGCCCAATAGTCGCCATCGTGGGTACGGCAAACAATATCGATACCTGTGTCTTTTCCGCCAGTACCAAACTGGTCTTTATAAGGGAACTCTAACCAGAGCCACACATCTGAAAGCAAGTTTTTATAGATAGGCTTTGTAAGAAGATAGGCTCTCATAAGTCTTTCAAATTTGTCACCCTTATTTCGTTCCGATACAGAATTCTTCCGATATGTATCTATAATTTCTTCAAATGTCATAATCCCTTCTTTCCTTCCCTTACGGCACGTATCTTCGCCATTCTACCACAATCCTTCCACAATTTCCATTCTACCCCACCACTTCCCAAATAATGCTACAGCCTGTAGCAGATTTCTCCCATAGTACAAAACTATTCTCTTTTTGGTACAAATTCATTTTGAATTTAGTACAAAAAGATTATGCTTTTGGTACAAATTTACTTTGAATTTAGTACAAAAAGATTCTCCTTTTAGTACAAATTTACTTTGAATTTGGTACAAATAGATTCTCCTTTTAGTACAAAAAGATTATGCTGACAGTACAAAACAAGTAGTTCAGCTCGCGTATGAAAATCTTATGACAGGATACAATGTTGCAGATAGAGAATAATTTAAAACATACTGGAATAATTTGACATTTTCTGAAACAGTACATATATTTGTATATGTGGAAGCAATTTACATTTCCATAATTATAAAAAAGGGGGTGATAGTTGATGTTTTCATAGCCACAAAAACGGATCGTTATGTAAAATTAGCCGAAGGAAAGGAATCCTTCTCTCAAATTCCTTAAAATGTTTAATTTCTAAAATGGAGATTTTTTTATGTTGCAAATCAAGACTGTTAAAAATTCCCTTGTAGATGATCCTACAAAAGATGGTTACTGCTTTAGAAGCAGTTGTTCTCAAAAAATGTCTATACAGGAACTGGCAAAAGAAATGACCAGTTATAACTCAAGTTTTACCGAAGCCGACATGGTGGGCATGCTCAGTGTTTTGGGTACGGTGATGACAAATAAGCTGGCAGAAGGCTATAGTGTGGAGTTTCCCATTGGAGAAGTGTATCCAACGGTAAGCGGTACCTGCTCTGGCATACAAGATTCCTTTGTATTAGGACACAAGAATCACCAGCTGGACATTGGATTCACTGTAAACAAAGCCACAAAGCAAGCGGTCAGTGCTCTGCTTAAATACAAGCAGTTGTCACCAGACGCTACCAATGAGGCTCGGTTGTATCGCCTCTGCTCCCTGCAAGATAATGCAAAGGAAAGTCCAGAACTTTCTCTTGTGGCAGGGAAGACCTTGCGTCTTCATGGAAAAAACCTCTCCTTTGATTTGGACGACGTTGCCCAAGGAGTATTTTTGGAAAATGAAGACGGGAAAAAACGTATGACTAAGTTCACTCGGGCAGGAACAAACATCATAGATGTCACGATTCCTGCAGATGTATCAGCCGGAGACTATTCTGTCTTCGTGGTGACAAAGCCTGGAACTCATTACTTTACTGCAAGTATTAGCTCCATCGTCACCGTGGCGTAAACTTCCACAATACTAAAATGGTGCCGGTGAGATGAATTCCACCGGCATTTTTGTTTTTGGGTGGGTGAAGCGGAGGAGACAGGCGTGGAGCATAAGTCGCTCTCCTGGCAGACGGTGGCCATACAATCGGTCCCCTTGGATGGGAACGCCAATACCTTTTTCATGCATGGCATGGAGCCGAAGCTGGTGGGTACGGCCTGTTCGTGGTACAAAGCAAACACGAGTCAGCACCTTGTCTGGGGAAGTTTCTGGGCTACAACGATGATAGGACAAGACCTTCCAATCTGTAATCCCAATCTTGCCGTGAACCTCATCGTAAATTTGGCGAGGACGATTATCCACATCCAACCGAAAGGGAAGCTCTAAATGATTCCAACCACTGGCCACTACCCTTCCTCGTAGCAGTGCCTGGTATTCCTTGTACACTTCACCTACCATAAATTGCCGTGAAAGCTCTCGGTGGGCTTCTTGAGTCAGTGTCAGCACCAACAGGCCAGAGGTGTCTTGATCTAGGCGATGAACAGAGGGTTGGGCAATGCAGTGAGGGAAAAGCCGCTGGAGTCGAATTACCACACAATCTTGATTTTCTTCCCCCCGTCCTGGTACAGAAAGGAGCCCTGCAGGTTTATTTACTACTACAATAGAATCATCTTGATACAAAATTTCCAAGCCCAGCATAATAGGCAACACCAAGCCGCATTTTTCATCACAGGGTGGGTAAAATTCCTTGTGGCATCGGTTGCCAGTGGCAGCTCCATAAAAAAATTCAGCAAGACTCACAGGAACAAGCCCTTGGGAAAAGGCTGCACCAATAAGCTTAGGGGCACAGCAATCACCTGTTCCTGTGGGAGGCAAATTTCCCTGAGAAAAATCGGGATAAAAATCAGCAAAGCCTCTGGTAACACCATCAGCACAGGGAAATTGATAGAGCTGGTAAATTGCAAAAAGAGATTTGTTTGACAACTGACGGCGGCGGCGACGCAACGCTCGGAGCTGCTCTAAAAGCAAGGAATCTTCTCCAGCAGGGCAAGACATTTGTTTGTTTTGAGAAAGGGCTTTTTCTAGACTTTGAATCTGAACAGTTAAATGTTGAATGGCTCCATCATCCTGCTGAACTTGGGCTTGGTAGTCTTGAACATTCAGTACGGGAGGAACCCAGCCTTCCACCAGCCACTGACCAAAATACTGACCAGAAAAGGCCTTAAGCACCACCTCTTCCTCAGTTTCAGGATGATAACACACAAGGACTCCAAACATCATGCCTGACTGTCCTTGTTGAAAAAGAGGATTTGAATCAAGCTCTTGCATCAAGGCGAGGGCGTGGGTTTTGGCTGGTTCAAGGGGAAGCGGTGGAAACATAATATTATTGTAACGAAAGGAAGACCTTGTGGGAACTGGTGGCCACAAGAACAGGTCTTACAACAAATACAGAAGGAATTGACATACAATCAATTCAAGAATAGACTAAAATACAGAAAAATGCTCCTATATTTATTTAGTTTTGAGAATGATAAGGATGGAACATGTATATTAAAGATGGGATATGCTATGCAGGGGAACTAACTCCAGAAATTGAAGTAAGTTCGATCAAACTTTTAGAAGATGGTTTTATGCTCATTGATTTTTCAACAGGGGAAACACGACTTTTTGATGTTACCACCCTGTTAGATAAAGGCAGTGCCTTTTTACCACTTAAAGATGAGGCAAACAGACAAACGGCCCAGGTAACCCATGGTTTTGTATCCTGGATGGATGGCCAAATAGATATAGCACCAGAAACCTTATACCGAGAAAGTTTTAAATATTCAAAAGATATTTCCGCATAGTTAAAGAGGAAAATATATGCCAGAACCATCTTCACAAATATTGTACTGATTACAAATTTGTAATATACTCTCATAGAGATTCAGTCTTTAACATCACAAAAAAGACTGTCTTTTTATGGAAAGGAATATTTTTCCTCGTAAATTTAAATCAGGAGGTCTTTTTATGGCTTTGTATATTTCAACCGAGGCAAATAGATGCCTCAACTGTAAGAAACCTTTGTGCATGCAGGGATGTCCCATTAACACCCCAATTCCACAGGTTATTTCCTTATTTAAGGAAAACAAAATTCGTGAAGCTGGCCAGATACTGTTTCAGAACAATCCCATGTCCTTGTTCTGTTCCATTGTTTGTGACCATGCCAGTCAGTGCGAAGGTCACTGTATTTTGAATAAAAAAGAAGCTCCCATTCGTTTTTCCAATATTGAGCGCTATATTTCCGATGCCTGCTTGGATAGATTAGAACTTCCTATGGCAGAATTAAATGGAATTAAGGTGGCAGTAATTGGTGGTGGTCCTGCAGGAATTTCTGCTGCTATTTTGTTGCGACAAAAAGGGTATGAAGTTACTATTTTTGAAGCAAAAAATAGAATCGGTGGTGTATTACGCTACGGTATCCCAGACTTCCGCCTGCCTCGTTCTATGATGGACCGCTACGAAGACAAGCTTTTGGCCATGGGCATTCAGATTAGAACAGATGCCACCATTGGTGGAGCCCTAGAAATTGACGACCTGTTCCGAGATGGCTACAAGGCTATCTTTATTGGAACTGGTGTATGGCGGCCTAAAAAGCTGGGAATTCAGGGAGAAAGCTTGAGCAATGTTCACTTTGGAATCGATTATCTTTTGAATCCTGCTAGTCACAAATTGGGAAAGAGCCTTTCCATCTTGGGAATGGGAAACGTAGCCATGGACGTGGCTCGTACCGCTTTCCGTCACGGTGTAGAAAAGGTAACCCTCTATGCACGAGCAAAACGTGTAGCCGCCAGCGACCACGAGGTGGAGTACGCCAAACTTGACGGTGCACAATTCATGTTCGGAATGCAGGTAGTTTCCATTACCGAAAAGGGACCTGTGTTTAAGGAAAGCATTTTTGATGAAAATGACAAGGTTATTGGGTTGAAGGATGAACTCATTCAGGTAGAAAGTGACTCCACCATCATTGCCGTAAGTCAGATGCCCAAGAACAAGATTTCTCAAACCACTGCTGGCTTAGTGGTAACCGAAAATGGTTTGCTGAAGGTGGACGAATTCTTCCAGTCCTCCAAGGAAGGAATCTTTGGTGCAGGAGATGTGGTTTTGGGAAGCAATACTGTTGTGCGAGCAGCTGCTACTGCAAAGAAGGCCGTGGATGCCATGGATGCCTACTTGCAGGGACGACCTCTTAAGCCTACCGAAGAGGCTGCAAGCTAAGATAGTTCAATAAAGGGTTATAGTTACAGGCTGGAGAAAAGGAACATTTCCTTTATCCAGCCTTTTTTATTTTGTCTCATCAACTCACAGAATCTTAACAAAAATCTAACAAAAATAGATATTGTGCAAACAAAAAACATTCATTATGTTTAGGCCATGAACATTATATCTTTTTTGTTTCAGCTCATTGGTAGCCTAGGACTGCTCCTGTACGGCATGAAGATGATGAGTGACGGAATCCAGAAATCTGCAGGAGAAGGTCTTCAGCGGATTCTTGGATTAATGACTGGAAACAGAATTCTGGCTGTTTTAACAGGACTGTTTATTACTATGATTATTCAGTCTTCCAGTGCAACTACCGTAATGGTTGTATCTTTTGTAAACGCTGGACTTTTGACCCTTAAGCAATCTGTAGGTGTTATCTTTGGTGCAAATATTGGAACCACCATCACCGCTTGGATTGTTTCTCTCTTTGGATTTAAGTTTGACATTTCTGCCTTTGCAATACCCATGTTTGGTATTGGCTTCCTACTGATTTCCGTAAAAAGACTAAAAAAAGAGGCTATTGGAGAAGCCTTAATGGGATTTGGTCTTTTGTTCTTGGGACTGGATATGCTTTCTTCCATTATGCCCGAAATCAGTGCCGACAATGTGTCCTTCCTTGCAAACTTCCAAAACAGTGGTGCATTAAGTGTCTTCTTAGGAGTTGCGGCAGGACTGGTTATTACCATGATTATTCACTCCTCCAGTGCTGCCACAGCCATTATCCTGACTATGTCATACAATGGTTTGTTAACTTGGGAATTTGCTGCAGCAATGGTTTTAGGAAGTAATATCGGAACCACCATCGATGCAGTCATTGCCTCTATCGGTACAAAGGTAAATGCTCGGCGAGCAGCCTTGGTACACGTGCTATTTAACGTGTCGGGAACAATCTTGGCTGTGATTTTCTTTAAGGGACTTTTGGCCTTGGTGGATATGATTGTTCCTGGTCCTGTAGACCAAAATACCATCACCACCCACATTGCCATGCTCCACACTGTGTTTAACACTGTGAATACCCTTATCTTCCTGCCCTTTGTAAACCAAATTGCCGCCTTGACAGAGCGTTTAGTAAAGCCAAAGCAGGACGAAACTCCAGACGAATATCATCTGGAAATGCCTCAACCTGGCAAAAAAGAGCAGGCTGCAGGAGCAATTTTGTTGGTGGAAAAAGAAATTGCAGACATGACAGAAGTGGTTATCAGAATGTTCCAGCGTATCCGAAACTCTTTTACCAACCGAGCTATGGCTGCAACAGAAGAGTATAAGCTAGCACAGATTCGTGATGAAGATTACGCAGATCAAATGCATCACGAAATTTCCCAGTATCTGGTGCACTGCATGGACTTGCCACTGACAGATAATCAGCGGAACAATGTTTCCCAGATGCTGGAAGTAGTGGCTCAGCTGGAATCCATCACCGACGACTGCCACAGCGTCTCCCTCCTTCTTTCCCGCAGTGTAGAAAAGAAGATGACCTTTGCCCAGGAGGACTTGGATCGCCTTGACCCCTACGTAGAATTAGTAAATCGATTTGTTCTCTTTATCCGAGAGCATATTAACAAACACCTTACTGAAGACAAGTTAAGCGAAGCCAAGACAATCGAAGATCAGATTGATTTGTTCCGCAAAAACTTAAAGAAGGTGGCTCGAAAGCGGCTGGAAAGTGGTGCCGACGTAAAATCGGAGTTGCTGTACATTGACTTGGTACGTCAGCTAGAAAAAATTGGCGACCGAGCCTTCAGCATTTCAGAAGCTCTCTATCTGACAAAATAAAAAAAGAAGGGATTGCAAGAAGGAAACTTCTTGGCAATCCCTTTTCTTTTTATAAGGCTAGATTTCATATCCAGCCTTTGACGTATGTATTTCAATTTGAATCAGATTAAATTACTCACTCAGCAACAAATTATAGGCATCAAGGGGAGTTTCAGCAGACAAAAGGCTTTCCCGCAATTCATGACTCTTTAATCGGGAGCTAAAGAAAGACAATGTCTGCAAGTAGTAGGAGTGCTGATTGTAAGCTGCTGCAATCATAAACAGCAAGCGAACAGGAGTGTCGTCAATAGACTGAAAATCAATAATATCAGTACGACTGATTCCCACAGCCATAACCAAATCTGTTACAGAAGTCAAGCGAACGTGTGGAATGGCAATTCCACGACCAATGGCAGTGGACATTAACTCTTCTCGTTTGAGAATTTCTGTAGTCAGTTCTTGGCTATTCTTAATTTGAGGAGCTGTCCCCAAAGTATTAGAAAGGGCCACCAAGGCATCCTGCTTTGTAGAATGATTCAAGAACATAATTCTATCAGGAGAAAGAATATTCCGAACCTGAACAATGCTAGAAGGAGCAGCTGGTCGTGCACTAGAAGAAAGTCGGTCATTTACCCACTTTTCAATCTCACTTTTCTTGAATCGCCATACGGTACCAATTTTACCAGAAGGAATTTCTCCCTTCTGAGCCCAATCGTACACAGTACGTTCAGATACCCGCAGGTAATTTGCAACCTCATCTATGGTCAGAATATCGTCAATCACGTGGTTAACCTCTGTTTGTGAACTGTAATATCTATCAGAATTTCCCTCTATTTTGCATTGTTTACCGTTTTATGTCAAGGCTTGCAAGAACATGAAATAACTCGCAATATTCCTTGGTACAGGTTTGATTCCTGCAAGCCTTCTGCACAATGATAGATATGCTCCATACATCGGTTTATCAGGTAGCCAGCTCGTGGAGGGAATCGTAGGGATACAATTCTCCTAAGGTGGTCTTGACCATGTTTTCCCACTTTGGACCAAACCACACAGGAGTTTCTCCCGGAGCAAATTCCGTCAGTACTTGGCGGCAGGCTCCACAGGGTCCCACAGGATAATCACTGACTGGAGTCACAATCACCAGAGCCAAAAAGCTTCGGTACCCTGCTGACATGGCGGTAAAGATGGCACTTCGTTCAGCACAATTGGTAAGGCCAAAGGAGCGGTTTTCTATATTTGCACCCTTTATAATTGCTCCATCCTCCATCAACAGGGCTACTCCCACAGGAAAATGGGAATAAGGAGAATAGGAATTCTTGGCGGCACTACAGGCTGCTTCGTAAAGCTCCTTAAATTTTTCTTCTGAAATAATCCGTGATTTCTCTTCCATGATACACCTCTCTTTACAATTTCCTACTATTATTATACCATAACAAAATGAAAATCAAAGCAAATCTTCATATCATTATTGCTGCAAGTGTCGGCTTTTTAATACTTTACATCTTCATTGCCCCTCGGACTTTAAGCAAAGAATTACAACTGATACCTCAATGGACAACTTCCGTTCTCCAGCCAAACACAGAGGCTGTTGATGCAAGCACATTGCAAATGCCCTTTTTGCTAGGTCAAAACATGGGGTATTTTACCCAAGATGGAAAAATCACTTTGATGGAAAGTTTTCCCTTCCATGCAGCTATCTCTTCTTCTTACCGAGCAAGCTATGCCCCCGATTCCACCAGAATCCCCGTGTATAAATTGGAATCTTCATCAAATCAAGCTGATTTCTACCTGGAAGGAACAGGTTTTCCTTTTTTTGTTGAAGATAGAATATATCTTTTTACTCCTGGTGGCTACGGCCTTGCCCAATATACCCAAGAAGCAGGAAAGTTGTGGCAGTTTGAACATTCCGCCCCTATTGTCACCATATCCTCATCTCCTGCAGGAACAGCGGTGGGCTATGCAGATGGCATTATCTTCACCTTTTCTCCTACAGGAGAATTGGTACAAACCTTTGAACCAGGAGGTAGTACCTATCCCATCATTTTAGGAACAGCCCTTTCTCCTTCTGGAACTCAGCTGGCATGTGTATCAGGCATTGAGCAACAACGCTTTGTACTTACCCAGCAAAAAAATGGAGTGAACAAGGTTGTATTCCACACTTATTTAGAAAAAGACCAAAGGAATTCCGTCCTTGTGCAATTCAGCAAAGACGAAAGCCGTGTTTTTTATGCCAGTGGCACAGGAATCGGTATTGTTGATTGCAATCTCCTTGAAAAAAAGGAAATCCCCCTGAAGGGAAATATTCTTGCCATTGAAGAATGTGACACAAACGACTTGATTTGTGTCCTCACAAAGGATTCTGGGCGCTACAATATCTACCTCATAGAAAACAATGGCACTTTAATCGGTTCCTTTGGATTTAAAGCTCAGGCTGCCTTTATTACTGTTGCTGATGGAAATTTGTACGTTGGTCGCGACACACAAATTTCAAAAATCGATTTAACAAAAGAATAAGGGAAACATTCCCCATATTTGAGTTTTGAAAAGGAGATACAATGAAAGGAAAATTTTTCCCTGTTTTTATAATCACACTAGTGTTGTGGGGAATACTGCCCCTTTCCGCCTTTGACTGGCCCCAAGAAGGAGTAAATGCCAGTTCATTTTCCACCCAATTTGGCCAGCTACGAGGAGGTACTTACAGCAATGCATTGATTTTTGCTGAACAAGCAGAAGTTTCTGCCATAGAATCTGGCTCTGTTATTGCAATTTTAGGTGATAACTCTAGCGAAATGGGATGGTTCCACTCTCCCCTCGGAAATGCAGTTATCATTGCCCATGAAGATAGCCTCATGAGTGTCTATGGAAATCTCTCCCAAGTAACCGTAAGCCCAGAAACCACCCAGATACCCAAGGGAGGAAAGCTAGGAACAAGCGGTTTTTCTGGTTGGCAGTCTGGTCAAAGTAGTCTAGAACTTCAGGTGATTGATACTGAACAAGAATCTTCAATCAATCCACGAATCTTAATGCCTCGTTTTCCAGAAGAGCCATCTCTCCTTCTCCATGGGATTACCGCTGTCGGAAGAAATGGTGAAGCCATTGAATTGCGTACTAGAAAAAGCCTTTCTGCAGGCAGCTACAAACTCTATCGTGGCCATGACCAGGGATTTTTCCCTTATAAATCCCGTGTTGTAGTCAATGGCGCAGAAGTAGAAACCCTCACCTTTAATAATTTAACTCGTTCTGGACGCTGGCTTACTGTTGTTGGACGA
Organism: Treponema sp.; assembly: GCA_017629095.1. GTDB lineage: Bacteria > Spirochaetota > Spirochaetia > Treponematales > Treponemataceae > Treponema_F. The sequence goes on along the minus strand of JAGBXW010000032.1, from coordinate 33,662 downwards.
AAGGCATACAATGTCAAGGAATCATATCCTACTGCTGACAAACAATTTTTAACTGAAGTAACCCTTGCCCAAGGAAAAAATACTATTTCTGTTACCATCGCAGATATAAATGGGAAAGAGTACGGCATTACCTATACCCTAGAAGTCTGGTAAACCTTCCAAATAAAAAAAGCTCTCTTCAGTAGGCTGATGCCTCAGCTTGAAGAGAGCCTCTTACAACAATTACAACGAGTTAATCTTCGCCATACAGATGCTCAAACTCGTGCATCTTTTCCATGGCCTTTTCCTTACACATTCCACAACCTGTACCAATCTTAGTGCGAGATTGCAACTGCTCCCAAGTTCTGTCTCCAGCCTTGTAGGCTTCTTCCAAGTCACGGTCGGTAACATTGAGACAGGTACAAATTACTTCAACTTCTTCCTGACCAGCAAAAACAGGACGTCCCTGCTTTGTCAAATAGTCATCAATAGCGGCACGAAGGGCCTTGTCTCCCAATACAGAACAGTGAATCTTGTTAGCAGGAAGCCCTCCAAGGCGAGCAACAATGTCTGCTGGCTTGAGCTTGTAGGCTTCGTCGATTTTCATGCCCTTACAGGCTTCAGACAAGATGGAAGTGGAGGCAATAGCACTGGCACAACCATAGGTCTTCCAGCGAACATCTTCAATCACATCATCCTTAATCCGCAACAAAATCAACATCTGGTCACCACACTTGATGTTACCAACAATTCCACGACCATCACAGGGCCACTGGGCTTCATCCTCCATGAGAACATTTTTAGGGTTCATGAAGTGTTCTTTTACAATATCTGAATACAACCAATCTTGCATTTTTCTTGTCTCCTTTCTTATTATTCTGTATATGATACGGTGGACATTTTCCGCAATCGTTCAATAACGGGAGGGAAATTCTCCAGCACGAAATTTACTTCTTCTGGGGTATTATACTTTCCAAAGCTAAAGCGAATAGATCCGTGGGCTAGCTCAGGGCCAAGACCAGTAGCCATCAATACATGGGAGGGATCAAGGCTAGCAGAAGCGCAGGCAGAACCAGTGGAAGCGGCCACACCCAGCAAGTCCAAGTACAGGAGGATGGCCTCACCCTCGGCACCAGGGAAGGACACGTTCAAGGTGTTAGGCAATACCTTTGTTTCGTGACCATTGATGCGGATTCCAGGAACAGCCTTCAAAAGGCCTTCCTTCAGCTGCTGGCGAAGCTTGCCAGTAAATGCAGCATACTCAGCCAATTCCTTTCCAGCCAATTCAGCAGCATAACCAAAGGCTGCAATAGCAGGACCGTTGTAGGTACCAGCTCTCAGCCCATGCTCCTGATGACCACCACGAATCAAAGCTTCGATGGGAGCACGCTCCTTAATATACAAGGCTCCCACACCCTTGGGACCATAAATCTTGTGGGCAGAAAGGGTGGCATAATCCACACCCCAATCCTTAAAATCTACAGGAATTTTTCCTGCAGCCTGAACAGCGTCAGTGTGGAACAAGGCTCCTACCTCATGAGCCATGGAACAAAGGGTTTTGATGTCCTGAATAGTTCCGATCTCGTTATTGGCTGTCATAATAGAAACAAGAAGAGGCTTCTTTTCCAAAGCCTTCTTGTAGCTTTCCACATCTACAATACCAGCATCGTCAACAGGAAGATATATTACTTCAAAGCCAAACTGACTTTCCAGGCGACGGCTGGCTTCCAGAACACAGGGATGCTCGATGGCAGTGGTAACGATTACCTTGTTGTTCCGCTTCTTGGACAACTCCACCATGGTGTTGAACACCGTGTTGTTGGACTCAGAGCCACCTGAGGTAAATACAATTTCCTCTGGCTGACAATGAACCAAGGAAGCAATCTGCTGACGAGCCTTTGCTATAGTAGCAGCCACCTCTCGTCCTTCTTGGTGTAAGCTTGAACCATTGGCATATTCAGCCAATTCCTTGACATAAAAATCATAGACCTCCTTAGAAAGAGGGGTTGTAGCATTATAATCAAAATAAATACGATTCATCTTATTTCTCGGGAAATAATCCCGCCTCCAAAAATAATTCCATCTAAATATACTACAGCAGACTGGCCTGGGGCAACAGCCCGCTGTGGTTGGTCAAATATAATTTCGTAAGAACCGTCTCCCCTGGCACGAATGGTACTGGAGGCGGCGGGAGAGGCAAGGCGAATCTTTACCTGTCCCTTAAAACTTGATTTTGGTGCATAGCCACCGGCCCACACCCAATTTTCCGCCACCAAGCCAGAACACAGAAGATCCTGGTCGTCACACAGTACCACCTGATTCTTTTGGGAATCGATGGAGTGAACATACAGGGGACGATTGGAGCTAACTCCTAATCCCCGCCGCTGACCGATGGTATAATGATGGATGCCACGGTGGACACCCAATTTCTTTCCCCCTAAATCTACAATATCCCCTGGCTGGGAAATCTGGTCGGAAAAGATGATATCCAGATAAGTATCTGGAATAAAGTCCTGACTTTCACTGCGGGAAGCGGCGGCCAAGCCCCGTTCTTGAGCCATGGCATACACTTCCTGCTTTGTGTAGGCAGACAAGGGAAAACGAACCTTTTCCAAGGTAGCAGAAGGAACACGACACAAGAAATAGGTCTGATCCTTCCGTTTGTCGGTGGCAGCAGAAATCATAACCGGTCGTACAGCTTCTTGTCCTGTCACATCATCGCCGTACACAAGACGCAAGTCTTCTGTAGGGCGAACTAAGGTGGCATAGTGACCAGTACAAAAGTAGTCAAAATCGATTCCCTTTGCTCGAACACCATCCAGCAAGGCCCCAAACTTTACGTTGGGATTGCAGTTGATGCAGGGATTAGGAGTGCGACCATTTCTATACTCTGCCTTGAAATAATCAAGTACGTGGTGGTGATATGCTTCCCGCACATCAATCACGTGGTGTTCTATTCCCTGCTGCTGGCAAAAGGCCTTGCATTGAGCAATATCAATGGCTTCATCTGGCCCGTAACAGGAACCACGCACACCTTCAGCAGAAGGAGGTAATGGCAGGTCATTGGCCCAGCTAGACATGGTAACCCCCACAACAGTACAACCATGCTCTTTGAGTAACAAGGTAACTAAGGTGGAGTCAACACCGCCAGACATTCCCACTGCAACCAGAGAACCTGGTTCAGGCATAGAAAGTTTTTCCCAATCCATAGTGTAAAATATAACTGTTTTTCAGATAAAATGGAAGGGGGAAAACACACTTTTCCTATGGTTTTACTATGAAAAAAAAACAGTTATTGACAAAACACCACCTTTTTCATAGAGTGAAATAAAATCCCTTGGGGGCCGTTCAATGCAACAACTGGAAAAGCAGGTAATTTTCACCACAGAAAAATGTATAGGATGCAATCGTTGTATCGCATCTTGTCCAGTTCCAGGAGCCAATATTTCGGCTCATCAAAATGGCAAAGGATATGTGGTGGTAGACAATACTCGCTGCATCCACTGTGGTCATTGTCTTGACCAGTGCCCTCAGCAAGCACGAGATTTTGTAGACGACACAGCAGTTTTCTTTCAGGATTTACAAAAAGGAAAACAGATTTCTGCAATTGTGTCTCCTGTACTGTGGATTCAATATCCAGAAAAGGCCCATCAGATTCTTGGGTACCTCCACTCTTTGGGAGTAAGAAAATTTTTTGATGCAGCAGCAGGTTCAGATATTGTAACCTGGGCTCATACCCATTATCTTCAGAATCTTTCCCAGCCTACACTTTCTTCCACCTGTAGTGCCTTGGTGAATTATGTGGAAAAAGTGCAACCAGAATTGATTCCTAACTTGGTACCCATTCACACCCCCTCAGAATGCCTTGCAATCTACCTTAAAAAATACCGAAAATTCCAAGATAATTTAGTTTACATCAGTCCCTGTATTGCAGATTATGATCAAGTCACTTCCCCTGAAACACAAGGGCGAATTCAGTATCATGTTACTATAAAAAAATTGATGGAAGCTATTGGAGACAAAGATATTTCTTCATATTCCAAGCAATTGAATCTTTTGGGACTTGGCCCCAGCGGTCGATTGTATTTTCCTGGTGGACTCAAAGAAAATCTGGATCATTTTTTGGGAACACATGATATGAGAATCCAGATTACTGGCTTAAATTCCTTTGGAGAGGGAGCAGATTCATTAAATCAGTTTTGTCACGAAAATCAGGAAGGAATCTTCATCGATTTCTTGAACTGTAAGCACGGTTGCCTTTTAGGAACAGGAACTAATTCCAGTGAATGTCAAATAAAAGATATTCTCAAAGAATATAACTCACAATCAAGAAAAAAAACAGCTTTGCAGGAAGAAAACAATCCTTACAACACTAATCTTACACAAGCAAGACGATTACAACTTTTACAGAGAAAATTCCAAAGCCTTTCTCCAGAGGATTTCCGTAGGAGTTTTAATTCCCTGCGTATTCCAGAAAAACACATTACTAACGAAGAAGTGGAAGATGTCTTCCAGAAGCTCTACAAAACCACGGAAGAAAGCCGTTGCATAAATTGCCAATATTGTGGTCACAAGACATGTACCGATATGGCAATAGCCATTGCCAAGGGATATAACAATATTTACAGCTGCACGCAATATCAGCAAGGCATGATGATGAAGATGGCTACCACAGATATTATTACTGGGCTTCCCAACAAGGCAATGCTTTTTAAGGCGGGGAAACAGCTCTTTGACAACAATACCTTTGCAAATTACGTGTATGTGATTCTTGATATTAAACATTTTGGTTCCTTCAACAGCAAATTTGGCTATGAAGGGACAAATAGCATTCTGGTGGAATTTAGCCAAGCTGCAAAACGATATTTAGAGCCTAAAGAACAGCTTTTTCATGTAGAATCAGATAAATTTGTTGCAATCTTGAACAAGCCCCACTTAAAATACTACATCTTCTTAATCAATAACTTGATGCTTACGAGCTTAACAGAAGACTCTAAGTTTCCTCTGAAACTGACAGTGCGAAGTGGTGCCTACGATCCAGATGGAACAGAAGAAAACTTTTCTGAAATTGCAAGACATCTTTTTTCTGCCAGTTCCATTAAAAGCAACGACTTAAGTAATGAAACGGTTATCTACAATAAGTCAAATATAGATGAAGCCCTCTCCCACATTATGTATATCCAACACATTCCCCAAGCCTTGGCTAACAAGGAATTTGAAATTGTGTACCAGCCTAAGGTGGGAGTCCACGACCATAAACTGAAGGGAGCAGAAGCCCTAGTTCGCTGGAGAATGGATGGCAAATTCATTCCCCCCAGCCTCTTTATTCCCATTTGTGAATCAGCGGGACTCATTCAGCAGCTTGATTTTTACATCTTGAATCAAGTCTGCACCACCATTGATACCTGGATTCAGCAGGGATTGAATCCAGTAAAAATTTCCGTAAACTTTTCCAAGCAAAACTTTACCATGCCAGACATTGGCAAGCGAATCTGCAATATTGTGGACAACTGGCAAATTCCCCACGAATTGATAGAGATTGAGTTTACAGAAACAGCCTATAACGAAGACGAAAAGATGCTTGATAAGGCTATTCGAGTGTTGAACGACAAGGGTTTTACCGCCTCCATTGACGACTTTGGAAGTGGCTATTCATCCTTGAGCCTCTTGGAAAACTTGAAATTCGATGTGCTAAAATTGGATAAATCCCTGATTGATACAATTTTGCAAAATCCCCAGTCAAAGATTGTAGTGACAAATATTGTGCGAATGGCAAAGGAACTGAACATGGAGATTGTGGCAGAAGGAGTGGAAACAAAGGAAACACTCCAAGTCCTAAAGGAGCTTGACTGCGACTTAATCCAGGGCTACTTCTTTGACAAGCCCTTGTTCCAGGCAGAATTTGAACAGCGACTGCAGAACAAGCAATACCCCCTTTAAACTAAAAAAGCACCACTTTTTGAAGTGGTGCTTTTTATTGGCTCCGTGTTTTTATCCTAAAAGAGCCAATTCCTCGGAGGTAAGCTCACGATAAGAGCCTGGCTCCAAGCTAGGATCCAGCAGCAACTCTCCCATGGCAACACGTTTTAGAGCTATAACTTGGTTTCCCACTGCGGCCATCATCCGCTTTACCTGATGATACCGACCTTCCGTAATGGTGAGGTAACATTGGTTTTCTGAAATCCATTCCAAGACGGCGCTTTTGCAAAGATATTCTCCGTCATCACCCTCTGGGGCAATGGTAATTCCCTGTAAAAACTGCTCCACAATGTCCTTTTGGTTTTCGGCAATAACAGTATCCCGCAAAGTTACCAAATACTTTTTGCTGATGTGGGACTTAGGAGAGGTAAGGCGGTGGGTCATGGTACCGTCGGTGGTAAAAATCAAAAGACCTTCCGTATCAATATCTAGTCGTCCCACAAGATGAAGACTACCGCCTAAAAACTGATGGCGAAGGCTTTCTTCCAGCAAGTCGTACACCGTGGAATGAAGACCGTCCTTGGCAGAACACACTACCCCACCGCACTTGTTCATCATTAGATGGAGGTGACGGCGGAGCTCTAGCACTTGACCTGCCACCTCCACAGTGTCGCAGTCAAGGTTTATATGCTGGTCGGGACTATGGCAAACTTGGCCGTTAATTACAACTCCTTCCCGACGCACCAATTTTTGGGCATCCTTTCGGGAGCCAAAGCCATGTTTTGCCAATACCTTGTCCAGACGTTCTCCAGCCATTACAGCCTCCTATTTGCGCTCTTCCATGGGAATAAAGGTTCGCTGATTCAGCACATTCTTGTAGGCAGGACGATAAATACGTCCACCAGCAATCACCTCTTCAATGCGGTGGGCAGCCCAACCTGCAATACGAGACATGGCGAAGATGGGGGTGAACAATTCCCGTGGAATGTTCAGCATGGTGTAAACAAAGCCAGAGTAAAAGTCCACGTTGGTACAAATCTGCTTGTCGCTGGACTTTTCCTCGGCAAAAACCTCTGGGGCCAGCCGTTCAATGGCACAGTACAGGCCATATTCTTCCATCATGTTCTTTTCCTTGGCCAATTCAGCAGCCTTGTCTCGCAGCAAGATTGCTCGTGGGTCAGAAACGGTGTAGACGGCATGGCCCTGACCATAGATGAGACCAGTACGATTGAAAGCTTCCTTTCGGACAATCTTTCGTAGATATTCCTTGATTTCCGTTTCGTTAGACCAGTCTTTTACGTTGGCCTTAATGTCGTCCATCATTTCCATTACCATCATATTAGCTCCACCGTGACGGCGCCCTTTAAGGGAACCTACTGCAGCGGCAATGGCAGAATAGGTATCGGTATCGGCAGAGGATACAACGTGAATGGAAAAGGATGAGTTATTTCCTCCACCATGCTCAGCATGAAGCACCAAGGCTAAGTCCAGAATTTCCGCCTCCAGCTTGCTGTAACTCTTGTCGGAGCGAATGAGCCGCAGGAAATTCTCCGCTGTGGATAATTCTGGCAGGGGATTGTGAATGTACATGCTCTTTTTGTCGTAATATCGCCGCTTAGCCTGATAGGCATAGGCAGAGAAGGTGGAAAATTTTGCCACCAAGTCAATGCACTGCCCCAACACATTGGGGATGGCTGAATCATCAGGATTGCTATCATAAGAATAACTGGCAAGAACACAACGGGCCAGCTTGTTCATGATATCGGGGGAAGGAGCCTTCATAATCATATCTTCCGTAAAATTGTCTGGAAGGGCTCTATGGTTTCCTAAATAGGAGCGAAATTCCTCCAGCTGCACCTTTGTGGGAAGCTCTCCAAAAAGCAAAAGATAGACTGTTTGCTCAAAACCGAATTCATCACGAGTCATTGTATCTTGTACCAAGTCTTCTACATCATATCCACGATAAATCAGTTTGCCAGGAACAGCAACCTTCTTACCATCTATGACATCGTAACCGATAACGTCACCAATTTGCGTCAAACCAGCCAAAACGCCACGGCCGTCAGAATACCGCAAGCCACGCTTTACATCGAACTTCTGGTACAAATCAGGATTGATGGGGTCATTCAACTCCACCAACAAAGACAACTTTTGAACAATGAGATTTTCAAAACAATCAGCCAAAATTTTCTCCTCTCAAAGTAACAGTTTGTTTGCAACAAGCTACAGTTGTTATCATTATAGTATAGCCCAAATTCTAGAAGGGAGCAAGGTAGAGAGAAAATTATATTTTTAACAAAATTTAATATTTTAGTACTTTTTTTTATTTGAAAAAATTTATATATTTTACACATATACTTTACAAAGGAGTTTAGTTAGAAAAAAAATAACAAACCATGCAAATATCAAAGTTTTCTGATTATGCTTTTCGCGCCTTAGTTTACTTGGCGAATCATTCTAATAAGTTGTGTACCGTAGAAGAATTATCTGAACAATTGCAAACTTCTCCCCACCATATGAAAAAAGTTGTCCATAAATTGGCTTCCTCCGATTATATCATTTCTCTCAAAGGGAGGACTGGAGGATTGCGATTGGGACGTGCTCCAGAAAAAATTAATCTTGGAGAGGTATTAACATTTACCGAAGAAAATCTAAATATGTTTGAGTGCTTTTCCAACTCCAACTGCCCCTTAATTTTTGGTGGCTGCAAGCTGAAAGCCATTAGTCAGACAGCACTGTCCAAGTTTATTGATGAATTTTCAGCCTATACTCTCGCAGACATCTTGTAAAATAAAAAAAAGCATCCTGAATGAGAGATTCATACTCCATTTCAAGGATGCTTTTCGTTTTTACTTCTCACAATCCTGAGGTTCGCTCATTTTTATCCTGAGGTTCCTCGTTCTTTTCCTGAGGTGCACTAATTTTTTTCCTGAGGTGAAATAGTCTTTATCCTACAGATAAAATAGTAGTACATGAAAATCATTACGCCCACAATTACCAGCTTCCACAAGGGAGCTAAGATAATCAAAGGGAATAACAACATCACAGAAGCCAAAGAAAGCAAAAATATCTTTCTTCCCAAGGACATGGATCGATGCTCCACAAAATCCTTAGCATACTTTTCATACACCCACGTATTAGTAATCCAGCGATTGAATCTTGAAGAAGATTTTCCCAAAAGAAAGGCACTCAAGAGTACTAAGGGTGTGGTAGGTAATACAGGAAGAAAAATCCCAAGAACTGCCAATCCAAAGGCTATGGCTCCAAGTAAGAAGTAAAAAACTCGCAACTGATTAACCTCTGCTTGCGTACTCTTTCTTTTCAGCTTCAATAAAGATATCTGCAATTACACCGTAAGCCTTTCCCCAAGCTTCCAAAACCTCGTCAGTAGCAGCATCACCCAATACTTCCTTAATTGCATCCAAAAGGTGCTTTCCAATGATAGGATACTGCTCTGGCACAACCTTGCAATCACAGTGAACCTTTGCAACCTTTTCTACAGCAGGCATTAATTTTTCAAGATTTTCAATATTTTCTGCAGCTGCTAATACAGTCATAGCCAAGGCCTTAGGCTGAGCACCAGACTCCTGCTTTGCCATGTTAAAGAAGGGCTTAATTTCAGGATTCTTTTCGAACATATTCTTGTAGAATGTGGTAGTAATAGTCAATCCGTGCTCACGGAGAGCAGGTACAGTACTCTTTACAACTTCAATTGTCTTTGCATCTAACATGATATATCTCCTTTATCTGGGAAAACACTATTTTTCTTACCCAGTGTAACTATAGTATCAAATATAAAATAAATGTACAAGTGGTTTACCCATTTGTTTATTCCGATACTCCCTTTTTTTTTGATAAATTGATATACTGCATTCATGATACAGTTAGTAGCGTTTTTAGGAAACCACGGAAAAAAATATGAAGCCAATCGTCATAATGTAGCTTGGCTTTTTGCTGACAGTCTTGATTTTGCAGGAACATTAAGTTGGCAGAAAAAATTTCAAGGTCAGTATGCAAGTAGTGATGCCTTTGGCAATCATCGGGTCTATTTTTTAAAGCCTGAAACCTATATGAATCTTTCTGGAGACAGCATTGGACAGTTAGCTCGATTTTACAAAATCAAACCAGAGGAAATTCTTGTAGTTCACGATGAGTTGGAGCTGCCTCCAGGTACCATTAGCTTAAAAAACGGTGGAGGCTTAGGCGGCCATAACGGACTGCGTTCTACCAAGGCTGTCCTAGGTACGGCAGACTTTTGGCGGCTACGATTTGGCATAGGGCGACCAGAACACAAGGATGTGGCAGGCTTTGTGCTTTCAGACTTTACCAGCGACGAAAAAATCATTCTTTCCCAGATTTTTCCCGCCGCCGGTAAGCTGTTAGAAGAAATCCTTTCTGGTAATGCTCCCAGTGACCCCGGAAAGCTCTTGCCAGAATGGAATAAGAAAAAGCTTTTGCCCGCAACCTAGTTGCCACAACCTAGTTGCCACAACGTAATTTAGATGATTATCACAAAGGAGCTTAATCTAAGGTCCTTTCAACAAGCTGAAAGTTTCCGCTGTTTAAAACAAAAAACCACTCATTGCTGAGTGGTTTTTTATAGCAAATAAGGCTAAAAGCCTAGTCCTTTAAACCAGTGGAAATGGACACACGCTTTCGGCCTTCCATTTCGTCCAGCTCAATCATCTGGTTCATGAGAGAATCGGGATCATCGAACCGCTTCTCACGCCGCTTGTTCAAGACGGAATACAATACTGGTGACACAAACAGCGTCATGAAGGAGCCAGAAATAAGACCACCAACGAGGGTAAGACACATGGGCTGCATGGATTCAGCTCCTTCTCCTGGAAAGAAGGCCATGGGCACCATTCCTAACACGGTCGTTAAGGTGGTCATAAGGATGGGACGCAGGCGATTTCTTCCTGCAATGATACAGGCTTCCCGCATGGGGGTTTTTTCCCGCACCAGCTGGTTGGTAAAGTCCACCAACACAATACCGTTATTTACGACGATTCCCACCAAGGATACAATTCCCACGTAGGCATAAAGACTCAAGGTTTGACCAGTAATCTTGTAAATGGCTACGACACCAATAAGCAACAGGGGAATGGAGAAAAATACAATGAGGGGATCCATCATGGATTCAAACTGAGCAGCCATTACCACAAAAACCAAGAAGATAGCCAGTCCGATAACAACCTTGAAAACACTTCCAAAGCTTTCGATGTCACGGGCTTCACCAGCAAATTCCAGCTCCACAGAATCAGGCAGTACGATGTTTTGGCGAATCAATTGCTCCACCAACAGCTGCACCTCGGTAGCTATAGCTCCTTCCACCAAGCTGGCAGTAACGTGGTTTACCCGCTCTCCGTCTTCTTCCCGAATGGTGAGGGGAGATCGTCCTTCCTGAAAGGTAATGAAATTATCCAAGGTCATAAGTCCTGCAGAAGAGGATACGGTGAGGGCACCTAAATCAGAAGGACTTTGGATGTCTGACTCCTGCAACTGAACGATAATATCCATCTCCTGATCTTTTCCGTGGAAGACAGTGGCAGTGGAACCAGAAATGGCAGTTTGCAGCACCTGGGTAATGGAACTAACGCTGACACCAGCTTGAGCTGCGGCGGCAGTATCGATGGAAATCTGGAAGCGAGGAGAACCATCTTCCATATCCGTGGACACATCTTTTACCAAAGGCATGTTCTCTTCCAGCAAGGTGACAATTTCATCCATTACTGACTGGGCCGCAAGAATATTGGTAGACAAAACCTTTACGTCAATGCCACTAGAACTACCACCAAAGCCACGGCCAGCAGAAAAACTGATGGTCACATCACTCCACTGGTTCAAGAAGGGGGTAAGAGCTGACTTTACCTCAGCGGCTGACATGGTTTGGTTTTCCAAATCAGGCAAATTAATTCTAATGGAGCCAGAGTTGGAGTTTCCTGTATTCAAGATAAGGGTTTCGTAGGCTCCATTCAGTTTTTCAATGACAATATCCTGGAAATCAAACAAGTACTTGCGAACCACCTCATTATTGGTTCCCACTGGCATACTGATATTCACTGTAACAGTGTCGTCGGCATTGGAAGTGGGAGCAAGATTCATTCCCATGGAGGTAAACTGCAAGACACTGACCACCAGCATCACCAGTACTAGAGCAATGACAATGAACTTGTTGTTCAGGCAGAATTCCAGCACACCGGCATACATGTCCTCAAGTTTTTGCTGGACATGCTCAAAGCCATTGTCAATCTTTTTCAGCAGGGGATTTTTCAAGGGCTTTTGGGTTCTGGTGTTTAATTTCAGGATGCTTCCACAGAGGGCTGGCACCAAGGTTACGGCCACCACAAAGGATGCCACCAAGGAAACACAGACGGTAATAATCATTTCACGGAACATCTGGCCAAACATTTCCAACTGAGCTTCGTAAATCAACATGGGAACGAATACGCACAAGGTAGTGGCAGTGGAGGCAAAGATAGCAGTCATCATGTTGCGGCTTCCTAAAATAGCAGCAATGGCAGACTTTTGGCCGTTTTGGCGACGGAGCTGAATGTTCTCCAAGATAACGATGGAGGAGTCCACCGTCATTCCCAAGCCCAAAATCAAGCCAGACATGGTCATAAGGTTCACCGTCAAGTCCATAAAGGCCATCACCATCAAAGTGAGCATAAAGGAAATAGGGATAGACAGCCCGATGATAAAGGAGCTTTTGATGCTTCGCAGAAACACGAAGATAATCAGCATGGCCAAAATGGCTCCTTCAATGGCAGAGCTATACACCTGGTTCAAGGTGGCATCAATGAGGGAGGTGTCGTCACTAAGGACCCTGAGGGTAACACCATTGGGAAGCTGCTGATTGATGGTGTCCATCATGGCTCGAATTCCCTTGGAAATGGTGGCAGCGTTGGTACCAGACTCATTGGACACGCTGATATAGAGCCCCGGACCACCGTTAATGTAGACGCTGCGTTCTGTGGTGTCTTCGTAGATGTTGGCCACATCGTCAAGACGAATGGCAGCCCCATCCTTGGTGGAGACCACGGTGTTGCGAATATCCTCCAAGGAGGTGAAATACTCATTGGTGACGATTTCGAAATCCTTGTTGTTGTGGGTGATGGTTCCAGAGGAAACCTGCACGTTTCTGGCAGAAAGGGCTGAGCGAATGTTCTGGGCAGTGAGACCAAAGGCTTCCAGACGGTTTCGAGACAGGTCCACCACAATACGGCGAGAAATACCACCGCTTACCTCCGTGGTGGCAACGCCATCAACACGCTCCAGCAAGGGCTGCACCACATTTTCTGCCAAGGTCTTCAGTTCATCCACTGGCACATCACCTTCCACTGCCAGCTGCATAATGGGCCGAGCATTCATGTTAAACTGAAAGATGGAGGGAGTACCGCAATCATCAGGGAGCTGGTTGGAAATATTGGACAGAGCAGCCGTTACATCTTCTTTTGCCTGCTCCAAGTCGGTGTCGTAGCCAAAATCAAGGCGAATCTGACTGCGACCATTGCGGGACGTAGAAGTAATGGACTTGAGACCGGAAATTCTGTTGAGCCTGCTTACAATCACATCGGTAACATTGGCGTCAATTTCCTCTGGCCCCACATTGGGATAGGAGGTACTGACAGAAATCATGGGCATTTCTGTGGAAGGATAGAGGGCAATTCCCAGACGGGGAATATATACCAAGGCCAAGACACAGGCTAAGACATAGAGCATGGTGATGGTCACAGGGCGACGTACGGAAAGTTCTGATATGTTCATGATTATCTTCCTGCAATGCGAACTGGCAAGCCTTCTGTAACGGAACCAGCTACAATCACCTGATCTCCAGCCATAAGTCCAGCAGTAATCTGGATGTCATTGTCGTTGGCTAAGCCTGTTTGAACGATTCTTCGTAGGGCAATATTGTCGGCGGTAACCACAAAGACCGCAGTTTCATCGTTGTAGCTTCTCAGGGCATCAAGGGGCACCACAAAGGTGTTCTGAGCTTCCTGCACCACAAGACGCACCTGAGCAAACATGCCAGGTCGGATTCCAGCATACTTTTGATCCATTGTCAAAATCACATCCTGAGTTCTGTTGGAAGTATTGACTACAGGACTTACAGAAGTTACCTTGGCCAAAAGCAGGGTATCGGGAGCAGAAACAAGGGAAACATAGGCAGGAAGCCCTGTCTTGAGGTAAGCACTGTATTTTTCAGACACCCGTACCTTCAGCTCCAAATCCTCCAAGGAACCAATCACCGCCAAGGCATTGCTGGTGTTTACTGTGTCCCCTACGTTAAAGGGCAGCTGAATCACCGTGCCAGAAACAGTGGCGGTAACGGGACTCACCGCATAGGCAGAACCAGGACGAGAAGGATCTACATAACCAATCACCTCACCTTTCCGAACAGAATCTCCCACCTGTTTCAAAAGGCGACTTACCTTGCCAGAAGTGTCTGGGTAAATGCTTGTTTGTGTTTTAGAAGCTACATCTCCGTTAAGGAGCACCGTCTTTTGGATGGTTTCTGGCACCAAAGTTTTCACAGAAACAGTAACTGCCGCAGGCTGGTTGCCTCCCTGCCCTCCACCACGAGACATTCCGGGCATTCCTCCTCCCGTACCACTGGTAGCATTCTTTCCAATCATGGTGAAAACTCCCACCGCCACAAACACGGCTATGAGAACAATGACAATTATCTTTCCAATAAGATCACTTTTCTTTCCCTTGCTCATTTCCTTTCTCCTCATTTCCAAACAATTCGTATACATCCTGCACCTGCAAGCCCAAGGCATTGGCAAGATTTCCTACACCAACTAGATACTGGGACTGGGAAGTGCTTCCAGACAGCTGGGCGGAAACCATTTGCTGGCGACTATTTTCCATGTCAGTTTGACTAACCAAGCCTGCTCGATATCCTTCCTGGGAAAGCTGGTAGGCACGCTCCGCAATAGTTTCGTTCAATTTGGAAATCTCCACTGCATGCCACAACAGCTGTACATTCTTTGCCGTGTTCACAATATCTTGACGAGCCTGCACTAAGGTTGTCTCTAGATTGATTCGGGCTACTTCCACAGAATCCTTTGACTTGCCTACAGAAAGGCTCTTGGAAGAACCTGGAATATAGCCGTCCACAGGAATGGAAACTCCCACAGAAAAACTTCCTGAAACAGAAGGTCCCCCCTTCATGCCACCATCAGAGGGCCCCATTCGGATACTTTCCGACAAACTGATGGAAGGCGCCCGAGCAGAAAGCACTTGGGCAGTCTTTGAAAGCTCAGCTTCCCGCAGGCTCTGGCGTTTTTGGATAACATCTAGGCGATTTTCAAGGTAGGAAGCAATCAAAACCGTTGCATCTGGGAGCTGCAATTGTTGCAAAGAAAATTCTCCAGTAGGAATATATTTTTCTTGACTCCCCAGCAACAACTGGAAGGCGGCCAAATCAGAGTCATACTGAGAGCGAGCCTTTTCTAGCTGGGGCTCTGCAGAAAGGGCTGCATACTGGGCACGGAGCATGTCCAGCTCGGAGGTAAGTCCCCGATTGTAGTTCAATCGGGCCTGCTCATACTGCTGGCGGGTTAAAGATACATTGTCTTCCAACACCGTCAGATTCTTTGTGGATGTCAAGAGGTTATAGAAGGAACTGGCCACTGATGATAGAATGGTTTGTCGCTGGCTTTCATAATTTGTCTGGGCAAGCTCATAGCGAAGGGTTGCCAACTGCATCTGCACCGGAATTCCCGCCGTTAAAGAAAGGCTCACGCCACCAGAAGCACTCCAATTCCAGCTGGAATTCCCACCAGTCCCTCCTCCTCCAGCACTGGAGCCAGAAGGGCTATACAAGTTGTGGCTGTTGGAAATGCTTCCACTGAGACTGATTCCCGGCAAAAAAGAATTCCAGCGGGACTGAGCCTCCCGTTTGCTGGCTTCCAAGGATAATTGCTGGGAACGGAGGGTGGCATTTCCCTCCAAGGCCAAGAGCTGGGCTTCTTCCAAACTAATATATCGTACCTGATCTGTAATAGTCACGTCTTCAGGATTTTCGTCATTCTGGGACAAGGCAAGTGCTGTCCCCTGAGCCCACAGCACATGACTGACAAGGAATAAAAAGGCCAACAAAAAGGTTCTAGACCGTACCAACCGAAAAAACAATTTCATAGTTTTCCTCATTATCGAAAATTATAAAAACTCTTCTTAAATTAAACTTAAAACAAACAAGATAATTACAATAATATTTTGTTAGATTTTCTAAAAGTATCTTAACAAAATTTATCGTCAATGTCATAGTATGGACAAGTTCTATACAGCAGGACAGAAAGGAGAAAATCATGGGAAATAAAATACTTTTGGTGGAAGACACAACTGAACTAGCAGCCCTCATTACCTTGTATTTAAACAAGGAAGGAATGGAAATTCGTCCCGTGGAAAGTGGAGAAGAAGCCTTAGCCACCTTGGAAAATTTCCAGCCAGAATTAGTGCTTCTAGATTTGAACCTGCCAGGTATGGGAGGCTTTGAGTTCCTCCAGATTTTCCGCAAAACAAGCCAGGTGCCAGTACTCATTATCTCTGCCAGAGATAGTGAAGAAGATATTATCCAAGGGCTAGGAGATGGGGCTGATGAATACATTACCAAGCCCTTTTCTCCCAAGGTTTTAGTGGCCAGAGTACAGGCCATGTTGCGCCGAGCCTCCAATACCAGTGCTGACAATCCACCCCAAGAGCAGTCGGTGCAGTTTGGTCCCTATACCTTGTACTTTGACCGTTATCTGCTTACCTGCAATGGGGAGCGGATTCCCCTTTCCTCCAAGGAATTTTCCATCCTTGCTCACTTAGTAAAAAATCCCGGCATTCCCCTCACCGCCCAAGCCATTTATCATGACGTGTGGGGACGGGACTACGGGGATATTTCTGCAGTGGCAGTCTATGTCCAACGATTGCGGAAAAAAATTGAAGAGGACCCTTCCAAGCCAAAATACATCGAAAACATCCACGGCTTGGGCTATCAATTCAACGGCCTTGAACGAGGTACTCGGTGAAAATCAGAACCCAGTTTATCCTCTTGCTGATTGCACTATTCCTGGTGCCTGTATTCATGCTGGGAGCATTGGTACTTTCCAGTTGGTTCCGCTCACCCTCCCACATTTTCACTCCTTCCTGGGAAAGCATTTCCCAACGAGAAGGCGTTGATTCCAACAAGGAGGAATGGAACCAAATCCGAGACTTTATTGCCCAGTTACCCCAATCTGTAGACGCTGCCGTGCTTTCATCCCAAGGAGAAGTGCTCCTTTCCTCCATTCCTGGCATTGAGGTGGGAACAAGCCTGACAGAGACTGAACTGATGAAGGTTTTTGCGGCCAATACTGATGACTATATCTATCAGATAGACAGACAATTTCAAACGGGAGAAGAAAATAGCCACACTTCCAACCTTATGATCATTACCCGTCTCTTGCGAGAAGACCAGTACAAGTGGAATGTGGTAGTGGATCAGCTGAGAGCCATTGTCAATGTTTTTAGCATTCTGTTGTTTCTGTGCATCAGCGGCATCATCTACCTTTCCCACGTGCTTTCCCGCTCCATGGAGGTTCTGGAAAAGGAAACCCGCAACCTTGCCAAAGGCAACTTGAACAAGGAGATTCAAGTCCGTGGCAACAACGAAATTCTCTCCCTTACCAATTCCTTGAATAGCATGAGATTAGCCTTGCTAGAGGAGCAAAAAAGGCGCTCTTGGCTCATTATGGGAATTAGTCACGACCTACGAACCCCACTGGCTCTTATTAAGGGATACACAGAAGCTATCTTTGATGGAACGGCAGACTCCCCAGAAATGATAGAAAAATCCTTGGAAATCGTGGGAGAAAAGGTAGACCAGCTGGACTCCATGATTGACGACCTGATTAATTTTGTGCGGATGGATTCTGGGGAGTGGCGACAGAACATGGAGTCCATTTCCATTACGCCCCTTCTTACTGATTATGCTGCACGACTTACCGAGGACGGAAAAATTCTTGGCCGCATCATTACTACCGCCATCGAGCTCCCTGCAGACTTACAAATTTCCTTGGATGAAAGCTTAATGATTCGGGTACTAGACAATCTTTGCAGCAATGCCATCCACTACACTCCTGCAGGAGGAGCCATTTCATTAACTGCCACCTTGGCTCCCTCCCACAAAAAAAAGCGGGGAAACCAGCGAGGTAGCAAAAACACCACCAAAATGGACATCCTGATTTTGAAGGTACAAGACAGTGGCTGCGGCATTTCCAAGGAAGACCAGCCCCACGTCTTTGACCCCTTCTTCCGAGGAGACAATTCCCTAAAAAGCCAGGGCAAGGGCTTAGGGCTTGCGGTGGTAAAAACCGTAGCCGACGGTTTGGGCTGGAGCATTCATCTGGAATCAGAAAAAGGCAAGGGAAGCTGCTTTACACTGGAGATTCCAGTGTAGGGAATTAACTTGACAACTTGACAAGTTGCTACTATACTAATGTTATGGTACACATGACGGTAGGTGAGTTTAAGGCACAGTTTTCTCAAGTTTTAGATTCGGTGTTGCAAATACAATATATATATTGTATACTAATTCCATGGGATTGACGGCAAAACAGGTTATTAAGATTCTCAAAAAGAATGGCTGGAAACTGGTAAGGATAAAAGGTTCTCACCATCACTTTTTGAAGGAAGGAGCTCCTCGACCTGTCACAGTTCCAGTCCACGGAAACAAGGATTTGGGAACCTTTGCTGACCAAATTTTAAAAGAAGCAGGAATCAATCCCAAGGAGGTAGACTCATGACCTATTTTTGCGACATCACCAAGGAAGCAGACCTGTATACTGTCTATTTCCCCGACATGACAACAGTAAGAACCTTCGGAGATTCCATGGAACAAGCTTTAGAAATGGCAAAAGAGGCATTAGAAGGTAATCTGGAGGTCTGCATCGACCATGGTATTGCTATTCCCGCTCCACAATATAAGGAAGGCCATCCTATAGAAGTTTCCCCCAAACTAGCCTTTGCCATACAACTGCGACAAGCTCGGTCAAATCGAACCCAAAAGGAAATTGCCATTGCTGCAGGTATGAGCTACCAACAATACCAACGGCTGGAAAATCCCCACAAGACAAATCCCACCTTGGAAATGCTGTACCGTCTACAAAAAGTATTTGGCGTTCCCTTCTTAACATTATAACCTCCGAATTCACCTCCTTTACTTGACAACTTGACAAGTTGCTACTATACTAATGTTATGGTACAAATGACGGTAGGTGAGTTTAAGGCACAGTTTTCTCAAGTTTTAGATTCGGTGTTGCAGGGGGAAGAAGTGGAAATCCTCTATGGCAGATCTAAGCGGCCAGTGGCCCATGTAAGCCCAATCCAAAGAAGTGCACGAAAAATTGGCACGCTAGAAGGCATTGCAAGTTTTAGTGAGATTGACCATGGCAAAATCACCATGGAAGAGTTTTTAGGGCTACAGGAAGTAAAAAATTGAAGTACTTGCTAGATACCCACACCTTTTTGTGGAGCATTATGGACACCACAAAACTATCATCCCCGGTGCGGGACATTATTTGCCAAGGTAACACAGATATTTTTGTCAGTAGCATCAGTTTTTGGGAAATTGCTATAAAGGTCCAGTTGGGAAAATTGCAATTTACTAATTTTCACCTGCTCCACCTGCCCAATATTGCAGACCAGTATGAGTTTACTATTCATACCCCATCACCTTACGACTATATTACCTACGCCGAACTGGCAGCTGTGGAAGGACACCGAGATCCCTTTGATCGAATGTTAATTCACAGTGCTATTCGCAACAACATGACAATCCTTTCTTGTGACAGGTGGTTTAAAGAATACAAAGCTCAGGGGCTCCAACTCCTGTGGTAAATTCCTCCTTTACTGCAAATTTTTTAAAAAAAATTTGCATTCTATGGGAAGCACCCACTATCCTTTAGGACAGGTGGTATAAACATGAACAATGCAACAGAAAAATATATCAGTGTCCATGAAACAGATCCTGGCCCCATGGGCTGGATGCAGGGCTTTCCCCCTGCTAAGGACAAGGTGCTGTCTGCTGCCGACGGATCCTTCTTTGAGTTTCCCGCTCTGCGTTACAGCGTAAACCACATGAGAGAATTCATTCCCACACGGGAAGTTTTGGGCAACAAGGAAAAGGACGGTGTCCACAAATTCCACGTAAAGCCCATGAAGGAACTCGACACCATTTCCTTCATTCCCTGGAAGGAAACAAATTCCATCACCTGGGCTGAATCTCTGGAAAAAAACTTTACCGATGGTATCATCATCCTGCACCGTGGCCATATTGTCTACGAGCGGTACTTTGCAGGGCTCAATCACTGGGGGCACCACGCCGCCATGTCTGTAAGCAAGTCCGTGGCAGGCTTACTGGCATCTGTCTTGATTGCAGAGGGGAAGCTTGATGAACACCGCACCGTAGCAAGCTACATCCCAGAGCTAGAAGCTTCTGGCTTTGGAGATGCAACCTTAAAGAATGTGCTGGAAATGACCACAGCCATTCAGTTTACAGAAAACTACGACGACCCCAATTCCGATATCTGGAAATTCTCCCAGTCTGGAAACATCTTCCGTGGCCCAAACTATAGTGGCCCCAGCTGCTACTACGAATACCTTCCCCAGATAAAGAAAAATCCTGCCCACGACCACGGTGAAGTCTTTGGTTACAAAACAGCCAACACCGCCGTGCTGGGTTGGATTATTAGCCGAGTTACAGGTAAAGGCTTGGCACAGCTTCTTTCCGAAAAAATTTGGCAACCTATGGGAGCTGCCAACGATGCCTACTACCAGCTTGATCCAGCCGGAATTGCCTTTGCAGGTGGTGGCTTGAACATGAATCTGCGAGACATGGCCCTGCTGGGAGAACTGCTACGGTGTGAGGGAAAGCTGAACGGCGTCCAGATTATTCCCAAGAAGGCAGTGCTGGAAATCACGAAAGGTGGCGATTCCTGTGCCTTTGAAAAAAGCAAGGAATATCCTGCTTTGGAAGGCTGGAGCTATCGCAACATGTGGTGGATTACCCACAATAGCCACCACGCATACATGGCCAGAGGTGTCCACGGACAGGCCATTTACATCGATCCTGTGGCAGAGATGGTGATAGCGAGGTTCGCCTCCAATCCCCTTTCCTCCAACAAATACATAGATCCTCTATCCCTTCCTGCCTACGAGGCAGTGGCAAATTACCTAATGGTTTGCTAAGGGCGAAGCTCCACCCCATCAGCTTCATCCAACTGCCGGCCTGACTGTGTTTTCACCAGAAGCTTCTGGAAAAAATGGTTTTGATGTGCTACACTGATTGCTATGGAAAATACAGCTCAGGCTTTTAGTTTTTTTTACTCAGTTATAGAACGATTACGGGCCCCCGACGGTTGCCCTTGGGACAGGGAGCAAACGCCCCTTTCACTGCGAAACACCTTGATAGAAGAATCCTTTGAAACAGTAGATGCCATTACCCAACAGGATGCTGCCCATGCAAAGGAAGAGTTGGGAGACCTTTTGCTAAACGGATTGCTGATTTCTTACATCTACCAGCAGCAGGGAGACTTTACCGTGGCAGAAGTTATGCAAGAAGTGGCAGAAAAGCTAATTCGTCGCCATCCCCACGTGTTCAAGGAGTCCGAAGGACGCTCCCAGCTGGTGGAAAATATTACCACTGGTCAACAGGTTGTATCCCAGTGGGATGCCATCAAGGAAAAGGTGGAAGGCCGCAAGGAAAAATCCATCCTTGATGAAGTTCCCCAGGGCTTTCCTCCCCTGCTGAAGGCATTGAAATACCAGAAAAAGGCAGCGAAAAAAGCCTTTGACTGGGAAAGCCCCGCACAAGTCATGGCAAAGGTCATGGAGGAATTAGGGGAAGTGCAAGCTGCCGCCACCCAGAAAGAAGCCATTCAAGCAGCAGCAAAATCAGACACCACCGCTGGTGAAAAATTAGAGCCCCTTACCACCCATTCCACCCCACAACTAGATGCGGCCCAACTCCACCTAGAAGAAGAACTAGGAGACCTGCTGTTTGCCGTCACAAACCTATGTCGCCACTATCAGGTGGATCCCAACGCAGCCCTTTCTGCCACCAACGCCAAGTTCTACCGCCGCTTCCGCCACGTGGAGCAAACCATGGAGGAGCAGAACATTCCCATGACAAAGGAAAACTTTCAGCACATGGACGAATTGTGGGAGGAGGCCAAAAAGCTGGAGCGGTCTTAAAAACATGAACTACAGGGGATGGCCACCAAACTGTCCCCTTTTTTTATTTTGCCTTCCATAGTAAAATTGTTATATTTGACTGGGAGGCATCATGAAAGAAAAAATGAGAACAGAAGAAATTATTTTGCAGCATTTGGGAGAGCCAAAGACAATTTTTGTCTTTCCCACTGGCTTGTCCGCCACCGCTTGGGCAGAGAAAATGCTGATCCATGTGGCAGCAGTGGCCATGGAACGATTTATTGCTTGGGACAGCTTCAAAAGTGAGGCTATTCGCTCCCGCCATCAGAACAAGGCTAGCATTCCTTCCCTGATGCGAAAGATTTTTGCAAGCCACTTGATTCAAGAAAATGCCCGTGCAGTGGCCGCACAAGAACAGCCCTTGTTTGAAAACCTTATTAATCCGCAATTTGCCCAAGAAGCCCAAAGCTTTACTAACTGGATTGCAAGCCTACTTCCCTCCTTAGAAACTTGGCGTAAAAACCATCAGGCAGCAGGACTGGAACTTGATGCTCAGGACAGGGATTTGCAAAAACTCCATCAACGCTATCAAGAATTCCTTGAGGAGCATGACCGCTTTGATCCTGCCTGGGAACAGCCTCCCTTTCACGATGACGGCAACCACTACATCATCTTTTACCCAGAAATTCTTACGGACTTTAGCGAATATCAGCATATTCTAGAATCAAGCTCTCACATCACCTTGGTAAAAACAAAAACTACCAGCAAAAATCTGCCCCAGTGTATTTTCTACAGCAACGCTCGGCAGGAGCTGCGGGAAACAGCCCTTTTTATCCGCAATCTGGTGGAAGAAAAAGGCCTTCCCTACAGTGATATTTTTGTCAGTGTGCCAGATATGGAATCCATGGCTCCCTATCTCCAGCGAGAATTCCAACTGTATGCCATTCCAGCTGTCTTCCGTTCAGGAAAAACCCTTTCTGCCTACGGAGCAGGAGCCATTTTTGCTCAAATCAAAAACTGTCTTTCCTCAGACTTTTCCTTTGAAAGCCTGAATAACTTGCTACAAAATCACCATCTGCCCTGGAAGGAAGCTGAGTTGAACCAGCAGCTCATAGCCTTTGGCATTGAAAACAACTGCCTGTGCTCCTACAAGGAAGGCAATGTCACTGTAGACGTGTGGCAAGAAGCCTTTAAGAAAAAGCCTCAAGAAGAGCGACTGAAAAACATGTACGAAACCCTTCGTCGGGAAGTCAAGCGGTTTACTGCAGCCACCTCCTTTGAAAAATTGCGGGAAGCCTACTTCCAGTTCCGGGATAAATTCTGGGACATGAGCCAGGCCAGCAGTGAATGTGATTTGATTTTAGGTCGCTGTATTACTGAATTAGCAGGACTTATGGACTTGGAGCAGGAATTCCCCCAGATTCAGGTGCCCGATCCCTTTGGCTTTTTTCTTCAGGTACTGGAGGAAAAGGAATATCTTGCCCAGACTCGGCAACGGGGCGTTTCTGTAGTTCCCTACCGACTGGTAGCCGCTGCTCCCGCAGGTTGCCACATTGTGGTGGGAGCCTCACAAACAGATATTACCTTGGTGTTTCAGCAGCTAGGCTTTTTATCACAGCTCAAGCGAAATCGACTGGGCCTAACTGACGTCAATCCCTCAGATGCCTTCATTTCCCTCTATCAGGAACATAGCAGTCATCCCGTGCGATTTACCGCAGCAGAAAAAAGTTTTTCCGGCTACGCAATTCCCCACAACGGCCTGGTGGCAGTAAAACGGGAACAGCTTCCTTTGCAGGATTCAGTGGAGCAGAGCTTGAGCAAGCAGGATTTCCTCACGGGAGAAGCAGAGATTTTTCAGGCAGCTCGGCAGGGACAGCAGCAACAGCACTTTGTTCCCACAAGCATTCAGCAAGAAGGCTTTCACTACTGGCAGCAACGAGTACAATCAGCAGATGATGTAAACTCAGCGGATTTTCAGTTTCCTCACTGGAAGGAAAACATTACAGCCAAACTACCCCCCAAAGCCCCTCATGGCAGTGGCCAAGGCAACAAGCCCTTGCAGATTTCCCAAACCCACCTGAACGATTTTTTTTCCTGCCCCCGAAAATGGTACTTCAATCGGATTCTTTCCTTAAAGGAACCAGACACCCAGGCCCAGCTCATGCGGGATGCTTGGATGGGAACCATCTACCATGAAATTATTCATCAGTACTTGGAGCCCTTGCAGCGATGTGGCAGTGGACTTGCTCCCCTAGAAACAGACCAGTTCAAGGGAGAATATCTTTTGCCAGAAGAAGAGCTGCGACTAGAAGAAGTAGTACACAAGGTTTTGGCCAACCAACAAAAGCTATCTCCCTTAACCCAAGAACTTTTGCTGGCTCAAAAAGCCTCCATCATTGCCACTGCCAAGGAATTTGTCATGAGCCTGTGTCGACAATTTCCCCATTACCAAGTGGTGGCTTTGGAAGAGAAAATCACTTGTCAGCCAAAGCAACTCCATAACCTTTTGGAAAGACTTTGGGAAAAGGGGCATATTCCCCCCATTTGCAAGGATTTCCCTTCCACCGCAGCTGAACGGCAAGACCTGTACCACCAACTTCAAGATTTTGTACTCACTGGTCAACTGGATTGTCTCTTGAATAGTCCTGAAGATAGCCTCGTTCTTTTAGATTTTAAGCTGGGTAATTCTCCCAAAGCAACAGAATGCACCGTGGATGAGCAGGGAAAGCTCACAAATTTTCAGATGGCATTCTACTGTCTCTTGTACGAAGCCCAGTATCCAGAACGATCTATTGAGTCAGCAGCCTTTATGACTATCAACGACGGCGAGCTGAACAAAATCTTTGGCTTTGAAAGTGCTAAGCTTCCTCAGCGAGAAATCCTTGTTTCCACAAAGTCAAAGGACATCCTGCCCTATAATTACACGGTAGCCGCCACCCTTCAGTATGTGACGGACTTTGCCCAAGCCATTACCACCAGCACCTTCCCCCAGCTGGCTCAAGTGAGCTACGATACCTGCAAGGAATGTGCTTGGAAGCGGATTTGTAGAACCACCTACACGGTTGGAGGAGAGAAAGTATGAGCAATAAAAACACACAAGGAGAAGCCATGAAAACAACAAATACACTGACTCTGGAGCAATGGCTTTTGCAAGGAGACGGTACAAAAGACGGCTTGAACCAGGAACAGCAGGCCGCCGTTACCTGTAACACCAACACCGTTACCACAGCAGGTGCAGGAGCAGGAAAAACCTTTGTGCTGGCTCGTCGTTACAGCTACTTGGTGTGCATCAAAAAATACAAGGTGTCAGAAATCCTCACCCTCACCTTTACCCGCAAGGCCACAGCAGAAATGTATTCCCGCATCTACAAAACCTTGGTGGAAATTGCAGATCGATTTGATAGCCCAGAGGCCCGTCAGGCTGTGGCAGACTTTCATGGAGCTCGCATTCAAACCTTGGACTCCTACTGTTCTAGCATTATCAAGAATGCGGTGAATTACTATGGAATCAAGCCCGACTTTGCCATAGACGACCAGCAGGCAAAATCCATGGCACGACAACAAGCCCTGCCCTTTGTGCTGGACCATCGCCATAATCCCACCATTCAACGGATGGCTACCACCACCTATTCTCGGCTGGACACCTTGGCAGAGGAGCTTTTTGCCAAAACCATTACCAACTACTCATCCTTGGCCAATCCCATAAACTTTTCCCAGCAGCTGGAGCAACAGCTTCGCCATGCAGCAAGGGAATTTTTGAACAAGGCCCAACAGCTAGAAGAACAGGTCATTGAACTGGAATCCAGCCTTCAAGATGTAGATAAAATCAGCGGCACATTTCTGCCAAAGCTCAGTGCAGCCATTGGCCTGTACCGAAAGATTGACTGGGATTTTTCCTTTCTTGCAGCATGGGAAACAGAGACTGGTCTTCTCCAAGAAATCCTTCCGAATCAGCAGGAAACCTTAGGACAATTCTGTGGCGCAGTAAATAAGATTTCAGGTTTGTCACTCCAAGGACAACGAAGCGACAAGCCCTGGACTCCGATAATCAAATTTTTACGAGAATCTGTTCAACCTGCCTTAAATTCCTTAGCTAATTTCCTGTGTCTGAAGCAGGATGTTTTGCAGGTGGCAGAGCTTTTGAACCAGTTCCAGCAGCACTACAATCAAAGCAAACGGCAAGCGGGAATCTTGACCTTTACCGATGCAGCCCAGCTAGCTCTAGAAATCCTACGAAATCAAAAAGAGGTACGGCAGGCAGAAAAGGAATGCTACAAGGCCATCATGATTGATGAGTTCCAGGATGATAACCTGCTCCAAAAAGAATTGCTCTATTTCTTGGCAGAAAAGGTAGACTGTCACAATACTCCTTCCGTTCCTGTAGAAGCCCTAGATTCAGGAAAGCTTTTCTTTGTAGGAGATGAAAAGCAATCAATCTACAAGTTCCGCGGAGCCGATGTCAGCGTTATCAGAAAGCTGGCAAAGGAATTGGGTAACGTGGATTCCACCTCTTCTAGCCAGGAGCAAACGGGAGGCACCTTGAGCCTGACGTACAACTATCGCTCCCATCCCACCTTGATCGCAGCCTTTAATACCATCTTTGGTGGCCTTCCCTACGGCCCAGAAGGTCAGGGCCATCTCCATCCACAGGCCATTTTTATGCCAGATGAAGAAGCGACTCCAGAATACGAGGCCACCTACGGCAAAGTTTTGGCAGGAAAAAAAATAGACAATGAAAGCCAACTAGATGCTACACGGCACAGAGTCCATCTTTGTCTGTACCGCAAGCCTGAAGAAGCTGCTTTGCCAAAGGATATTTCTCTGGAGCAGCTCCTTCCTGACGATCACTGTGAAGCCTTTTTTGTGGCAAAAAAAATCAAGGAGCTAATTCAGCAGGGACGCAATCCCTCGGACATTGCCATTCTTTTTGCCACCACCACAAAGCAGCACCTGTACGAAAAATATCTCAAGCTCCAAAGCATTCCCTACACAGCAGAATCCACCGTAGGCTTTTTTCAAGATGCCCCCACCAACGACCTTTTGAGCTTTCTCACCCTGTGCCTCTATCCTTCCAATCAGACAGCATACAGCACCTTGTTGCGTTCTCCCTTGGTGGGAATCAGTGCTGGCAGCCTTGAACGACTGTTGGCTGGCAGCCTCAGTGGAGATGCAGCTCAAAGCACGCCACATATCTTTAATCAGGATGATAGCGTTCTCCTTGCTACAGAAGAAGAAAAAAAATCCTTCATCCAGGCATGTCAAACCTATCATCAACTGGCCCCGCAGGCCCTTACCATGCCCATTGCCCAGCTGGTAAGCCACCTGTGGTATAACTTGGGCTACCGCTATAAAATCCTTGAGCAAGATCAGGCCCTGCAATATGCCCCCCTCTACGATAAGTTTTTTCACTTGGCAGCCCAAGCCGACGTAAAAGGAACAAGCTTAGCCACCTTTGTCCAGTCATTACAAGACCAAGTGGACAATCAGGGAAAATTTGATGACATAGACATTCCTCTAGAGCAAAAACAGGGCGTCCAGCTTATGACCATCCACAAAAGTAAGGGCCTAGAATTCCCAGTGGTTTTCTTGGTAAGCAGCAATGGCCAACCAAAAACAAATAAAAACGATGCCAGCGTCTATCCCCATTCCCAGTGGGGCATTACCTTGAACCTGCCCACCCTGCCCCAGTTTGCAGGAAAAACCACAACATCAAATTTTTTCTATCAAGATGCAAAGGAAGAAGACACTCAAAAAGATCGGGCTGAATTGAGACGGGTGCTTTACGTGGCCCTTACCAGAGCCGAAGATGAGGTTTATATCACCGCCTGTCCTGGTAGCCTTGATAAGGACAATCCCGGTAAACTGAAGCAGACTGAAAGCTCAAACACCATGTTCAAGCTCCTGGTTCCTCAAATCAATTGCAACTTGACCTTGGAAGAAACAATCATCCAAGACCCCCACTCCCCCTTTGACGGTCAATGGATTCCCTTTGTCACCCAGCAGGATATTGAAAACCTGAAAACTTCTCCATCTCAGCAGGAAGAAGAAACTTCCAGCCACACGCCAAGTCCCACAGAGGTGGCCCAGATGCTTGCTCCCCTGTATCAAGGAAAGGCTATTCTTCCAGAGGTGGAAGAAAATCCCTACCGTAGTCCTAGCCATCTGGCTCCCCACAGTCCAGAATACTGGCAGGATCCAGACAATAGCACTGCCCCAGAAAACCCCTCAGCCCCAGGGAAGGAGGCATCCCAAGCCTACAGTGAAATCGCCCAGCTGGTAACAAGCACCACCAAGGCCGACGGAACTCCCGCCTTTACCTATGCTGATTTTGGTTCCTGTGCCCACCTATATCTGGAAGCCACATTGAACAACCAACAGCCCCAGATTCCCACCCGCTATCTCCAGCACCTGAGCCCAGCCCACCAGCAAAAGCTCCATCAGTTGTGCTCCACCATGACGGCCAACTTCTTGAGCTCCCCCACAGGAGAAGCCGTGAAGCAGGCCAGCTGGAGAAAAACCGAGTTCACCTTCAAGCTCCGTCTAGAAGATTACATCATCAATGGCTCCATGGACTTGATTTATCAAGACCACCAAGGACAGCTTCACATTGTGGACTACAAAACAGACCAGCAGCAGCAGCCAGAGCTCTACTATCCCCAGCAAGCAGCCTACCGAAAGGCCGCTGCCGCCATCTTCTGCGTGCCAGAGGATACCATTACCTGTAGCCTCTACTACCTGCGCACCGGCACTGTGGTGGACATTACCCAAGGCTGCTCGGAAGTAAATCTGG
Organism: Treponema sp.; assembly: GCA_017629095.1. GTDB lineage: Bacteria > Spirochaetota > Spirochaetia > Treponematales > Treponemataceae > Treponema_F. Next base: position 4,783 of record JAGBXW010000032.1, on the reverse strand, counting down.
AGGAATTAGCCGCACTAGTGGAGTAACCCCAAAAGGCATCTTATCCTCAAAGGGTAAGATGCCACTAACTTTAATAATAATAAAGCTCCTTAAGTATATTGAAATCTAGCCTAGGCTTATGCTACTTTGATAACCATCATAAAGGAGATGTAATACTACCAATCTGAAGATTGGTAAAGAGCAATCCCAGTGGATTTAACGTATTGTGGAGATACTTTGCTTGGTCCAACCAGACCTTGGCTCTCTTTGCCTTTATGGCCATCATTATCTGGATGTTTGAAAATGGTAAGGGTAAATGGACTTGGATTCCCCTTATTCCTGGAGCATTCTATTGCTTCCAAACTTGTAGCTTTATCCTCAATGCTAAGATTGGTTTGAGCTTAAGCTGGAATATCGCCTATCCCATTGCAGCCGCTTTGACTGTAGCCTATACCGTGAGCCTTTTGGTATGGGGAAAAAAACGAGGAGCACAGGCTACCCTCAGCTAAAATCACTTCTTAAAAAGTTTTTTTTAAGTTAGGTTTCCAGCTTCACTTTTGTCCATGCCTTCCGCTAAACCCAGTTTTCCACCATCAAGGGAGCAATTTCCATTATGGGAGCAAAATCAGCCACATTGCGGGTAACAAGAATCAAGTTATTTGCAATGGCACAGGCAGCTATCATCATGTCAAAGGCCGAGCCCAGCGGTCCTCGCTCCTTCAAACCCTTTACCAAATGGGCGTACACCATGGCGCAGGAGGAGTCAAAGGGAATGATTTCATAATTTTTTTGGATAGTGTCCACTAAAAATCTCATCAAGGCCTCCTGCCGCTTGCCAGATACCAGCGTTTGCACCCCAGTCATGGCTTCTGCCCAAGTAATAGAACAAATACAGGAGCGTTCCAGTGTTTCAGCCATACGATGCAGCACCGTAAAGGAAGGCTCCACCTTTGTGGGCTCTGAGATGATGTTTGTGTCCAAAAGATACACCAAGGGAGGAGTCATCTAAAACCCTCCCCATGTCGCACCAGAAAGCCTTCTGCCTCCTGAGGAGCTGGATTAAAAATAGCTTCTATTTCGTCTGCTGCAAACAAGTCACCATGTGTTTCCCGCCACGCAAGGATTTCCTGCAAAAAGGCAACTCCCTTTTCCCCAGAAGAAGACTGGCCGCTGATATAGGCCACCGCCTTTCCATGACGAGTCACCTCCACCTCATCACCTTCTTCCACAAAATGAAGCAATTTAGGTAGCGTATTTTTAGCTTCCCCCACAGAAACAGAAATCATAGTAAGCTCCTCAGTAAAATTTAGCCAAAATATTTTACTTTTAGCTAAATTTAGCTTACTACCAGAAAACTATTCTGTCAAGTACAAGCTCCTACTTGCTAGGCAAACTTCATCCACAATCTTTCCCTCCGCTAAAACTAGTTTTCCACCATTTTCTTCCCCTTCAGCAACATTGACCAAAGCAGCCCTTCCCACTATCATAATTCCATGAACCTGACTATTTCTACACCGCCACGCCTCGTATTGATTGACCTAGACGGAACCTTGCTCAAGGACGACAAAACCATTTCTCCTTACACAACAAAGATTTTGAAGCAATGTCAACAGGTGGGAATTTTCATTGGATTTTGCACCTCTCGTGGAAATACCAGCATCAGCCATCACATTCAGCAGGTGCAGCCAGACATTGTTGTTACCAACGGAGGAGCTACCATTCGCTGTCAGGGAAAGATTATTCACCATCAAGGTTTTTCTCAAACAGAAACCCAGACCCTTCTTGATGCCGCTTACAAAATTATTGGCCCAAATTGCGAAATTACCGTGGATACAGAAAACCAGCTATTTTGGAATCGTGGTGATGATAAGTCTGTCATGTTCCATCCCCAGGCAATAGAGCATGATTTTAAGGATTTTCCTCACTGTGCATTAAAAATCTGCGTGCAAACTGACGACAAAACCCTAGCAGCCGCCATTGCCCAGACAGTTCCTCACTGCCATGCCATCCTCTTTTCTGACGTGCCCTGGCATAGCTTTGCCCCCAGTACCGCCACCAAGGAAGCTGCAACTCGCCGTCTTTCCCAGGAGCTATCCATTCCTTTGGAGCATATTATGGCCTTTGGAGACGACTTTAACGACCTAGGGATGATTTCCACCGTAGGTTACGGCATTGCCATGGGAAATGCCATTCCAGAAATCAAGGCCGCAGCAAAGGACATTACCTGCACCAACAATCAAGACGGCGTTGCCCGCTACTTGGAACAGGTGCTCACTCCTTCCAGCTTTCACTTTTCAGTATAAACCAGCTCCGCCGACTTTCCAGTATTCCTTCTTTTTGTAATTTGCTGATTTCTGCAGAAAGGGCACTTCGTTCCACGCATAGGTAGTTTGCCAGCTGCTGTCTGTCGTAGGGGATGGTAAACTGGCTTTCGCCAGCTTTTTTTGCACAGCCAAGCAGATAGTGCATCAATCGTTCTCGAATGGAGCGATGGGAAAGAAGCTCTAGCTTTTGATTCAGTTGAATGGTTTTGGAGGCTACTATGGCCAAAAGATTTCTGATAAGGCGACTGTGAAAGCCACAGGAAGAAGAGCAGATAGTCATAATCCGCTGGCAATTCAAAATAAGGACGGTGCTGGCAGTTTCTGCAACCACACTTACGGGATAAAAGTCAATGGCAGCACAGGCAAAGGCTTCTGCAAAAAGGCTTGCTGCCTCTAGACGAGCAACAATGGTACGGTTACCGTAATAATCATCCCGTACCACCTGCACTGCCCCTTCTAGCACAATGCCCATGTCTGTGGCTGCATCCCCTTCCCAAAAAATAGTCTGATTCTTTTCCACCGCCACCCTTCGGGCCCCAAGACATTCCAGCAAGGGAGTAATCTCATCTGCGGCAATACCAGCAAAAAGGGGGCAGCGGGAGAGAACTGGATGATCCATAGAATTACAAGTCGTCTTCTAGGGCAGAGGCCTTAGCGTAGGCAGTAGAACGAGCTTCAAAGAAGTCGGTCTTTACCATGTTGGCGTTGGAATAGGCAGAAACCCAAGCCATGTCCTCTGGTTCCTTGTCGTAGCCTGGATACAAGGGCTCAAACTCTAGGTTCATCCACCGTAGATTTCCAAGATACATAATATAATCTTCCACCATTTTGGAAGTAAGGCCGGGAATCTTGTCACCAATAACATATTTTCCCCACTCAATTTCCTGACGAACCCCTTCCTTCATCATTTCAGCATAAACCTGAATCTTATCGGGAGTAAACATCTCAGGCTCTTCTTTTTTCAGCTCCAGAATAATGTTCTTGAACAGCCACAGGTGGGTGTTTTCGTCACGATTGATGTAGCGAATTTCCTGAGCAGAACCAGGCATCTTTCCATTACGAGCTAGATTATAGAAGAACATAAAGCCTGAATAAAAATAGATTCCCTCAAGGATGTAGTTTGCAATCAGCACCTTCATAAAACGGAAGAAATCCTTATTTTCCTGAAACTCGTTATAGCAGTTTCCAATAAAGGTGTTTCGTCTCAGCAAATGCTCGTCAGTTTTCCACTGATAGAGGATGTCATTCCGCTGTTCGGGAGAGCAAATGGTGTCCAGCATGTAGGAATAGCTTTGAGAATGTACTGCCTCCTGAAAGGTCTGGATGTTCAAACACAGGTTCACCTCGTTGGCGGTAACATACTCAGACACGTTGGGGAGGTTTGCAGTCTGAATGGAATCAAGGAACACCAAAAATGACAAAATCTTGTCGTAGGCGGTGCGCTCCTCCACAGACAGCTTGGGATAATCCTTTGTATCCTGAGCCAGATTGATTTCCTCTGGAATCCAGAAGTTATTCATGGCCTGACGATACCAGCCAGAAACCCACTGGTACTTCATGTTGTTAAAGTCGTTGAGGTTGGTGGTGTTTCCGCCAATCATCCGTCGCTGTCGAATATCAATATCCCCATTTGGATTGAACAAGGGTCTTTTTACTAAACTCATAAATCTTCCTCCTTTAAAATTACTTTATGCTACCAAGAACTTGTACTTTACCACACTGTACAAAGGGATAAAGGGCAAGATGATGGGAACAGTCTTTACGTACTGCTGGTACTCAGGGTCGTTACTATAGCTGGCATTCTGACGGAGCTCCAAGCGGCGAGCCCCACTGAACATGACAAAGAAAATGAGAATCAAGCCCAAAATTGCGGGAATCCACTGCCAGCCAGTCATGTAGCCAATGCCACTTACAAAGACACCAACCCACAACAGCAATTCTCCCAGATAATTGGGGCAGCGAACAAAGCGATATAAGCCAGTGTCCACAAAGCGACCAGGAGTCTTCTTTTTAGCATCACTTTTCTGCTTGTCAGCCAATGCCTCCATCAAAATGCCCACCACCATCAGCACCAGACCAATAATGGCAGGTACGTCGAACCCAGATACTCCCAGCTTTAGTCGGAAATACACAGGGCAGGTCATCAGCAGGTACAAAATAGCACAACTTACCCAAATGGCAAACTTCACCCCAAAGGGCACCGTATTTCCATCCTTAATGTCGCCGCTTACCCGCTGATTGTAGGCGGGAGTCTTGTTTTCACGATACAGCAAATACCCACCTAGCCGCAGTCCATAGCCCAACAATAGCACACACATCAAGATAGTGGGCAGGGTTAAAACTGGCAGGAACATAATTCCCATGGCTAAGGCAAGACCAGCAATGGCAAATCCATATCCCACAGAGAAAAAGTGAATATAATAGCGAAATCCAATAGAAGTTACCAAAAAGGAAACTATAGCTAAAATAAGATAGGTATT
>JAGBXW010000031.1 GCA_017629095.1 Treponema sp. | reverse complement strand
GCGGCTGAGAAGCTTGCTTGATGCAGCTGCCATTGAATCCCGCAGTCTTCGTCGTGATTATGTGGGAACGGAGCATTTAGTTTTAGCCGCCATTCGGGAACAACACAGCATCACCTCCCGTTTTTTTGAAAAGGCGGGATTGCGGATTGATGATGTTTATTCTGCCATCAACGGGATTTATGAGAAATTCCAGTCCTCCTACGATAATCGTGGAAGGGAAGTGGCTAGTCCTGTATTTTCCATGGGAAATCAAGGGGGCAGCTCTCCTGAAAGAGGCAGGGGACGTCAGGGAATTTTGGCTGAATTCAGCCGTGACCTTACAGAGCTTGCCCGAAACCAGCAGCTTGACCCTGTGGTAGGTCGAGAAAAAGAAGTTCGTCGTGTTATCCAGCTCCTTTCCCGCCGCACAAAGAACAATCCTGTTCTGATTGGTGACCCTGGAGTTGGAAAAACAGCCATTGTGGAAGGCCTTGCCCATCACATTGTTAAAGGTACGGTTCCCCGCAACCTGTTAAAAAAGCGAATCCTTTCTCTAGATCTTGCATCGGTGGTGGCAGGAACAAAGTATCGTGGTGAATTTGAAGAACGAATTAAGCATATCTTAAAGGAAATCCTAGAAAATAAGGACATCATCCTGTTCATTGACGAGCTACACACCCTCATTGGGGCTGGTGGCTCAGAAGGTGCCATGGATGCCTCTAATCTGCTGAAGCCAGCCCTTGCCCGTGGAGAGCTCCAATGTATTGGAGCCACCACCTTGGCAGAGTATCGCAAGTACTTTGAGCGTGATGCAGCCTTGGAGCGTCGCTTCCAGTCGGTTTTGGTGGAGGAACCCACCGACCAGGAATCCATCTTGATTCTGGAAGGAATCAGAAAAAAATACGAAAGTTTCCATGGGGTTCGTTACGAAGATGAGGTGATTCCCGCCACCGTTCGTTATGCCCGACGGTATCTGACGGATCGGTGTCTGCCAGATAAGGCCATTGACCTCTTGGACGAAGCTGGCGCCATGAAAAAAATTGACGAGGAAGAAAAGCCTCTGGAACTGGAAGAGCTGGAAGCAAGCATCAGTGAGCTTACGGAAGAAAAGCGTCTTTTGGTGCAGAATCAGGACTATGAGGCAGCAGCAGAAATCCGTGACCGAGTGCATTTGCTCCGTGGTCAGCTAGAAGCCATGCGAGAGCGATGGGAAAAAGGTGGTGACGGCAAGTACAAGGTTGTTACCGTGGATGATGTCGCTTCTGTAGTGGCTTCTATCACAGGCATTCCTTTGGAGCAGCTCACAGGCTCAGAACTTGCCCGGCTTTTGAACATGGAAGAGGAATTACACCGTCAGGTTATTGGCCAGGAAGAAGCAGTTGCCTCCATCGTGTCTGCAGTTCGCCGCTCCCGCACAGGAGTTTCTTCCTCCCGCCGCCCTTCAGGTTCCTTTATTTTCCTGGGGCCCACTGGTGTGGGAAAAACCTTGCTGGCAAAGACCCTAGCTCAGTTCCTTTTTGGCAGTGAAGATGCCCTTATCCGTGTGGACATGAGCGACTACATGGAAAAGCACAATTCCAGCCGCTTGGTGGGAGCTCCTCCAGGTTACGTAGGCTTTGAAGAAGGTGGCACCTTGACAGAACAGGTTCGCCATCATCCCTATTCTGTCGTATTGCTGGACGAAATCGAAAAGGCCCACCCCGATGTTTTCAATCTCTTGCTACAGGTGTTAGAAGAAGGGGAGCTTACAGATAACCTAGGCCACACCGTCAGCTTCCGCAACACGGTTATCATCATGACCAGCAATGCAGGAATCCGCCAGATTACCGAAGGGGCCACCATGGGCTTTGCCCTGTCAGAAGATCGGACTCCCTCCTACGAGGTTATCAAGGAAGGAGCCCTGTCTGAGTTGAAAAAGATTCTCAGTCCAGAGCTTTTGAACCGTATTGACGACACCATCGTCTTCACTCCCTTGTCCAAGAAGGAAGTGGCTGGCATCCTAGACTTGCAACTTCAGGAATTGCAGGACAGGTTGGTGGAAAAGAACCTTACCATTACCGTAAAGCCTTCTGCCAAGGAGTATTTGGTGGAGCATGGCTATGATCCTGCCTTTGGAGCCCGCCCCATGAGACGACTTATCCAGAGGGAAATCGAAGATCAGCTGGCACTACGCCTTATAGAAGAGGCTGCCAGCAATGGTCAGCAGGGAATTGGAAGGGTAGTAGTGAGTTTGGTAAAGGATAAACTGAAGGTGAGTTTAAAGCGAGATTTGCCAGAGGTAAGTGAAAATCTTTCTTTACCATTGGAAGTGGAGCATATAAATTTGTAATCATTACAAATTTTACTTGCTTTTTTTTATCGATTGTATTATATTGTTTTTAGTTACAAATAAGATTTTTTTATCTATTTGTATAAATCCATACTATGCGGAGGAACATGATGAAAGATTTGAAGGGAACAAAGACAGAGAAGAACCTTCAGGAGGCATTTGCCGGTGAATCAATGGCACGGAACAAGTATACCTACTTTGCTTCCAAGGCTCGCAAGGACGGCTATGTTCAGATTGCAGATCTCTTTGAAGAGACTGCTGCCAACGAAAAAGAGCACGCTGAACTTTGGTTCAAGCTCTTGAACGGTGGAATTGGAACAACTGCTGAAAACCTTAAGGCAGCAGCTGCTGGTGAAAACTACGAGCACGAGAATATGTATCCTACCTTCGCAAAGGAAGCTCGTGAAGAAGGTTTTGACCACATTGCAAAGTTGTTCGAAGGCGTTGCAGCTATCGAAAAGGCTCACGAAGAGCGCTATCTCAAGCTCTTGGCTAACGTAGAGAACGGCTTGGTATTCTCCAAGGACGGAGATGTAATGTGGCAGTGCAGCAACTGTGGTCACTTGGGATTCGGAAAATAAGCTCCCAAGGCTTGCCCCGGTTTTGCCCATCCTC
>JAGBXW010000030.1 GCA_017629095.1 Treponema sp. | reverse complement strand
TCCCCCAGCACTGCTTAGGGGCTGCTGGCCCCTAAGAACCCCAGACAAAAGAGATTTCTGTAAATAATGATAAAATGCTTGTAAGTTCTGGTCAAGGGCTGAAAGTTTTGTAGCGGTGGTGTTCAAAAAGATGCGGAGAGAACCATCTTTTAGCTTGAGTTTAGGCTCTTCATCACAAGTGTACCGAAAGGTGTAGCGGGGAATATTTCCATTAAATGGGTCAAAAGTACAAATAAAAATGAGAATATTGTCTGGTAAACTTCGATACTTTGCTCCAGTAGGGGTGGTGCTGACGTCTGCCACGCTTTGGTAGTAGCGGCTCCGTTTGGGAAGTTCCTTCTTGTGTCCAGTTTGCATTTCCACCGTGATAATGCGATTTTCATCTCGCAAAAATACATCCATAATGATTCTCATGGAATCTGGGTCAGTTTTTTGTTCATCCTGGGCGGCAATGTAGCTGATTTTCCCAATCCGCACTCCAAGAATGAGCTCCACCACTTGGCGACAAATATTTTCGTCGTGCATGATACGGGAAAAAATAAAGTCGTCGGTAAAGGTGAGACTTTCCCATTTTTTTGTAATTCTTCTTCTGTGAGCATTTTTCCTCCAAGTTTTTTCTTTATACATATATTATAGGCTTGGAGTTGAAAAAAACTGCGTTTTTCTGGGGTCAGGTTGGAGTTTTTTGTAAAAGTTTTCCGAGAAGTAGCTTTTATCGAGAAGATGATTAAACCAATGGAGTGGTGCAACTGTAATTTTTTGTACAAATGAATGTAATAATGAAGTCTTAGAAAACAAAAATGCCGGTGGAATTCATCTCACCGGCACCATTTTAGTTTTACTCAGCTCGAATCGAAGTACTAGGCAGTACCTCTTTTACTCAGCCCTAATGGAGGTACTAGGAAGTACTTCTCCGTAGCATACTATTCAGCTCGAATCGAAGTACTAGGCAGTACCTTTTACTCAGCTCTAATAGAGGTACTGCGAACCACCACGTCGTGGGAGGAGCCTTCTACGATGGAGGCTTGGGATACGAGGGTAATCTTGGCTTCCTTTTGAAGCTGGGGAATGGAAAGGACACCACAGTTACACATAGTGTGGCGAATCTTGCTCAAAGTCATGCCTACGTTGTCGTGAAGGCTACCTGCATAAGGCACGTAGGAATCTACGCCTTCCTCAAAGGCCATGGTCTTTGCTCCACCCAAGTCATAGCGCTGCCAGTTGCGAGCACGGTTAGAGCCTTCTCCCCAGTATTCCTTTACATAGCTTCCATTTACAATGAGCTTGTTGGTGGGGCTTTCGTCAAATCGCGCAAAGTAGCGCCCCTGCATTACAAAGTCTGCACCCATAGCCAAGGCCAAGGTAATGTGATAATCATGTACAATACCACCGTCAGAACAGATGGGAATATAAATACCAGTTTTTTCGTAATATTCGTCTCGAGCCTTAGCAACTTCAATTGTTGCAGTTGCCTGTCCACGGCCAATTCCCTTCTGCTCACGGGTGATACAAATGGAACCACCTCCAATTCCAACCTTCACAAAGTCAGCTCCATTTTCTGCCAGGAACATAAATCCGTCTCGGTCTACAACGTTTCCAGCTCCTACCTTAACGTGATGACCAAAGGTGTTGTGAATGTCGTGCAAGGCCCGCTTCTGCCACTCAGAAAATCCTTCAGAGGAGTCAATACACAGAATATCTACTCCAGCTTCAAGAAGGGCAGGTACTCGCTCCATATAATCCCGAGTGTTGATTCCAGCACCTACCACGTAGCGATGATTTTCGTCCAGCAATTCTAGTGGATGCTCCTCGTGGGAAGCATAATCCTTTCTAAAAACCATAGAAACAAGATGACCATCTTTGGTGATAACGGGTAGGGAGTTTAGCTTGTGCTTCCAAATCAAGTCATTTGCTTGGCTCAAGGTAATTCCGTCTTCGCCCACAATCAAATCATCAAATTTGGTCATATAATCCTGAACGAGGGCCTTGGGATCCACCTTGTTGATTCTAAAGTCACGACTGGTAATAATTCCCAATAGCTTTCCGTGGGGAGTACCATCTGCAGTAACTGCAACTGTAGAGTGCCCTGTCTTTGCTTTCAAGTTAATTACATCCTGCAAAGTATTGTCTGGCTTGATGTTGGAATCTGATGTAACAAATCCTGCCTTGTGACTCTTTACCTTACGAATCATGTCAGCCTGCTGCTCAATGGTCTGAGATCCATAAATAAAGGAAATTCCACCTTCTTTAGCCAGTGCAATAGCCATGGTGTCATTTGAAACAGACTGCATTACTGCAGAAACCATGGGGATATTCATGTACAGCGGACATTCCTCTCCCTTTTTGAACCGAACAATGGGAGTACGTAGACTCACATTGGATGGAATGCAATCTGCTGATGAGTATCCAGGAACCAAAAGATATTCCCCAAAGGTATGGGACGGTTCTTCAAAATAATATGCCATGTAAGTCTCCTTATTACGTGTGAATACACGCAAAAAAATAATGGATATGGGTAAGATTAAATTAATTAACCATTATATGGGAAATAAAAGGTAGGTGCAAGGGGAGAATAAAAACAAAAAAAAATTGACAATAAAAAAAAACAATGGTAAAATTTGTCTATCTAGTATTTAAAGGAGAATGGTTTATGATTACCTTCTTGATTGGTGTTGCAATCTTGATCGTTGGTTACTTTGTCTACGGTACACTCGTAGAAAGAGTATTCCAGCCAGATGATCGTCCTACACCTGCTGTTGCTATTAACGATGGAATTGACTTTGTTCCAATGGCAACTTGGAGAATCTTCTTGATTCAGTTGTTGAACATTGCAGGTCTTGGTCCAATTTTCGGTGCCATTTCTGGTGCTCTTTGGGGACCTTCTGTATACCTGTGGATTGTTTTCGGTACAATTTTGGCTGGAGGTGTTCATGACTACATCTCTGCAATGCAGTCCGAACGCAACAATGGTGCTTCTATTTCCGAAATCGTAGGAAAGTACATGGGGCCCTTTATGAAGCAGGTTATGCGTGTATTCTCCGTAGTTCTTTTGGTTATGGTTGGAACCGTATTTATGGTTGGACCTGCTGGTCTTATCGCCCTGTTGACTCCCGAAACCTTGAACGTAAAGTTCTGGACCATCGTTATCTTGGTATACTATACCTTGGCAACATTCTTGCCTGTTGATAAGTTGATTGGTAAGTTGTATCCCGTATTTGGTGTAGCCCTTATTTTGATGGCTTTGATCATCGGTGGTGCTACTGTTATTAATCACTTCAATGGTTCCGCTCCTATGTTGGAGCTCTGGGACTTCCCCCACAACATGCATCCTACGGAATTGCCTCGTTGGCCAATGATGTTTATCACTGTTGCTTGTGGTGCCCTTTCTGGATTCCACGCAACACAGTCTCCTTTGATGGCTCGTTGTATTAAGAGTGAGCGCCAGGGTCGCCGTATTTTCTACGGAGCCATGGCTGCTGAAGGTGTTATCGCATTGATTTGGGCTGCTGCTGCAAGTGCATTCTTCTATAAGGGTGGTGAACTTCACGCTGTAGCATTTGCTGGTAACTCAACTACCGTATATGAAATGTCAACCACATTGGCTGGAACCATCGGTGGTATCATTGCTATGATTGGTGTTATTGCCTGTCCTATCACCTCTGGAGATACTGCATTCCGTGCTGCACGTCTTACCATTGCAGACTGGTTCAAGATTGAGCAGAAATCATTCAAGAACCGTTTGCTCTTGACAATTCCTATCCTTGGAATTGGATTCCTCATTTCTCACGTAGACTACAATATCGTATGGCGCTATTTCTCTTGGTCTAACCAGACATTGGCAATGCTTGTTCTGTGGTGTGCTGCTGTTTACTTGGTTCGTTACCGCAATAACAAGGTTGCTGCTTGGATTGCAGCTCTTCCTGCCACCTTCATGGTTGCTGTTTCTTGTTCATACTTGTTGCAGGCTCCAGAAGGATTCAAGATGGCTGCTGGTATTTCCAACATTGTTGGTGTTGTAGTTGCAGCTGCTTCATTGATTTTCTTCTTGCTTAAAGTATACCTTCCTTGCAAAGAGATGTTGGTTGATGTACCTCTTGAGATTAAGAAGTAAAGAATACTAAATCTTCTATAAATGGAAGTGATGAAAGGGCCCTCTTGTGGGCCCTTTTTTTATGAAAAACAGAAAGTGAAAAAAAAAGTGATTTTTT
>JAGBXW010000029.1 GCA_017629095.1 Treponema sp. | reverse complement strand
GCAACAGTTTCTCCTTCTTCTAATGCATATTTGTAGAAAAGATGAGCATGTCGTTCCATCAGTCGTGTGAATTCTGTGATTTCATTTTCGGTGAACCCCTCATTGTAAATCCAGTTATAGCTAGGGAGCTCTGCACGGGCAGAACAAAATCCATTTTCAATTGGTCGTTCAAAATGAACTTGAACAACTTGCTCTCCAGACTTTTCTAAGATTTGAGAGTGAGTGATGAGGGTATTATCGGCTAAGGTCATATACTCATACATCATGGATATACCCTAAATTCGGTGCATGGCACTAAAAACCTTTTCGTGCATGATGTTGATGGAAACGGAAAGCTGCTGGCCCAGTTCATTTAAGGCGGTGCGGAGCTCTTCCATGGGGAGTTTTGTGGCAGATAAATCCACCATCATCATCATTACAAAGTTGCCAGAAAGAATGGTTTGGCTAATATCTGCTATGTTAATGCTATGCTGAGCAAGAAAATTGCTCACCTTGGCAATGATGCCCACTTGATCGGTTCCAACTACGGTAATAATTGCGTTCATACTAAAATGATAATGAAAAAAGCCCCCTTTGGAAAGAGGGCGGGAAGGGACTAAAAGCTAATAATTTCCTCGTGAATGGCGATAGCAAACTGGTCTGTCATGCCGGAAATAAATTCGATGACGCACTTGTTGAAGCTGTCTGGTTGGGACAGATCGAACACTGGCTTGATGGAGTCGAATTTGATTAAAGCCCGTTTTTCCAAGTCGTAACTGGTGTATTTTATTAGCCAGTCTTCAAAGGTGGTGCTGAGGAGAGGATATTGCTTGAGGCAGAATCCCACCTTCTGGCTGGGAACAAAGGGCTGGGTCTGGCACAACAATCGGTAGATGGTGTGGATAATCACCGTGGCGTAATGTTCAAACTCTTGGAGTCGCCAATGATTGTAGATGTTGGCAAAGTTGAAGGACTTAAGCTTTTTCATAAACTTAAAGTAGGCAGGTGAAAATACCAAGCCGTCGTCTGGGGAGCTTTGTTGACACAGATCCACAATCAAATCATTGATAAGGACGGTGGTGTTAACGGTTTTTCCTGTTTTGGTGGCGGGAAAGCCAAAGCATTCTCCCACAATTTCTTTCAGCTGGCGATAAGCTCCCATGTCCAGAATGTGATAGCGACGGGCATCTTCAATGTCACGGCCAAGGTAGGCGATTTTATCGGAAAGCTTTACCACGCAGCCTTCCCAGGTGTAGGGCTGAACACTGCCCGCCTTCTTGATGTCGTACAGGGACATGGCTTGGCTACGGGGCCGAATGCCGCTTTCGTCCACCTCGCCGCAATGACACACAATGCCGTCTCGTACGGCATAGGTTAGATCAAGGTTCTTTGCTCGGCCTTCTGGATCCTGCAATGTTTCGATGTAGTCTGCAAAAAAGAGGCTGTTTCGTTCATGCCAAAATCGTTTTGGAGCATTTTCACCTGGCTTTTGTGGTAAAAGCTTGTTCAGGCATTCTTCTCCAAAGTGGCCAAAGGGAGCATGACCTATGTCGTGACCGATGGCTATGGCAGAGGCCAGCTGTTCGTTCAAGCCCAAGTACTTGGAAATGGTTGATGCCACCGATGCCACGTGAAAGACGTGTTCCATTCGGGTGCAAATGTGGTCGTTTTTCGGGGCAAAGAACACCTGGGTTTTGTGCTTTAGTCGACGAAAGGCCTCGCAGTGGAGGAGGCGAGTGTAGTCCCGCTCAAAATCGGTGCGAATGTCATTATTTCGAGAATACAATTCATGTTGCCGTTGAATGGCTTGCTGCCAGTTGGGGTTTTCTTCGCTACAAGCTACCTGAACAAATGCATCTTTCATAATTCAACTATACTTTCTTCCAATACTTTGTACAAGGTTCTTTTTTTATAGAAATAAAAACTAGGAATTTGTTTTGGGCAGCTCTTTTTCTTACAGTAAAAGTATGAGGAACATTTTTTTTATCACAATCTTTTTTTTGTTTTCACTTTTTTGTTTTCTCGCTTGTTCCGCCTGTACCGTTGCCCCTTCTAGGAGTGCTGCCCAACTAGATAGCTTTTATCATCAAACAGCAGTTCCTCTGGATATGCTGGATGCTTCTTACAATGTGAACGGTTTTTTGCCTCAGCAGGTGTACATAAAAACTCTTACTCAAACCTTTTGCCGGGACTACCAATTTTGTCTGGTGGATGGCCTCATTTATTACAAACTCATGCCTAATGCCCAGTACAGCAATCCTGGTAGAGATGAAACTGAATGGCAGCTTTTATGTGAAACTGGCCTTCCCTTTCCCAAAAAGTCCGGGGCCTTTCCTGTGCCAGAAGAAATTGTAGAAATTACCGCTGATGCAGATGCCCTTGTGGTCTTTGATTCAGAGGGTGGGATGTACCAGCTGTTTACCAATACCAATGGCCCTGGCAAACCATTCCAGTGGATGGCAGATTTTGGTTTTCCTGAACGAGTCCACTTAGTGCAGAACCAGCTGGTAAAAAACAAGCGGGCTTGGGCCATGGGGGCTCGTCGTCAGGATGTGTTGTGGCACGAGGATATTTTTGGTAATCCCCACCACTATGGTACCATGGGTATTGAAACCATCTATTTTTTAACAGAGGACGGCCAGCACATTCGTTTTACCGACTCTGGCTTGCCTGCAGATTTTAGCCGTAGTATCCAAGGCCCTGAATCCGGTACCTTTATTGCAGAAAATCTCAGCGTCAGTGCCTCCACCATGTTTGTCATTAACAAGGCTGGTACCATGTACACTCGGCTTGCTGATTTTGATACCTTGGGCTGTGATCCCATGTTTTTCAAATATACCTACGAAAAATTACCACAAAAATACGATGGAACCCAGTATCTTTCCAATTATTCGCCTTGGGGACTGCCTTCAGAACCCTGGCTTCAGCAGCCTGCAATTCCCCTGGAAGGTCAGGCTCGCATCACCAAGCACATTACCATCCTGCAAAACGGTCGTGGTAATGCCAGCCGTGAGCTGCGAGTTGCAGGAACAAATCAGTTTGGACAAACAGGCTATTATTCCAAGGCCATTTTCCAAGACAAGAGCCAGGATTGGATCTTTGTGGAGGCTCCCCTGTATCTTGATGAAGCCACCTTCCTTCCTGTTACTGCAGCAGGTGTTCCTCCAGAGGTTTTAGAAACCTTGTCTGGTCCCAGCCAATTCCTGCAATTTTCTGGCTCCGTGTGGCAGGAAGGTCGCCATATACCAGAAATCACCTGTTCTATCGAAGATTTTGTCATGAGTGAGGGAAGCTGTACCTTCAAGGTAAGCTACAAGGATGAAGTAAAGGAAATTACCCTCCATCCTGTGGAAATGTGGTCTTTTATGTTTCGGAATAATCCTGGCTATGACGGTACTCCAAAAAATTTCTTCATTACCTTTGAATATCCAGAAGGAAGTCTCACTTCCAAATATCCTGAATTCCAGCTTTTCTTGCACAAGGTTTTTGGAGACAAAAATAAGGTAGTATTTTCTAGTCAAGCTTCTGTTACTGACTCGGTGTTCCATCTTAGCGTCAAATACAAGGAACCGCTACTCCATGGAACCCCCTTGTCGAGCCGTGGAGATGCCACCATGCCAAGAGTAGCGGCAGCACGACCTCGCAAAGATGATTTTGTCTTTGTCCTCACCAACCCTGGCCATCAGCAAAATGCTGCCACAGTGAATGCCGCCTTGTTCTACGATTCTCCTGCTTTGGCCCATTTCGCATCGGAGGAATTGCAGTTGGAAGCAGGTACGCTCATTTCTCAAAATAATCGTCAGCTTCTAGACAAGGCACTAGTAGCAAATCAGCAGTATCGCCAGATGTTGCTCCAAGAACTGGACTTATTCAAAAAATATGCTTCCAAGGCAAAAATCTCTCGTTGGGGGTATAATTTTGTGGACTTGCTTACCACCGTTACTCTGTTGAACCAGATTGATCTCCCAAAGATAAAGACTGCCACCTCCTTTGGTGGCGAATTGCTTGCCCAAAATGCTCGAACCTACAAGGCTCAAGCTCAGTCCCGCACCTGGACCTATTCTCATCTGTTGGAATTGCTGGAAATCCGCATTGCTACCTACAAGGCCCTGCAAAAAGTCTTGAATGAAGGGGCTAAGTCCGTTTCTGTGCCAGAAAAACTCTTTAATACTCACTATCGGTATCTCAAGATAGCCACCTTGCCTGATACGATTCAAGGCATTTCTCCGTTACAGGAGGAGTGCTGTACCACCGCTTACCTCTTGCCTGATGTGCCCCTGTTTCCAGGGTATTGCCTTGTATTGCAACAGGAAGGGGAGTTTTACTACGTGCTGGCAGAATTGGAGCAGTCTGTAAAGGCTATCTATCAGAGAAAAAGTCAGCCTTCCCAAGAAAATCCTTTGGTGTTACCTGTGAAATTCCTGGTATTTTCCGATTCGGGAATCTTGCCCTCAGCCCTGAAAAAGCTAGACAAACAAGAGGGCAGTCTTTTGTGGGATGGCAATAAACTGGTAATTGAAGGGAAAAAAGGTTTATGGAAAAAAAATCCTCTTTTTTTGGGTGAGATAAAGATTAAGTAAACTTTAATCACTCTGAGGGCCACTTCTTTAATTATTTTCCTTGCTAATCGATAAAAAGGGTGATATACTGGAATTTGTCAGAAATAAATCTGATAAAGTTTTAGGACTAAGGGGTGCGTCGTGAAAAGTCTAAAAACAACACTTATTATTATTACAAGTGTGATTGTTTTGGTTGTGGCTTTAACCAGTACATTACTGGCTTATGTATTTGCTCGAGATGCTGCACAAAAGATTATTTTGGAAGATAACTTGGTGACAGCAGAAGCATTAGCAAAGTATCTTGAAGCTCGAGCTAACATGGAAATCGAAGTTTTGTCTGCTATGGCAGTACAACCAGAAATGACCGATCAGACTCTTTCTCTAGCAGAGAAGGCTGATTTCTTGAACAATATTGCTGCCATGGATAATCAGCGTATTGCTTATACTGTGTGTGATGTTCAGGGAAACGGTTTCACAAACACCGGTATAGATAGAGATATGTCTGACAGAGACAACTATCGAGAAGCTATTCGTGGTAATACACTTGTTTCAGACCCTATTGAAAGTGAGTTACGACCTGGAACTATGGCTATTACCTATTCTGTTCCAATTAGAGATCCTCGTACCAATCGTGTTACTGGTGCTATTATCCTTGAAAAAGATGCTGTGAACATTTCTGAAATTGTAGGAGACTTTGTTGTTGGTCAAACAGGTGGTCCTTTTATTATTAGCCTTGACACAGGAAATACTGTTGCTCACAAGGAGTATGAGCGTATTCAGCGTGGAGAAAACCTTGCTCAAGCATCTAAGACTCAGCCTGATTTGGCAGAATTGTCAAGCCACGTCAATAATTTGATTGCAGGAAATAGAGGAACTGCTACTTACAATTATCAAGGAGAGACATGGCTTATTGCTTATACCCCCATGGATAGTCTTCAGTGGGGTGTTGCAATCCGGGCACCACTTGCAGAGTTCACTGATGAAATTGTCTTGATGCTGGAAATCATGATTATTGTAGCAGTGATTTTGATTGCTGCTGGAATCGGTGTTGCTATATACTTGGGCGTTTCCATCACCACACCTATCAAGGTTATTGAAAGTGCCTTGGAGGGTATGTCTAAGGGTGATTTGGCTCTGGCTCATATTTCTGCAGAGACACGAAACAAGATTAGCACCCGTAAGGATGAGCTTGGTGCTATGAGCCGTGCTCTGGTAGAAATGCTGGTGCAGCTTACCAACATGGTAACTTCTATCATGACTAGTGCCCGCCAGATTGAAAACGGTAGTGAGCAGATTAGTTCCACCAGTCAGTCAATTTCTTCTGGTGCCGCCGAACAGGCTGCTTCCACAGAAGAAATGTCTTCTACCATGGAACAGATGGCTTCTAACATTCGCCAAACTGCTGACAACGCTGCCAAGACAAATAGCATTGCCGAACGTACTGCTTCTGATAGTAAAACTGGTGGTGCCGCTGTAACTGACGCTGTTGCTGCAGTTAAGGACATTGCCGAAAAGATTCATATTGTTGAAGATATTGCTAGCCAAACCAACCTGTTGTCATTGAATGCTGCTATTGAGGCTGCTCGTGCAGGTGAAGCTGGAAAGGGATTCTCTGTTGTTGCTAGTGAGGTTCGCAAATTGGCAGAACGGAGCCAAGTTGCTGCTGGAGAAATCAGTGAGCTTTCCACTCGAACCTTGTCTGCTGCTGAAAATGCTGGTTCGTTGATTGAAGCTGTTATTCCAAGTATTGATGAGACCACAGAGCTGGTTGAAGAAATCGCTGTTGCATGTCGTGAGCAGGACAATGGTGCCCAGCAGGTTAGCAAGGCAATTGTTCAGTTGGATACTGTTGTTCAGCAAAATGCTGCTGCTTCAGAAGAAATGGCTTCTATGGCAGAAGAGTTGAATGCCAATGCTAAAAACTTGGTGGAATTGGTTTCTTTCTTCAAGCTGGATAATCGGTCTGTTGTTGCAGCCGCTGTTTCCGCCACAAAGAAAACACCTGCTCGATCTTCTTCCATGAGTGCTAGCCCAGCAAGACCTACAGCTCATGCTACTGTTCATAAGCCCAGTGGAGCTGGTGCGGTAAGTCACAAGCCTTCAGTAATGGTTTCTGATGACGACTTTGAAGAGTTCTAAGATACGATAAAATATAATATAAACCTTCTGGATTGAAGTGGCCTGCTTTAGTTCAGAAGGTTTTTTATTTTAAAGGCATTTGGTTGTGTTATTAAAAAAATAAACCTTCGAACAAGAGGGAGCCGCCAAAGATGGGCCACCCGTATTCCTCTGGAGAGAATGTTTATAATTGTTATATTTCGTTCACCCAAAAAGTCAATAATGCAAGAATTTATTTTAAAAAATATGAAAAATAATTCAGAAAATAACAAATAGTTAGATATTTTAGAAGGATTTTTATTTTTTTATAAAATTTAGATTAAGATAATTTTTACCGAGCGACACATTTTTTTTTATGATTATTTGATATGCTAAGGATTTTATCGATAAAATTGGTGTTATAATAAAAACTATCCTGGGATAAATCATTTATAGGAGTGAGAATATGAAAAGCTTGAAGACTATTTTGATCGTTGTTGTTAGTGTGCTTGTTTTAGCTGTTGCGCTTATTAGTACTGTCCTCGCCTATGTTTTTGCAAAAAATGCTGCCCAGCGGATTATTTTGGAGGACAATTTTGTAACGGGTGATGCAATTGCTGATTATATTGAAGCTCGTGCAAACCTCGAGCTTGAGCTTTTGAATGTTATGGCTGTAATGCCAGAAATGACAGACCCAAACACTTCTCTTGAAGATAAGGCCATGTTCATGAACACTGTAGCTGCCTTGGATTCCAATCGTATCGCCTATACTGTTTGTGATGCACAGGGAAACGGTTTTACTAATACAGGTATTGCCCGTGATGTATCAGACAGAGAGGTATATCAGGAAGCTATGCGGGGCAAAACCTTTGTTTCTGATCCTATTCAGAGTGAATTGCGTCCTGGTGCTTGGGGTATTACCTATGCAACACCACTTCGAGACCCTACTACAAATCGTATTACTGGTGTTCTCGTTCTGGAAAAAGATGCCAAGATTCTTACCTCTCTTTGTGCCCAGTTTGTAGTGGGCGAAACTGGTGGCCCCTTCATTTTAAGTCGCAAGACAGGTAACGTTGTTGGTCATACCGATTATAGCCATGTGGAAACTCAGGAAAATATTGTGAATGAGTCCCGCACTAATCGTTCCTATGATGAATTGGCTCTTCACGTAGGCAAGGCTGTAAAAGGCGAAAGAGGCGAAGCAATTTACAAGTATCTGGGAAAGGACTACCTTGCAGTATACATTCCCATGGAAACCATCGATTGGACCCTGTTTATCCGTGCTCCCATGGATGAATTCACTGACGAAATTGTCTTGATGCTGAGAATCATGATTATTGTGGCAGTGATTTTGATTGCTGCTGGTGTTGCTGCTGCTGTATTCTTGGGCATTTCTATTACCACACCACTGAAGGTTATTGAAAGTGCTTTGAATGGTATGTCCAAGGGTGACTTGGCTTTGGCTCATATTCCTGCAGAGACACGAAATAAGATTAGTGCCCGCAAGGACGAGCTTGGTTCTATGAGTCGTGCTCTGGTAGAAATGTTGATGCAGCTTACCAATATGGTAACTTCTATCATGACTAGTGCCCGCCAGATTGAAAGTGGTAGCGAGCAGATAAGTTCCAGTAGCCAGTCAATTTCTTCTGGTGCCGCTGAACAAGCCGCTTCCACAGAAGAAATGTCTTCCACCATGGAACAGATGGCTTCTAATATTCGCCAAACTGCTGACAATGCAGCTAAGACAAATAGTATTGCAGAACGCACTGCTTCCGACAGCAAGACTGGTGGTGCCGCTGTAACCGACGCTGTTGCCGCTGTTAAGGACATTGCCGAAAAGATTCATATTGTTGAAGACATTGCTAGCCAGACCAACCTGTTATCACTGAACGCCGCTATTGAGGCAGCTCGTGCAGGTGAAGCTGGAAAGGGATTCTCCGTTGTTGCCAGTGAGGTTCGCAAATTGGCAGAACGCAGTCAGGTAGCTGCAGGTGAAATCAGTGAGCTTTCTGCCCGCACCTTGTCTGCTGCTGAAAATGCTGGTTCCTTGATTGACGCCGTTATTCCAAGCATTGACGAGACTACCGAGCTTGTGGAAGAAATCGCTGTTGCATGCCGTGAGCAGGACAATGGTGCTCAGCAGGTAAGCAAGGCCATCGTTCAGTTGGATACTGTTGTTCAGCAGAACGCTGCTGCTTCAGAAGAAATGGCATCTATGGCAGAAGAACTTAATGCCAATGCTAAGAGTTTGGTAGAATTAATGGCCTTTTTCAAGTTGGATAACAATGCTGCTGCAGCAGTTGCTGTTTCCGCTCCAAGGAAACCCCTGGTGAGAGCTACTACTCCCATGAGTACTCATGGAGCAAAACCTACAGCTCATGCTACTGTTCATAAGCCAAGTGGAGTTGGTGTTGTAAGTCACAAGCCTTCAGTAATGGTTTCTGATGACGACTTTGAAGAGTTCTAAGATTTACTAAAATAAACTTTTAGTGTGAATCCTTCTGAATGAGGTGCATCCAAGTTCAGAAGGATTTTTTTATCTGGAAATTTACCCTGTCAATTACAAAAAAATGTGTTATATTGTATGTATGGATATAAATTATAGCGAGGATACATTCAGTATTACAGAAACTGAATTATTGGAACCAAAGCAATATCAGGTAATTTTTCTAAATGATGATTATACCACAAAGGAATTTGTAACCCAAGTGCTGGAAGTGATTTTTCATAAAGAGGCCACTGAAGCAGAACGCTTAATGGAAAGGGTTCATCGTGAAGGTTCTGCTGTGGTAGGCATCTATACCTATGATATTGCTGTTACTCGAGTAAACGTAACCATGAAAATTGCTCGGGAGAATGGGTTTCCTCTTCGGTGTGAAATGCGGGAGGCATAACTCCAGCACCAGAAATGTATCTATTAAATCTTAATTATTGACAAAACAGAGGAGTTTTCGTTGAAAGTTACCCCACAATTACAAAATATTATTAACAGAGCCTATCAAGAGGCCCAAAGCTCAGGTCACGAGTTTTTGACACCAGAACATCTTCTCAAAGTTTCCCTAGATTTTCCTTCCGTTTGCGATTTATTGCTAGTTTGTGGTGGAGATGTGGATACCATTCGTCAAAATGTAACAAAATATATCGACGAAAATGTGTTGGTGGTGAAAAATAGTGAACCATTGCAAACAGCTGGTTTTCATAGCGTCATCGATAGGGCTATTATGCACTGTGCTTCTGCAGAAAAGACTGAAGTGGAAATCACCGACGTGCTGGTGAGTATGATGGATGAAACCAACAATTATTGTTCTTATTATCTTCGGGCCGGTGGTGTTGAACGACTGAGATTGTTGGAAATTGTGAGCTATATTCGACAAAGCAGCAATCCCGACAATCTCCGTGAATTGATTGATGAATTGCTTTCCGATCCAAGTTTTACCGATGGAATTATTTCAAAGGATGAGGAAAAGGAGTCTTGGGAGAATTCTGACACCCTAGATGAAGAGCAAGAGCCTCAACTTGAACAGGAAACACAAAAAAACTCTGGAAAAAAACGCAGCATTTTAGAGCGTTTTACTAAAAATATGACGGCTGCTGCCCGAGCAGGTGAGTATGACAACTTGATTGGACGAGAAGAAGAGTTGGAGCGAACAATCCAAGTACTGTGCCGCCGATTCAAGAACAATCCTGTTCATGTGGGTGAGCCTGGTGTGGGAAAAACTGCCATTACCCAGGGCTTGGCTTTGAAGATTGTCCAAAATGATGTGCCAGCTGTCTTATCTGGCTACGAAATATTTAGTTTGAACGTGGGAGCCTTAGTGGCAGGTGCTAAGTTCCGTGGTGATTTTGAAGAGCGGTTAAAAAGGCTCACAGACGAGTTGATGAAACGAGAAAAAACCATCCTCTTTATCGATGAAATTCACACCATTATTGGGGCTGGTGCTTCTGGAAACGGCAACCTTGATGCTTCTAATTTGCTGAAACCCTTTCTTTCCACTGGCAAGGTGCGGTGCATTGGCTCCACCACCTACGACGAGTTCGCAAAGATTTTTGAAAAGGATAGGGCCTTGGCTCGCCGTTTCCAAAAAATCGATATTGTGGAGCCCACTCCAGAGGAAACTATGAAAATCCTTGAGGGCTTGCGTCCTTCCTACGAGGAATTCCACAAGGTACAGTATCAAAAAAGTGTCTTGCAGGCGGCTGTTGATTTGTCGGTACAATTTTTGCCAGATCGCCGCCTGCCCGACAAGGCCATTGATATTATGGATGAGGCTGGCTCCTTCCTGCGAATGCGGGACAAGACAGGTGCTGGTGGTGGTCGTGTTACCAAGGCATTGGTGAGTAAAATTACTGCAAAAATGGCCCGTATTCCAGAACAGACTGTGGCCAAGGATGAGCGAGAGCAACTCCATGGACTGGAAGAACGGCTTTCCCATGAAATTTTCGGTCAACAGGAAGCAGTGCAGTCGGTGGTTTTGGCGGTAAAGCGTTCCAGAGCTGGTTTGCGGGATGGGGATAAACCCATTGCCTCCTTCCTTTTTGTTGGTCCTACTGGTGTGGGAAAAACAGAGCTGGCAAAGGTTTTGGCATCTCAGCTTGGTATGAAACTGCTTCGGTTTGACATGAGTGAGTATCAAGAAAAACACACGGTGAGTCGTCTTATTGGTGCGCCACCTGGCTACGTGGGATTTGAAGAAGGTGGATTGTTGACAGATGCCCTGCGGAAAGAGCCTCATTCCGTGGTTTTGCTGGATGAAATTGAAAAGGCCCACAGCGACATCTACAATATCTTGTTGCAGGTGATGGATTATGGCCAACTGACGGATAATCAAGGACGAAAGGCTGATTTCAGGAACTCCATCATCATCATGACAAGTAACGCTGGGGCTCGTGATATGAGTCGTGCTCGAATCGGATTTGGAAGCCAGCTACAGGGAAGCAGTGCCGTGGGAGAGGCGGTGGAAAAGGCTTTTTCTCCTGAATTCCGCAATCGCTTGGATGGCATCATTCCCTTTGGAGCCTTAGATATACAGGTGGCAAAAAATATCGTCACAAAGGAAGTGAAAAAGCTTTCAGTCAAGCTGGCTGCAAAAAAGGTGAAGCTGGTGGTGGAAGAAGATTGTATCAGCTATCTTGCAGAGGAAGGCTATTCACCACTGTACGGAGCCAGAAATATTGCCCGCTTAGTCGACGAGAAAATTGCCACTGCCTTGGTGGATGAAATCCTCTTTGGCCAGCTTTCGGGAGGAGGCAAGGTGATTTGTCAGCTTCAGAAAAAGGGTGAGGATTCCACGATTGCCTTCAAGTTTTCTGCTTAGGCTGAATCAGATTGTATCAGCTATCTTGCAGAGGAAGGCTATTCACCACTGTACGGAGCCAGAAATATTGCCCGCTTAGTAGACGAGAAAATTGCCACTGCCTTGGTGGATGAAATCCTCTTTGGCCAGCTTTCGGGAGGAGGCAAGGTGATTTGTCAGCTTCAGAAAAAGGGTGAGGATTCCACGATTGCCTTCGAGTTTTCTGCTTAGGCTGAATCAGATTTCCGTCTTTTACATTTGATTCCGCTGTGGTATACTGAACTCGTGATAAAAGAGATAACTATAACCCTGTTGAATCCTGCTGATGCAGAAAATCCCAAGGAAAAACTTGTCCGAAATCAATTAGCAAAAAAGCTTGATTGTAGGGAAAAAGATATAAATGGCTTTGTTTTGGTGAAAAAATCTTTAGATGCCCGCCACGGCAAGGTAAAATTTCACCTGCGATATCAAGTTTTTACTGGTGAAGACAAGCCGGAATCAGTGGCTAACCAAAAACTGGAATATTTGCCCTGTCCAGAAAATGCCCCTCGTGTGGTAATCGTTGGTTCTGGGCCTGCAGGCTTGTTTGCTGCATTAAAATTGATTCAAGCGGGCATTCGTCCCATTGTTTTGGAGCGAGGAAATCCAGCTGGGCAGCGAAAGCGGGATATTGCCGCCATTAGCACTCGCCATGAGGTGAATCCCGACTCAAATTATTGCTTTGGGGAGGGAGGAGCTGGAACCTTTTCTGACGGAAAGCTCTATACACGCTCCAATAAACGGGGAAATATTCAAGGAATTCTTCAGATTTTCCATCATTTTGGAGCTGAAAAGGAAATCCTTACAGAAGCCCATCCTCATATTGGCACCGATAAATTACCCTCGGTGATTCAAGCTATGACACAAAAGATTGTGGAGTGTGGGGGAGAAGTGCATTTTGCCTGTCGGTGTACAGAGCTTTTGCTGGAAAAAAATGGAAAAAATCCTCGTGTGGTGGGGGTGAAAGCCGTTTCTGTTGCTGAGGAAAGCACTGCCCAAGAGCAGGTTTTCCATGGAGATGCAGTGATTCTTGCCACAGGTCATTCTGCCACAGATGTGTACCAGCTTTTAGGAAGCCAGTTGCCCTCTGCCTTGGAAGAAAAGACCTTTGCCATGGGACTGCGAGTGGAGCATCCTCGTGAAATCATTGACAATATTCAGTTCCACGGTGCCCAGAAAAAGGCTCTGCTGGGGGCGGCAGAATATCGCTTGGTAACCCAGGTTCAGGAGCGAGGGGTGTATTCCTTTTGCATGTGTCCCGGCGGCTTAGTGGTGCCTTCTGCCAGCTGCCAGGAAGGGCTGGTGGTAAACGGTATGTCTCCTTCTAGCCGAGGTGGCAAGTGGAGCAATGCCGCCATTGTGGTGGAAATTCGCCCCCAGGACTTTGGGATTGTTATTGAGCAGCTAGAAGAAAAATTTTCTAACTACAATATTACTGTGGATGCTAAGCTTGCATCTAGCAAAAATGCTAATCCAGGGCTGTATCTACGAACTCTACTAGAAATCCTTACCAAGGCTCAGGGAAGGGGACAGCAAGCTCCAGCCCAGCTTTTAGAGGATTTCCTTGCAGAAAAGTCCAGCCAAGAACTGCCTCGTTCCAGTTATTCTCCAGGTTTAGAGAGTTCTCGGTTGGACTTGTGGCTTCCAGACTTTATCAAGGAGCGGCTACAACAGGCTTTTCGTGACTTTAACCGAAAAATGGCTGGCTTTGTGTGTAAGGAAGCCCTGCTTATTGCCGCAGAAACACGAACTTCCACCCCTGTTCGCATTGTCCGCAATGTCGAAACCTTGGAATGTGTGGCAGCGGAAAACCTTTATCCCGCAGGGGAGGGCTCAGGCTATTCTGGTGGAATCGTGTCTTCTGCCATGGACGGAGAAGCGGTGGCTACTGCAATTATAAAAAAGTTTTCGGTGTGTTAATTTTTAGTGAGGGATAGTATGTTATATAATTTTATTGAACTACCTGATGAAACCATCCTTAGCCATTCTGAGGTTTTAAATCGCAATGGAATAGAACGAGTGAAAGTGTACATAGAAACTCCTGATGAAAAAAAACTGTTTTAATCATGGTGTTTATTGGCTTCCAGAAGGAAAATGGGAAGATATAGTAGGTTATACGACAGAACAGCTGGATTATTTTCAAGAATTTGTTGAATCCGAAAAGGCATTAATCTTTGAATTCGCTAAGAATGGAGGATTGGAACATGCCTCAGGTCTTTAAAATTAATGATTAAGGTCGTTCCTTTGAAATTATTACCAAATGGCAAGAGATTTTTGGTGAGATTCAGTTCTACTGCTAGTTTGGGTAAAAAATCCCCAGTCTTTGGATGACTGGGGGATATGTTTGAAATTATTTAATCGGAATAATTGTTTGACTGCTAGACTTCATCAAAACCAGGGATTCTATTTCTGCGAGAGGTACTTGTTGTCTCGCTCTACCATCCATGTCTACTTATCTCAATTTTACTGCGACATATTGGGCACCAAACGAAAGGATAAAGACCAGATACTACTTCTCCTGTGACGTACTGTCCACAGCTTCTACAGATTACGCTAGCTCTGGGTTTGGGTTTGGGTTTGGGGCGTTTGTCAGCCATATATTTACCACACCGTGAACAGTAAGATCCTCCTTGTATGTTAGTATTTCCGCATTCACATGCTTGTGGTGACCCACATTTAGTACAAAATTTTGAACCTGCTTCTATCTCCCGTTCGCAAGCTATGCACCGTGTCATTGCCATATTCTCACTCCTTTTCTATACTACTTGAATCTGTACGACTCTCAGATATCACTTCCTCTTGTAAGCAACACAAGTCTTTCAATGCATCTACTACACTCTGTTAGTGTATACATAGTTCTTTCTGTTTGTCCAAGAAATCCTTGAATGCAGTTTCAAGGTCTTTCTTTTGAGCAGGGGTTCTTTCGTATTCTCCCCATTGTAGTCTAGAACGCAAATTATTGATTTCCGTTATTGGAGCCGTTCCCTTCAGCTTTGCAATTTCATCACCAATTGTGATTATCAAATCACCTAGAGCGTTATCAAAATTGCTTTTTGTACTCATTTGTTTAGCCTCCTTAAATCTTTATAGAGATATTATATCTTTATAAAGATTTAGCTGTCAAGTATTTTACTCTTTATGTAATAATGAGGTTATGAGTTCATTTTGGTTGAATGTGAAGAAAAGCCTCATATACAAAGAAATGGAAATAAAGGACTTGGCATTTCGCTCTGGTGTTTCCTATTCAACAATTGTCAACGGAATGAACAAGAATAGCATGCCTCATGCAGATATCGCTTTGAAAATTTCTCGGGTGCTGAATATGTCTCTAGAAAGTCTTTTAGGGGAGCTAGATTATAATGTGGTAGATGATTTTCTGCCCACTCAGCGAAATCTGGAGCAGAGGGAAATAGCTTTATATAGGAAGAACAAAAGCATTATTGATGCATTAGAAGAAATTCCATCACCTTTGCGAGATGCAATGGAGGAGCTAGTAAAAAGAGCCCGTGATTCTATTCAGAGGTGAACTTTTTCAGCTCACCTCTTTCTAACTTTTATCGTTCCCCGTAGTTTGCTTCTACCCAGTTGCGGTATTCGCCACTGCGGATTCGTTCAATCCATTCTGAGTGGCTCAAGTTCCACTTGACGGTGGCGGTTAAACCTTCTTCAAAGGTCATTTTACGCTGCCAGCCCAGCTCCTCCTTGATTTTGGTGCAGTCAATGGCGTAGCGACGGTCGTGGCCAGGACGATCTTTTACGTAAGTGATGGTTTGACGGATTACTTCGGTAGGTTTTCCTAGTTCAACGGCTACCAGTTCAATAAGCTTGTCCAGTAGCTTGATGTTTTCCCACTCGTTTTCTCCACCAATATTGTATTTTTCACCAGTGCGGCCCTGTTTCATGATTTGGAGTACTGCTCGATTGTGGTCTTCTACATAAATCCAATCACGAATATTTTTTCCATCGCCGTACACAGGAAGATTTCTCCCTTCCCGCATGTTCAAGATCATGAGAGGCAACAATTTTTCTGGGAACTGATAGGGGCCGTAATTGTTAGTACAGTTAGACAAGGTTACTGGCAGACCATAGGTGTGAAAATAGGCCATAGCCAAGTGATCGCTGGAGGCCTTGCTGGCGGAGTAGGGGCTGCGGGGATCGTAGGGTGTGGTTTCGGTAAAGTAGCCTGTTTCTCCCAAGGAACCGTAAACCTCATCGGTGGACACGTGGTGGAACAAAACTCCGTCACGGAACCCATCTTCGGTTTTCCAGAAAGTACGGGCGGCATCTAGCAGGGTATAAGTGCCCATTACGTTGGTGCGGACAAAGGCTTCTGGCCCCAAAATGGAGCGATCCACATGACTTTCTGCCGCAAAATGAACGATGGTGTCGATATTGTATTTTTTAAGGATTTCGTCAATGGCCACTCTGTCGCAAATATCCACCTGCTCAAAAAAGTAGCGGCGGCTTGATTCAGGGCAGCCAGCACCATATTTTTCTTCGATATCTGCCAAATTCTCCCGATTGCCCGCATAGGTCAGGCAGTCCACGTTTACCACAGTGCCAGAAAAATCTGCGTCGGTAAAGGCTTCATTGCCAGAAGTGGACATACCAAAAAGATAGTGGATAAAGTTGCTGCCGATAAAGCCTGCTCCACCAGTTACTAAAATATTCTGTAATTTTCTTGTTGCCATATTCAACTCCTTGTGATGTTATTGTGGCATTTCTTTGAAGAAGGGACTGCACATAAAGGCTCGCAAACTTTCCTGCCAGCTGGGAATTTTTTGTTGCAGGGCTTTTTTCAGCTTGGATTTGGATAAAACCGAATAAGCTGGTCGTTCCACCGCCGCACCAAATTCAGCTGTTGTACAGGGCTTAACCTCACATTCCTTGGTGATAATGCCCTTTTCTCGTCCGATGGCATAAATCTCTTGGGCAAAGTTGAACCAAGTGGTTTCTCCTTCCCCTGTGCAATGATAAATTCCGCTCATAATTTTCGGGTGAGGATTGCCAGGCAGGTCTTGGTTGCCTAGAATCGTGAGAATAATATAGCGAGCCAAATCCAAGGTGCAGGTGGGACTGCCGAATTGGTCGTTTACCACGGAAATACTGTCTCGGCTGTTCATGAGGTTTACCATGGTGTAGACAAAGTTCTTGCCTCGTGGACCGTAGAGCCAGGCTGTTCGGAAAATATAGGCGTCAGGATGAGCCTTAAGCACCAGCTCTTCCCCGCGAGCTTTTGTCTTGCCGTACACACCCAGAGGTGCTATGGGCATAATTTCGGTGTAGGGAGTTTTTCCTGTGCCGTCAAAAACGTAATCAGTGGAAATGTGAATCATGCCTGCTCCTATTGCCTGTGCAACGGTTGCAATGTTGCCTGCTCCTGTGGCATTGAGCTTTTCTGCCAGCTCAGGTTCCGTTTCTGCCTTTTCCACTGCAGTATAGGCAGCACAGTTCACCACCCAGGTAATGCCTGGATTGCTGACTGCAAAGGCTTCAAGTTCTTGCCGATTGGTAATATCAACCTCTCGGTCTGTTCCTACAAAGGGAATGCTTGTATTTTCCAGCTGACGAGTAATCTCACTCCCCAACATACCATTTTTTCCAATAAGCCAAACCATGGTGTCTCCTTTGTTGTGGCAGAAATCAACTTAATCATGATACCATAAAAGAGAACAGTAAGCAACGAAAGGAAGTTTTTTCACCCTAGGCGATACAAAAAACACTCTTTTTCGTGGGAATAGATGAGGCCAATGGCTTGAAGGTAGGAATAGATGGTGATTGAACCCACAAACTTCATGCCTCTCCGTTGCAAGTCTTGAGAAATGGCATCCGACAGGTGGTTTGTGGTTTTGTCTGTTTCGTAAATGATGTTGTCTTGGGTAAAGCTTTGCAAATACTGGTGAAAAGAACCAAATTCTTCCACTACAGATTTAAATACTTTGCTATTAGTAATGCTTGCAAGGATTTTTTTCTTGTTTCTGATAATATCCTTGTTGGTTAAGAGCTCCTGAATTTTGGCTTCATCATAGGCAATAATCTTTTCTAGGTGAAAATCATCGTAGGCTTTCCGAAAATCCTCCCTCTTGTTTAAGACACATTCCCAAGAAAGCCCCGCCTGAAAGGATTCTAGAATCAGCATTTCGTACAAATTCTGGTCAGTAAAATGAGGTTTACCCCATTCATTATCGTGATATTCCACATAGCGGCTATTTTTTATGTTGCACCACCTGCATCGAGTTTTATTGTCCATATGTAAACCCTTTGTTATCAAAATTCCTCATTACAAGGTAGCATACATTGTAACGGCAAACAATTAAAAAAAAGCTGGCTTTTACACCAGCTTTTTAGGTAAGATTTTAATTACTTGTCCATCCACCTGTTACTTGAGTCCCATCTATTTTTGTTGAACCTGAAGTATTTCCAACATAAACATCAGGCCCCTCTCCTGTGGAGTTTGTAATGCTATTATTTTCAAAGGAACATCCATTTATTTCAATATAACTTTCACCACTTGTATAAATAGCTCCACCACGTTGATATGCGGAATTATTTGTGAATGAACAATTGGAAATAACTGTTGGTACAGATTCTGCACCAGATTCAATTATATATATGGCACCACCATAACATTCAGTATCGGTTGCAGAAACAGAATTTCCATCAAAATGAGCATTTTGTATACTTACTACAGATTTATAGATATATAATGCCCCACCATATATATTATTACCAGTAGTAGGAGAGGCACTATTAGTAATAAACGAACCAGAAGTCACAGTAAATGTTCCATTTTCAAGATAGATTGCACCTCCATTTTTTTTGGTTACTTCTAATTTGTTTGCTTCTAGTATACCACCGTTAATGGTGATATTTCCTCCACTAGAGTATACAGCACCTCCATGAGTTGCACTTGTTATATAACTATTTTGTAGAACAGACTTCTCGTTCAAGGTAAGTGAACCAGATACATTGATGAGGGATCTTGAAGATGGAACTGCTGTTCCGCCACCATCAATAGTCAGTGTACCACCTGCATTTGAATCTCCCAATGTTAATGAGGCTCCTGTCTCTACGGTGAAGATATTTATCCCAGCAAAGGCTGTTGTTTTGGTGATAGTATAATCACTTGTTGCAACAAGTTTTACGTGCGAGTTTACAGTTATGGTACTAGAAACGCCTTCTGTATCCATATTGCCTCCAATGCCGATGACATAGGGATTATCTTGGCTTGTTCCACTTGCATTTGTAATGGCTGTCTGTAACGCTGTAAAGGACGTAACAGTCGTGTCTACTGCTATACTTTCCGCTTCCCACTTGGCATATAAGGTGAGTGTACCACTTGTGGTATTACTTTGACTTGGAGTAACGATACCACTGTCATCAACGGGTTTCGTGAATTCATTGTCAAAATACCAACCACCAAACTCATATCCAGATCGTTCTGGTTGATAGTTTTTTAAAACTACTTCTGTTCCACTTGGTACAGAAATGGGATTTTCCTTATTATTCTCTGTAAAATTTCCACCGTTTAGTACAAACTGAACAGTATACTGATTCAAAGTATAGGTGATTTGGGTCACAGCACTATCTATCATATCAGATTTTACAGCGTAGGCCTTGATGGTTGTCTCTGTTCTGATGGTAAAGGGTGTTGTGTATTTATTTGATGATGTAGTTGGGGCACTACCATCTGTGGTGTAGTAAATACTTGCGTCAGGTGTATTACAAGACAAGGTAATTTCAGTGCCTACATCAACAGTGTGAGTAGTGGGATTAAAGTGCACAGAAGAAACTTGGTTTACTTCTCGCCACTGAGCATACAGTGTTATATTTTGAGTTACAGGTTGTGAAAAATTATATTCACTAAAACTGTCATCCTCTTGTTGTATTGCCCAGTACTCAAAGGTTTTGTCGTGATAGGTTGGGGTGTCCTCTGGAGCTGTAGCTGGAGTACCTTCTTCCACTGTAATTTGCTGAGTTTCACTTCCATCAGCAAAAGCTCCTCCAGCTGCATCAAAGGTAACGGTGAATTCTTGTTTTTGTTCTTGATTTTGCCCATCTACCTTTTTAAGTTCAATCTCCTCATTGTTTTCGCCTTCGTGTACGGTAAAAATCTTTGAATTACCTTTATAAACTAAGTTTTGGGAAGTATCAGTAGGGGTATTTTCATAGATTTCCACAAAAATAACTGCATCAATACCTATAGTAACATTATTAAAAGTTGCGTAAACTTTATCACCAGAATACACAGGGGGGGGGGTAATTGATTCTAGAAGTGTTAATGTGGCAGTGTCTAGTTCTTGATTTTCCGTAACCGAAAGGGAATTGGGAACTTGAAATAACAAAATTGAAACTTGGTAGCCATCTGTTTCAAGGGAGCGAATATTCTTACCAGTGACATTTTTTTGCTGGTTTGATTGCAAAAAACTTGCATCTAGGCGAATGGAAACTTGCGTTGTTTCTTTTGGGCTGATAATGTTATTACAACTCAACGTTCCAAACAGAATAAAAAATCCCAGTAATCCAAAGATTGCCTTCCACAAGTTTCTTTTCATATCATTCTCCCTTTATTATTCTCCAATCCAGCGTCCAGTCAGGTCAAAATAGTTTCCCTGAAAATTAAATGCTGGATGTTTTGTGTCCTTCTCTGAAAGCTGAAATTCCAACTGTGTAGCAAGTCCTACCTCTGATATAATCTGATTCCAGTCAATGCCGATGGCAGGATCGTTCCACATAAGTCCACCTTCGTCCTCTGGATGGTAAAAATCGGTGCATTTGTAGGCAAAGATAGCCGTATCGCTTAACACTGCAAAGCCGTGGGCAAATCCTTCTGGGATATAGAATTGATTTTGTTTTTCTGCAGAAAGAATCACCCCGTGCCATTTACCAAAGGTGTCTGAGCCTGTCCTCAAATCCACGGCCACGTCGTATACAACTCCAGCCATGGCCCGTACTAGTTTTCCCTGGGGGTGCTGCTTTTGGAAATGAAGCCCTCGCAAGACCCCTCGAGAAGAAAGGGATTGATTGTCCTGTACAAAGTTCATGGTAAGGCCAGCCTCTGCAAAGTCCTTCTGGCTGTAGGTTTCCAGAAAATACCCACGATGGTCACCAAAAACTTTTGGCTGAATTTCGTATAATCCCTTGATGGCACATTCTTGAATGGTAAATGGCATGGTAACTCCTATTTTTTCTGATTGAGAATCAATGCTGCAATAGCACCAGGAATCCACCCAGCACAGGTTAACAGCAACACCAGCAAAATGGAACCACAACCCTTATCTAGTACTGCTAGGGGTGGAAAGATGATGCATAAAATAACTTTTCCTAAGCTCATGGGCTACTCCTTTTTTATGAATGAACAATGGGATGTCATTTTACCGTCCCATTTCGGCAATGTATCGTAAATACTCTCCATATTCAGTTTTGTATCCAGCTGCCAATTCCAGCATCTGCTTCTTGTTTAACCAACCGTTCCGGAAGGCAATTTCTTCTATACAAGATACATACATTCCCTGCCGCTTCTGGATGGTGGCAATAAAGTTGCTGGCTTCCAAAAGGCCATCGTAGGTACCGGTGTCTAGCCACGCCATTCCGCGTCCTAAAAGCTCCACGGAAAGTTGCCCTCGCTCCAAATAGGTGTTGTTTACGGTGGTAATTTCAATTTCACCACGAGCAGAAGGCTTTACGTTGGCAGCAATGTCCACCACGGAGTTATCGTAAAAATACAACCCAGGTACCGCATAATTTGATTTTGGTTGTGCTGGTTTTTCTTCAATTCC
The DNA here is from genome assembly GCA_017629095.1 of Treponema sp. Taxonomy (GTDB): domain Bacteria; phylum Spirochaetota; class Spirochaetia; order Treponematales; family Treponemataceae; genus Treponema_F. The sequence goes on along the minus strand of JAGBXW010000029.1, from coordinate 6,001 downwards.
CAAAACTTTTCCCTCAGCATCAAATTCCACCACACCGTAAGCCGTTGGATCTTTTACGTAGTAGCCAAAAATAACAGCTCCTTGTTCCTGCTGAATTTTTGTGGCTGCTGATTTAAGGGTGGCGGTAAAACTCTGGCCGTAAAAAATATTATCTCCCAGAACCAAGGCTACAGAATCATTTCCGATAAAGTTTTTTCCCACAATGAAGGCATCTGCCAAACCCCTCGGTTGGTCTTGCACCGCATACTGAAATTCCATTCCCAAGTGGCTTCCGTCACCAAAAAGCTCCTTGAACAAGGTGATGTCCCGTGGTGTGGAGATAATAAGGACTTCCCGAATACCTGCCAACATCAAGACAGAAAGGGGATAATACACCATGGGCTTGTCGTAGAGGGGAAGAATCTGCTTTGAAACAGCCTTTGTAATGGGATACAACCGAGTGCCAGAACCGCCGGCAAGAATGATTCCTTTCATCTGAACCTCCTGTGGTCAGGGAATAAAATTATTCTGTGATGATAGTATGAAGTCGATCCAAGTCGTCCCGAGAAAAATATTCTATAACAATAGAGCCTTTATCTAGGTTTCCCTTGATGGAAACCTTTGTCCCGAACACTTCAATGTATTGCTGCTCCAAGGCGACTAAATCGGGATCCTTCTTTGAATCTGAGGAAACTTTTTTTTCTGTAATTTTGATTCTATTGCCACCGTTTAATTCCGCCGCCTGTTGCTCAGCTTCCCGAACAGAAAGGCCACTGCCAGTAATGCGACCAAAGAGAATCCGCTGGTCAGAAGCATCGTTTACGGAAAGCAATGCCCGTGCATGGCCAGAGGTGATGGCTCCTGTTTCCAAGGCGGATTGCATGTCTTCTGGTAATTTCAGTAACCGAAGAGCATTTGCCACGGTGGAACGATTTTTTCCCACTCGCTGAGCTAGTTCTTCTTGACTCAACTGGCTCATTTCCATGAGCTTTTGGTAGGCAACAGCTTCTTCAATGGGATTTAAGTCGGAACGCTGAATATTTTCGATGAGGGCAACTTCTAGCTTTCGCTGGTCAGAATATTTTTTCAGCTGAACGGGAATCTTTGTTAGCCCCGCCAACCTTGCAGCACGAGTTCGTCGTTCCCCTGCAATGATGTAGAATTGACCATCTCCTGCATCCTCCACCGTTACGGGCTGGATAATACCATGCTCACGGATTGATTCTGCCAACTCTTGCAAGGCTTCTTCTTTAAATTCCTTGCGGGGCTGGTGAGGATTTGGTACCAATCGCTCTACTTCAAGGCTCAAAGAACCATCTTCTTCTTGGGTAATTCCTTCTGGAAAATTAGCTGCTGGTTGAACAACATTCTCTGATGAGGGAGGATAATTGTCAGAACTGAGTTTGTTTCCATCAAAAAGTACACCGACACCTCTGCCCAAGACAGATTTTTTAGTCACGTTCAATTACCTCAGTAGCCAAGTTTTTGTAGCTGCGAGCTCCAGCACAAGATGGATCATACTTGCAGATGGGTAATCCATGGGATGGAGCCTCTGAAAGACGTACGTTTCTAGGAATAATAGTCTTGAATACAGTGTCTCCAAAATAAGACTTTACCTGAGCAACCACATCCTGTGCTAGACGTGTTCTTGAATCATACATAGTAAAGAAGATTCCACCAATTCCCAACTTGGGATTAATACTTTTCTGCACTCTTTGCACTGTTTGCAACAACAAGGCAATTCCTTCCAAAGCAAAGTATTCACACTGCATGGGAATTAATACAGAATCTGCTGCGGCCAAACCGTTCAAGGTGAGAATTCCCAAGGAAGGAGGACAGTCAATCAAAATATAATCGTATTGGGGAATGAGGGGAGCAAGGGCATTTTTTAGGTAGAAATCACGGTCTTCTTGGTCTGCCAATTCGATTGAGGCACCAGACAAATCGATGGATGCTGGAATAACGTGGAGGTTATCCAAACAGGAATTACGGATAGTTTGCTCCGGAGTGGAAAGATTGGCTATCAATTCATAAACTGTGGGCTTATCTTTTGAGATTCCCACACCGGAAGTCATATTTCCTTGAGAGTCAAAGTCAACCAGCAGAACTTTTTTTCCTGCTTCTGCCATGTAGGCTCCCAAATTGATAACAGAAGTGGTCTTACCAACTCCTCCCTTCTGGTTTACAAAAACAAATACCTTTCCCATGGCTTACAATTGTATCATGTTTTGTTAAAAGAGTATATATCAAAAAACAGATTCTTCTTAGGCCTTGATTATTTCGTCAGAAAGGAATATAAAAATATACATGGGAAATTCAGAGTGTAAAGACGAGTTACTATTGCAGTTTGTTGATGAAAAGGTGCTGAAAGCCTTTAATGCCATTGCATCTAAGGAAGACGCAGTTCCTCAAGCTGAAGATATATTGGCTGTTACAGAGATTTTTTGTCTTGGTAATGGGAAGGATTGTGGTTCTTTTATCATCGATGCAACAAAGTCTGAACGTGAAGAACGGCTCACTCAGAGTTTCCATAAAAATCTTAAACTTTTAGTTGAAAAAACATGGGTCGAGGCCTCCGATGTTACCGTTAAGGATCAAGTTCTGTATCGCATAGATAAACTGTGTGACAAACTTTCTGCTGGGGATTATGCTAATTGTTACCGGGATTTTATCAGCGTTTTGTTAGACGTGGTATATCTCATGTTTGGTTCCCAGGCAAAAAAAGAAGATTTTGCTGAATATGCCCTGCGTATTGACCCTGAATTCGGTATTTTCTGGTGGTATCTCCATTCTCTGCCCAGAGAACGCACATGGACAAATGATAAGTGTCGTGTAGTCATTCTCTTGGGAATGTATTTCCTTTCAAATTATTAATATAATTCTCCATAAAACTTCCTCGTTCAACGGAGGTACATCATGAATGACATTGTTTCTCTTTGTAAGTCCTTGCGTCAGGGGGCCAGTGTTTTGGCTTCCTATTCTGCAGATGAGAAGAATCGTGGCTTGAAGGCTGTTGCCAGCGCACTGGATGCCCATCGACAGGAAATTCTTGCTGCCAATGAGCTGGACGTACAGCGTGCTCTTTCAGAGGGTATGAAGGATAGCTTGGTGGATCGTCTCCGCCTTACTTCTGAGCGAATTAATGGCATAATCGACAGCATTACCATTGTGATTCAACAAACAGATCCTGTGGGACAGGTTGTGGCTGGCTGGACTACTCCTAATGGCTTGCAAATTCGTCAACAGCGGGTGCCACTGGGAGTTGCCGCCATTATTTATGAGTCTCGCCCCAATGTGACGGTGGATGCCTTTGCTTTGGCCTATAAGAGTGGTAATGGTATTTTGCTTCGAGGAAGCTCTTCTGCCTTGAATTCCAACAAGGCTTTGGTTTCTATCATTAAAACTGCATTAAATCAGGTGGAAGGTGGCGAGGCTGTTGGTGTAGCTTCTGCTATTGAGCTGGCTTGTTCTGGAAACCGCAGCGAGGTGGATGATATTTTGAATGCCACTGGATTAATTGACGTGGTGCTGCCCAGAGGTGGAGCCCAGCTCATTCGTATGGTGGTGGAAAAGGCTCGCGTTCCTGTTATTGAGACTGGTAGTGGCGTGTGCCATCTTTTTGTAGACAAGTCTGCTGATTTGGCCATGGCCTGTTCCATTGCAGAAAACGGTAAGCTTCAGCGGCCTGGGGTATGCAATGCACTGGAAACCTTTGTGATTCATCAGGATATTCTGGAGGAATTCCTGCCCTTGTTGGAAGAAAAATTGGCTGGTGGTTGTGAGCTGCGGTGTGATGAAGCTTCCTTCCCAGTGTTGAAGGCTGCTGCACAAAAGGCTGGACGAGGAGACTGTGTGGTTGAGGCTGCGGAAGAAGATTTTGGCTATGAGTTCTTGGATACTATTGCGGCAGTGAAAACTGTAGCGTCTGTGGAGGAGGCCATTGCATATATCAATAGTCACAATACAATGCATTCTGAGTCAATTATTACAGAAAGCCTTGCCAATGCCACAAAATTCCAACAACAGGTTGATGCCGCTTGCGTTTACGTAAATGCATCCACTAGATTTACAGATGGAGGTGAATTTGGCTTTGGAGCGGAATTAGGCATTAGCACTCAAAAGCTCCACGCCAGAGGTCCCATGGGCTTGGAGGCTCTCACCACCACAAAATATTTCATTGAAGGAAAAGGTCAGGTGCGTTAATGATTCAGTCAACTATCCAATCAGCACGAAAAATCGTGATAAAAATCGGTTCAAATACCCTCGCCAAGGAAGATGGCACCATCAACCTTGATTTTATGAAGGATTTTGCTCGCCAATGCAGCGACTTGATGAAATCTGGCAAGCAAATTGTTCTTGTATCTTCTGGTGCTCAGGTAGCTGGTGTTTCTACGCTTGATCGTTGGTCTCGAAAAAAGGACATTCACTATCGTCAGGCTTTGTGTGCCATTGGTCAGGTGGAGCTTATGGACAGGTGGCGTCAAGCCTTTGCAGATTTTGACCTGCACATTGGTCAGTTACTTTTAACAAAGGAAGACTTTGCCGACGATCATCGCACCTTGAACATGCGGAACACCCTTTTTACCTTGGTGGACGAAGGGGTTATTCCCATTATCAACGAAAACGACTCTGTTACCTTTGATGAAATCCGCATCGGTGATAACGACAACCTGAGCGCATTAACTGCCGTTTTGTGGAACGCTGATCTTTTGGTCTTGTTCAGTGATATTGATGGCGTGTTTACAGACAATCCCAAGAAAAATCCCGATGCCCAGCTTATAGAACAGGTGACAAATATCAGTGAGCTGAGAACACAAATCATTATCGGAGAAACAAATAGCTTTGGTTCCGGTGGAATGGAGACAAAGCTGGAGGCTGCAGAGAGAACCACCTCTTACGGTATTCCCATGATTTTGGCTAATGGTGGAAAACCTCAGGCTTTGGAACAGTTGGCTCAAGGTAAGATGAAGGCCACCCTTTTTGAAGGACAAAACCTGTAGTTGGCAGTATTTTCCCAGATTGGCAAGATTGGTGAGGAGGAAAACATGAGTGATGTGAAGGTTGCTTGTATTGGAACTGGTATGATGGGAGGCGCCTTGATGAAGGCCGTGGCAAAGGTTGTGGGTGGAGAGAATCTCACGGTTTCCGATGGAGATTTTGCTAAGGCACAGGCCTATGCTGCAGAAACGGGTTGTCATGCTGTGGCTTCTAATGGAGAGGCTGCCCAGGTTGCTGACGTGATTTTTCTTGCTGTAAAGCCCTTCTTGATTCAAAAGGTGGTGGAAGAAATTACTCCTCATTTGTCTGGAAAAATTCTTGTTTCTATGGCGGCAGGATTAAAGCTGGAGTCCATTGGCGAAGCCTGTGCTGTAGCAGATGCTGTTCAGTGGGTGCGGATTATGCCGAATTTGCCAGCGGTGGTGGGGGAGGCTATGATTGGCTTGTGCGGGGCGGCTAAAACCTCTGGTGAAACTTTGGGAAAGGTTAAAGACTTGTTGTCTGCGGCTGGTAAGGTGGAGATTGTGGAAGAAAAGCTCATGGATGCAGTGACTGCCATTAGCGGCTCTGGCCCCGCCTACTGCTTCCTGTTTATCGAAGCTTTGGCAGATGCCGCTGTAAAACTGGGAATGAATCGCCAGCAAGCATATATTTATGCCGCCCAAACCCTTCGTGGAGCTGCTACCATGCAGCTGGAAACAGGCCGCCACCCAGGAGACTTGAAGGATGGTGTTTGTTCTCCAGCTGGAACAACCATTGCCGCCGTGGAGGCTCTAGAAGAAAAGGGCTTTCGTAGTGCTGTAATGGCTGCTGCCACCGCCGCCTACAATCGTTCGGTAGAGCTGAGCTAGATAAAAAAGGGGTACACTGAAGTGTACCCTCTTTTTTTTAGTAGACTTATACTACATCCATTCTAGGCACGTCGGCGGTGTAGTCAACGCCAGCCACATCAAAGCCGTTGGTGGCCATAAAGTCGTGGCGGTAACCTTCCATATCTCCCAACTGAGGAAGATTTTCCTGAGTT
>JAGBXW010000028.1 GCA_017629095.1 Treponema sp. | reverse complement strand
AGAGCCTCGCTAATGTTCACTGCCTTGTCAAACTCAGCAGCACCGTGGAGGTCTGTAATGATTTCACGGGCAAGGGCCTTGTGGGCTTCTCGTAGCTCTGGGTTGGCGGCGTTCTTTGCTTCCAATTCCTGAATTTCCTCGGGAGAAAGGAAGGTAAAGATTTTCAGGTAGGAGCCCACCATGGAGTCGTCCACGTTAATGAGATACTGATACAGCTCGTAGCTAGAGGTCTTGTTAATGTCCAGCCACAGGGCGTTACCTGCAGACTTACCGAACTTGTTGCCGTACTTGTCCAAAACCAAGGGCATGGTAAAGCCATAGGCTTCCTTTCCTTCGATTTTGCGGATAAGCTCCAGTCCAGTGGTAATATTTCCCCACTGGTCGGCACCTTCTGCCTGCATGATACAGTTTTTAGTGCGGAACAGGTGCAAGAAGTCGTAGCCTTGAATCAAGGTATAGGAGAATTCAGCAAAGGTGATTCCAGTTTCCAAGCGGCGGCTGATAATGTCCTTTCCCAGCATGTAGCTAACGTTGATATACTTTCCCACATCACGCAAAAAGTCCAGAAAGCTAAAATCCTTCATCCAGTCGTAGTTGTTAACGATTTCAGCCTTTCCGTCAAAAATACGAGAAACCTGAGCCTTAATTCCAGCAATATTTTTTTCGATTGTTTCCTTGGCAATCAATTCTCGCTCCGCAGTGGGACGAGGGTCTCCAATAAGACCAGTGGCTCCACCTACCAGCAAAATGGGATGATGACCAGCCTTGGCAAGACGCTTTGCCGTAATCAGGCTGGAATAATGCCCCAGGTGGAGGCTGTCTGCAGTGGGGTCAGTTCCCCAGTAAAAGGAAATGTTTCCGCTATTGATTTTATCCTTAATGTCCTCACCAGCTACATCCTTGATAAGGCCACGCCATTCTAATTCTTCATATAAAGTCATAATTACTCCACCAAACAGTAAGATTCACCTTTGTTTGTACCATGTTTTGCAGTTTTTGTCTAAGGGGGCGGGATACAGAAGCCTCTCTTTCAATTATTGACAGATGAACATAAATCTCCTACCATAGAATATGACTGAAAACTTCAGACGCAAACGTCAAAAGTTTTCAGTTACTTAGGAGGAAACCAGTGATAAAAAGAGACTTATATTTGCAGAAAATAATTGATTATATGTGGGATGGACAAATAAAAGTGATTACTGGAATCCGTCGTGCAGGAAAATCAACCTTACTTTTTGAGATTTTCTACGAATATCTTTTGCAAAACAATGTTCCTCCCAATACTATCATCAAGCTACAATTAGATAAACGAAAGGATACAAAATATAGAAATCCCATTGTCTTGGCAGATTTCATAGAGAGTATCATTTCTCAACGACAGGAACGATTTTATCTTTTTATTGATGAGATTCAATTTTGTTATTCTGTGCCAGACCCAGACAATGATGGATTTGAAGTTACTGTGTACGATATGTTGAATGAGCTTAAAGATTACAAGAATCTTGATGTGTATGTCACTGGAAGCAATTCAAAAATGCTTTCAAAAGATATTTCAACTGAATTTCGAGGTCGTTCCTCTCAAATCCATGTGTTTCCCTTAAGTTTTGCAGAATTCAATATGGCCATTGGAGGAGATAAAAGGGATAATTTTGACCGTTATATGATCTATGGGGGACTTCCCTACATCTTGCATTTGAAGACGGAGGAACAATTCAAGAATTATCTTTCAAATCTTTTTGACGAATTGTACATTAAAGATATTGTGGAAAGAAATCAAATTGAACGGCCTGATCTTCTAGAGGATATTTTAAATATTTTAAGTACATTCATAAGTTCTCTTACCAATCCACTCAATATCACAAATTCTCTCAAAAGTGTAAAAAAAGAAAAGCTCAGTACCAACACAGTAAGCAACTATATCGAGTATTGCAAGGATGCCTTTTTAATCAGCGAAGCAAAGCGGTACGATGTAAAGGGAAAGCATTATTTTGATTATCCAAACAAATATTACTTCACAGACATAGGTTTGAGAAATGCTCGATTAGGATTTCGCCAAATTGATACTGGCCACATCATGGAAAACATTATTTATAATGAACTGCTGATTCGAGGATATTCCGTGGATGTTGGAGTGGTTGTAGACAGACGAAATGGTGCCAATGCAAAAAAAGAAATAGACTTTGTAGTAAATCAGGGGGACAAACGGTTATACATTCAATCGGCATGGCAAATGAATACAGATGAAAAAATTAAAGCTGAGCTTGATTCCTTAAAACTGACAAAAGATTTCTTTGCAAAAATCATTATCCAAAATGATATTCCTTCACATTTCACTGATGACGATGGAATTTTACATTGTAATTTGATTGAATTTTTACTTCATCCAGAAATCCTTCCTATGTAAAAGAAACCGCCCCAAGCTTGTACTTTGGGGCGGGATCTCCTAGTCCCCGTACTGCTCCTTGATGGCGGCAATTTCGTCTCGCACAGCAGCGGCTTGTTCAAAGGCAAGGCAGTCGGCAAATTCTTCCATCTGTTTTTCTAGGGCTTTGAGGTATTTTCGCCGCTCTTTGGCCACAAAAAGGTTTACGCTATTTCGTAACACAGAAGTTTCTGTTTCCACCGCCGCCTTTTTTTCCTCATTTTGTCGAACAAGAATGTCTTCAATAGCCTTGGAAACTGTGGCGGGGGTAATGTCATGCTCTTGATTGTACTGCTCCTGCACAGCTCGGCGGTGGCGAGTTTCGTCAATGGCTTCCTTCATGGCGTCGCTGATTCTGTCGGCGTACATTACCACCATACCGTTTACGTTTCGGGCAGCTCTACCAATAATCTGAATCAAACTGGTGGCAGAACGGAGAAAGCCAATTTTGTCTGCATCGAGAATGGCAATAAAAGAAACCTCTGGCAGGTCGATTCCTTCTCGCAGCAGGTTAATTCCAATTAGCACATCGAATTCTCCTGTTCTTAAGCCCTTCAGGATTTCCACTCGCTCTATTGTCTCCACTTCGGAGTGGATGTAGCGAACCTTCAAACCTAATCCATCAAGATATTCGGTTAAATCCTCTGCCATCTTTTTGGTGAGGGTAAGCAAGAGACACCGTTCTTTTTTTTCGATACGCAGCTTGACTTCTTGGTAAATGTCGTGCATCTGGCCCTCGCTGGGACGAACCTCCACAATGGGGTCCAGCAAACCTGTGGGACGAATCAGCTGTTCCACCACCTGGGTACTCCGCTTGATTTCCTGCTCCCGTGGGGTGGCGGTAACATAGATGGTTTGATTCACCATGGACTCGAATTCAGCGTATTTTAAGGGGCGATTGTCCAAGGCACTCGGCAGACGGAAGCCAAAGTCAATGAGGTTTTGCTTGCGGGAGCGGTCTCCCTCGTACATGGCTCCAATTTGAGACACAGTAACGTGGGCCTCGTCAATGAGACACAGGGAGTCTTCAGGAAAATAATGAAGCAGGGTGGCAGGCGGTTGTCCCCGCTCTCGGTTAGCAATAGGGCCAGAATAATTTTCTATTCCAGGACAATAGCCCATTTCTGTAATCATTTCTAGGTCGTAGGTGGTGCGGGTTTTAAGCCGCTGAGCTTCCAAAAGCTTTCCTTCTCGTTCCAGCACTGCCACCCGATCCTCCAGTTCTGCTCTGATTCTATCTGCTGCTGAGGTAAGCATTTCTGGAGGCACCACAAAGTGCTTGGCGGGATAAATGGTTGTTTCGTCCAGCTCTTCTATGGTGTCTCCAGTGATGGTATTGAACCTGCGAATCCGAACAATTTCATCCCAATCCAGCTCAATTCGGTAGGCTTGGTCATTTTCCACGTAGGCAGGATAGACTTCTAGCACGTCTCCACGGATACGAAATTTACCACGGTCAAGAATTGCATCATTTCGCTCATACTGCAAACCGATGAGTTGGCGAGCAAAGGCTGCAGGATCTAGGGTTTGTCCCTTTTCCAAGTGAATTCTCATGTCCTTGTACAAGTCTGGCATGCCCAAACCGTAAATACAGGACACAGTGGCTACAACAATAACATCCCGCCGTTCCATAAGGCTGTAGGTGGCAGAAAGCCGCAAACGGTCAATTTCATCGTTGATAGCAGCATCTTTTTCTATATATAAGTCTCTGGCAGGAACGTAGGCCTCTGGCTGATAATAGTCGTAGTAGGACACAAAATATTCCACCGCATTGTGAGGAAAGAAGGACTTAAACTCACGATACAGCTGAGCAGAAAGGGTTTTATTGTGGCTAATAATGAGGGTGGGCCTTTGTACCGCCTCAATAATCTTGGCCATGGTAAAGGTTTTTCCACTACCAGTAACACCCTTCAGGGTCTGGTACTTGTCTCCTCGCAAAAAGCCCTCTGCCAACCGCTGTATTGCCTGGGGCTGGTCTCCTGAAGGTTCATAAGGTGCCACAACTTGAAACTTACGCATGAAATTCTCCTATCATGAGGATACCACAGCAAGAAAAGTATTGCAATGTTGGGAAAGAAGGTGGGAAAGAGGTCAGAAAAAATGTAATTTTTCCCTGATTCTAGGTCAGAAAAAATGTGATTTTTACATCAATTCAGGTCAGAAAAAATGTGATATTTTGCTGATTTTAGGTCAGAAAAAATGTTGGGGAAGAAGCAAGCAGTTTCCCAGTTGCCCCTTCCCCTAGCTTTTATGTGTTGTTTTGGCTCGTATTTGTCCTATTTGAAAAAAAGCCATCCAGATAACAATACCATTCAACAAACCACATACAATGCCTAAAATTACTTGGAACAAAAGAGAGTATTTTCTGTGCAAAATCATGATAGCTAAATATATATCTTTATTGAAAAAATCACTATTATTTTAGGATAAACTTGTTTTTCAGGAGGGATGATGTTAAAAAATCGAAAGGCTTTTGTGATAATGTGCTTGATTATGTTGTGCTCCGTTCTTACCAGCCAAGAAGTACAAAATCAACCATCCCAAGATATGCTCACCATCCGATCTAACACAAGTACACAAGAAGTTACTTACAGAGAGCTGCATGAAGTATGGCAGGAGATTCATTTTTTATATAATAAAATCGCTTCATTCCAGCACACAAAAGAAGAAGAACAAAGATTTATTCAGCTCTTGTACAAGTATCTTGATGTTATTTCTATTCATCAATCTTCAGAATTATATACGTTTATGCAGATTCATGATTTTCCCAACTACGAAAATTTATCTTTTTTAGAACAAAACGTAGAAAAATTGTTACAAGCTACCCAGGATTTTACAGAAAATCATCAGTTAAGTTCACTTCATGACCTAGACAAGCTTTTTATTCAAGTTCAGGATGATTACATAAACTACACCTATCATAATACCCAAGAATTTAATGATTCTAGCTTTATGCTGTCTTTGATTTTTATCGTTTTTGTGGTCAGCTCCATTGTTATTATTTTTATTTCTCTGTTATATGCCCATTCAATACGAGAAAAAACCTTGCTGAAAACGAAAATTCAAGAAAAAGAAACCATTACCAATGTCATTGTCCAAGTGCAGGAAGATGAGCGAGAGCGAATTTCAAGGGATATTCATGACACCGTTTTGCAAGACATGAGAGTAGAACAATTCTATCTTGATCGTCTCCAACCTTTAATTTATCCAAGTACCCCATCTCCTGTACAGCTTGAAAAAATTCAAGAGCTATTTGAATCTATTCTTTCCCTAAAGAAAACATCTTTAAAAAATATTACCTCTATTGTACGAAATCTCGTTCCACTAGAAATTACTTCAGAAAAATACAAGCAAACTCTAAATGATTTAGTGAATAAATTTACAAAGGATTGGGGAATTTCTTGTAGTTTTTACGCACCAACAGATATCCTTTTGGAAAAGCTTTCTGACACTCACAAAATTCACATTTATCGCATTATTCAAGAAGCCATGACAAATGCAGCAAATTCAGAAATGAGTACACATCTGGGACTAAAGGGAATGTATGCCCGCTCCCAAATTATAAATGCCACCTTGGATATTTCTAGTGATGAGGCAACAGGCACCCAAGTAACCCTTGCCCTAGAAATGTAAGACAAGGGAGTCCACTATTTTTCCCCTACTCTTCTGTCAAACTCACCTGCAGGTCTAGGTATTTTCCGTTGCGGTAGACCGTCACTTTTACGGTGTCTCCCGGCCGCTTACTTTCCAAAATAGAATAGTAGTCTGCCAAGCTTGTAACACTAATGCCGTCCATGGCGGTGATAACGTCTCCACCAAGATAGATGATGCGACCATTGCGGCTACTTCCGTAGCGAACAGCCTCTGTACCAGCTTGAATACCAGCCTTTTCTGCATTACCGCCCTTTTGAATCTGGGAAACTAAAAGTCCACGATTGATTTCTAAGCGGGCATAGGAGGCAATGCTAGAAGTCAGCTGCACGTAGGCGGCATCAATGACACCACGACGAACAGTGCCATACTGAATCAAGTCGGACACAACACGACGGGCGGTATTCACAGGAACAGCAAAGCCAATGCCGGCAGAACTTCCGGAGGTGGAATAAATCATAGTGTTAATACCAATCATTCGCCCCGCAGTATCCAGCAAGGGACCACCAGAATTTCCTGGATTAATGGCAGTATCTGTTTGAATCATGTTGCGGATAATAGTTCCTGCGGCACTTTGAATGGGGCGACCTAAGCCACTAACAATACCAGTGGTCATGGTGCGCTCAAAGCCAAAGGGATTACCAATGGCAATAAGCTTTTGCCCCACCTTCAACTTGTCGGAATTACCAAAGGCAATGGTTTTAAGCTCCACTCCTGCTGGTGGATCAAATTTTAGCACGGCAATGTCACTGGCAGCATCGGTGCCCACCACACGGCCCTCGTACTGGGTGCCGTCAGACAGAGAGATGTAAATCTTGTATGCATCAGAGATAACGTGAACGTTTGTAACTACGTAACCACGGCGGTCAATAATGGAGCCAGAGCCAGAACCACCTTCTTGGGGGACAGGCTCCAAGAACCAGTTTACCGCCATGACTTGGGTGTTGATGTTTACAACAGCTTCGTTGCATTTTTCGTAGACGCTAATATTTTGTAGCTCATCCTGGGTGTAGGAAGACACCATATCTGCCGTGTAGATGGGGTCTGAGCGAACAGCTGTCTGGAGCAGAAAGGACTCTGCATTGCCAGGTACCATCCGCTCTTCAGAAGCCACCACCGCCCCTGGCTCAAAATCCTCTTCCTCTGGAGCTGCTAAGTCAAGAGCTTCTTCTGGAGCAGGAGCTTGGGAAACAGAAGGCTTACTTTTGAAATAACGGGAGGTTGCAAGGCCAGTAACCACAGAAGCCAATATAGAAACCACCACAACGGTGAGAACAAGCTGGTGTTTAGCGTACAATTTCATCGTGACAGAATACACAAAAATAACAGGAAGGGCAACGGTCAAGAAAAAATACAACTTGTCACAATAGAAAGAAAAACAATACAACTTTTATCAAAAATGAAGAATTTTTATCCGTATTACAAAAAAAGCTGTGGTACAATTTAAACAACTACAATTTTAACTTCATCTACATGAATATGGGACTCCTTTGGGGAGTTATCAGGGAAACAAAATCAGGAGGACATCATGTCTGAAAAACCATCTCGACCTAACATCATCTTCTACTTCACCGACCAACAGCGGTTTGATACCTGTGGTTGTTACGGCCAGCAGTTACCAATTACACCCTGCTTGGACCAGCTGGCAGCAGAGGGCGTGTGCTTTGAAAATGCCTTCTCTCCTCAGCCAGTGTGTGGCCCCTGCCGTGCAATCTTCCAGACAGGAAAATATGCCACTGATACTGGCTGCTACCGCAATAGCATTGCTCTCCCCCAAGATGTTAAGACCCTGGCACAGTGGCTTGATGAGGCTGGCTACCAGACAGCCTACATCGGAAAATGGCACTTGGCTTCCCAGGGAGAGCTGGAACAAAAGCCCTATCAAGATTACCAGATTGAACCTGTTCCCCTGCACCTCCGTGGTGGCTACAAGGGCTTTTGGCGAACTGCCGACGTGCTGGAATTTACCTCAGACGGCTACGGTGGCTATGTTTTTGACGAGGACATGAATCGCAGAGACTTTACAGGCTACCGTGCAGACTGTATTACCGACTTTGCTCTGGAATTCTTTGATTCCTCCGTAAAAAATTGCTGGGAAGGAAAGGATGGTAAGCCATTTTTCATGACCATTTCCCACATTGAGCCTCACCACCAAAATGGAGCCCATCACTACCAAGGGCCTCAAGGTTCAAAGGAAGAATTTGCTAACTTCATTCCACCAGAAGACTTAAAGGTTCTCGGTGGTGGAGACTGGCAGGAGGAATATCCTGATTACCTCGGTGCTTGTGCTAGCCTAGACAAAAACCTGGGGCGCCTCCTTCAGCGACTCAAAGATTTAGGAATTTACGACAACACCGTTATTATCTTTGGTGCAGACCACGGATCCCACTTCCGCACCCGAAATCAAGACGGTACCCTGCGAGGCTACGACGACTACAAGCGAACTGGTCACGACAGTGCCTTAAAGGTGCCACTGATAATCAGTGGTGGAGCCTTTTCAAAGGGTGGCCACCGTGAAAGCCAGCTGGTTTCCACCGAAAGCTTACCTAAAACCATTATGGCCTTAGCCGGGGTGCAGGTGGGAGATAACATGATTGGAGAAAATCTCCTTGATGTGGTGGAAAAAAAGGATGATAATCGAAAAAATCAGGTGTTTGCCCAGATTTCTGAAAGCAAGGTTGGCCGTTGTATTCGTACTCCTGAGTACCTGTACGCAGTTTACGCTCCAGATAAGGACGGTGGACTGGACATGAACAGTACCAGCTACAGCGACGATTACCTGTACCACATGCCCAGCGATCCCCATCAGCTGGTGAACGTGGTGGCAGATCCTGCCCATAGCCAGGCAAAGGCTCAGCTGAGAAAGAGCCTTTTGGACTGGATTAAGGATGTAGAGGGT
>JAGBXW010000027.1 GCA_017629095.1 Treponema sp. | reverse complement strand
TCTGTTCGGTCTTCCAATTGTCTTAAGAATGCCAATATCCGAACAATCGGTGAATTGACAAAGAAGACAGAGGATGACATAGCTAAAACACGTAACTTTGGTAGAAAGAGTCTTACAGAAATCAAAGAAAAGCTCATGGAATGGGGCTTGAATTTGGGTATGACAGATTATAGTCACTTGAAAGACACTGAAAGACTGCCAAAGCAGAAGGAAGAATCTGATGAATCATAAGAATGGATTTAACCCTCTTTCTAGGACAACTGCACATCGCCGTGCAATGTCTCGGAACATGGTAACTTCGCTCTTCCGCTATGAGCGAATTACTACAACAAAGGCCAAGGCTCTTGAAGTTAGAAAGGCTGCAGAAAAGCTGATTACACGAAGTAAGGTTGACACCGTACATAATCGTCGTCAGGCAGCACGTTACATTCAGGATGCAACAATTTTGGCTAAGCTGTTTACAGATATCGGTCCTAGAATGAAGGATCGTGCTGGTGGATATACCCGTGTTGTAAAGTTGGGATTCCGTCAGGGTGATGCAGCTGACATGGTTATCCTTGAGCTTGTTGATTACAAGCTTGATTCCGGTGAAGAGACCGAGAAGAAGGAAACAAAGAAGGCCAAGGCTCCTGCTGAGAAGAAGTCTTCTGCTGAAAAAAAGGCAACTTCTGAAAAGAAGGCACCTGCAAAGAAAGCAACTACAGCTAAGTCTAAGGCAAAAACAGAAGCACCTGCAGAGGAATCTGCTGAAAAGGCTTCTGAGTAAGACCGCAGGTTTTCCTACAGAGGAGTTACGATGTCTAAATCTCATCGCGGAAAAGGAATTCACGATTTGGCTGCCCACGGACGTGGTGTATGTGCCCGTTGCAAGAAAGAAAGCATCAAGGTTCTGTATGAACAGGAAATTGATGGCCAGAAAGCAAAGATTTGCAAGTATTGCAAGGCAGCAATCAAGAATGGTAAGTCTGTCTAAGTTCTAAGAAGACAGCGTAGGCCGTCCTAGTTACAGGGCGGCTTTTTTTATAAAACTTTAATTTTAATGTGCTTGTTAATATTTCTTAAGTAATAGACAAAAAACTTAAGTTTTATTAAAATATCGCAAATCGTAATGGAGGTTACAAATGAAAAAATTTGCAAAAAAAGCACTTAGTGTTCTTTTTGTAGCTATGATTGCAGGGATGATGTTTACTGGTTGTAGCAAGAAAACATCAGATACAATTAAGATCGGAGGAATTTTCCCTCTGTCTGGTAGTGTAGCTGTTTATGGAACAGAGTGCCGCAATGGTGTAGAAATGGCTATCAGTGAAATTAATGCTGCTGGTGGAATCAACGGAAAGATGGTGGAACTGATTGCTGAGGATGATGAAGGAAGTCCTGAGAAGTCTGTAAATGCATACAAGAAGTTGGTTACAAAGGATAAGTGTAGCATTATCATTGGTTCTTTGACATCTGGATGTACTGCAGCTATTTCTTCTTTGGCTCAGGCTCAGAAGGTATTGCTGCTTGCTCCTGCTGCAACACAGACAGACATCACTGATGCTGGTGACTATGTATTCCGTGCTTGCTTTATTGACCCCTTCCAGGGAACAGTTGGTGGAAAGTTCGCTTTGGAAGATTTGGGTGCAAAGAATGCTGCTGTTCTGTATGATGTTCAGAACGACTATTCCATCGGATTGTATGAGAACTTCAAGGTTGTCTTTGAGCAGGGTGGCGGAAAGATTGTTGCAGAGGAATCTTACAGCACTGGTGACAAGGACTTTAACGCACAGTTGACTAAAATCAAGACAACAAATCCTGATGTAGTATATCTTCCCGATTACTATGGCACTGTTGCTTTGATTGCAAAGCAGTTGAGGGCCCAGGGTATCCATGCTCCTATCGTAGGTGCCGATGGATGGGACGGAATCATTGACAACGCTGGTGATGAAGTTTTAAACGGTTTCTATTCAAACCATTATGCAGCTGATTCAACAGATGAGAAGGTTGTTACCTTTGTAAACAGCTACAAGGAAAAGTATGGTTCAACACCCGTTTCCTTTGCAGCTCTTGGTTATGACTGTGTATACTTGTTGAAGGATGCTATGTCTGCTGCAAATTCTGTTGATTCATCTGTATTGAAGGATCAGTTGATGAAAACAGATGGTGCATATGTAACAGGTAACTTGACCTTTGATGCAAAGCGCAATCCTGTTAAGTCTGCTGTAATGTTGGAGATTGTAAAGCAAGGTGATAGTTTGACACCTGTTTACAAGACAACTGTTAATCCCTAAGTAGGGTGAACCCGGGTACTCATAAAAGGGAGTGTCCGGGTTGTTATTTTAAATAGTAATACAAAAAATTGAATATAATTGAAGTTATGGCTTTCAAAAAGCAAAAAAATCGTGTAATATATATAGATTAAAATTCTTTATCAGAGATTTCTGGAACTTGGCTTTTGTAAAGAACTAGAATTACGGAGTGAATCATGGATGCGGGAAGTCTTTTTCTTCAGCAATTGATAAACGGTTTATCTTTGGGCAGTGTATATGCATTGATTGCTTTGGGATATACCATGGTTTATGGAATTGTAAAGCTTATCAATTTTGCCCACGGTGATGTTTTGATGTTGGGGGCATATTCAGGGTATTTTGTATTGAGACAGTTTGGAGCAACACCTGTTGGCATGTTTTTAGCCTTTATTTTTGCCATGGTGGTATGTGCTGTTATTTCAATATTGATTGAACGGCTTGCTTATCGGCCCTTGCGTTCAGCTCCACGACTAAACTCTTTGATTACAGCCATCGCTGTTTCATTGATTCTACAAAATGGAGTCCGTGTGTTGCCTTTCATTGGACCAAACCCACGTCAGTATCCTACCATGGAAACTATCAACATTAATTTGGGGGTTGTGTCCATTTCTAATATACAGTTGATTGTTATTGCACTGTCCGCAATTTTGATGTTGATTTTGAACTACATTATCAACTACACCAAAACTGGTAAAGCAATGCGTGCCGTATCCTACGACATGCAGGCAGCTAGCTTGATGGGGATTTCCGTAAACAAGACCATTGCATTTACCTTTGCCCTAGGTGCAGTTCTCGCTGCTGCTGGTGGAGTGTTGTATGCCACCGCCTATCCCCAGATTGAGCCAACCATGGGAACAATGCCTGGACTAAAGGCTTTCGTAGCAGCTGTTTTAGGTGGAATTGGTTCTGTTCCCGGAGCCATGTTGGGCGGTTACATTTTGGGTGTGGCTGAAACCATGACAAAGGGGTTCATTGATTCTCAGTACGCTGATGCAATTTCGTTTTCAATCCTCATCATAATCTTGTTGGTAAAGCCCACTGGCATTCTTGGTGAAAAGATTAGGGTAAAGGTGTAGCCATGAAAAATAAGGTTCTTCGTGATATGCTGATTCCTGGCTGTGTTGCAGTTTTAGCCATTGTTGTTCCATATTTGCTGATTTTAATTGGTGTTATTGATGCGTATACTGCACAAATTATTACACTTGGTGGTGTAAATGCAATTATGGCCATTAGTGTTAACGTAATTTGTGGAATTACTGGTCAGCTTTCTTTGGGACAAGCTGGATTCATGGCAATCGGTTCCTACGCAACAATTATTCTGACTCAAACTGTAGGTCTACCAATGCCCGTTAGTATTGTACTGGCTGCATTGATAACAGTGATTTTTGGCATTTTGATTGGATTTCCAACCTTAAAGTTGCAGGGTGATTATCTAGCTATTGTAACATTAGGATTTGGTGAAATTATTCGTGTTTTGCTGGTAAACTTTAAGTCTGTAACTGGCGGAGCAAACGGACTTCGTTTTACTACAATCTTTGCGGCACGTGCTGATTATGCCTACCTTGTGGTAATCGGTATGTTGGTATTGGTTATCATTTTGTTGCAGAATTTTATTCGTTCAACTTATGGACGTGCTATCCTTGCTGTACGAGAGGATGAAATTGCTGCTAATTCCAACGGTGTTTCTGTATTCAAGTATAAGATGATTGGTTTTGCAGTGGCATCTTGTATTGCAGGAATTGGTGGTGCCTTGTATGCTCCCTTCATTGGATTTGTAAAGCCTGACTTGGCATCGTTCAATAGAAGTATTGATTATTTGATTTTTGTTGTGCTTGGTGGAATGGGCTCGGTAACAGGTTCTGTAATCGCCGCCTTTGTTCTCACCTATTTGCAGGAGTTCTTGAGATTTTTGCAGGATTATCGCTTGCTGATTTATCCATTGATTCTTATCTTTGTAATGCTCTTTAGACCACAAGGCTTGTTGGGAATGAAGGAAATTTCCTTTGTAGGATTGTGGGAAAAAATTGTGGCAAGAAGTGGTTCAAAAGCTGCTGGTAAAAGCAAGAAAGGAGATGCACAATGAGAGATAGTTCTACTTTATTGCTCCAGGCAAATAACATTTCCATTGTGTTTGGTGGATTGCGGGCAGTAAGTGATTTTAACTGCGAACTTCATGCTGGAGAGTTGGTTGGTTTGATTGGCCCCAATGGTGCGGGAAAAACCACTGTATTTAACATGCTTTCTGGAATTTACACTCCCACAGAGGGTGAAATCACTTTTTGGGACAGAAATGGACATGTTCATGTGGCTTCAAAAAAGACTCCAGCTCAGCTGAATCGCATCGGTATTGCTCGTACCTTTCAGAATATTCGCTTATTTAATAAATTAACAGTGGCGGACAATGTTCGAATTGCCCTCCATTCTCAGCGGAAGGTAAAGCCTTGGGATGTATTGTTGCGAACTCCACGGTTTAGACGTGACGAGCGGCAAATGACGGAAAAGGTTGAAGAGTTGTTACAGCTTTTCAAGATTGATAATAAAAGGGATGAGATTGCGGCAAATCTTCCCTACGGTGAGCAGAGAAAGCTGGAAATTGTTCGAGCTTTGGCTGCAAATCCATCTATTTTGTTGCTGGACGAACCTGCTGCAGGAATGAACCCTCAGGAAACAGATGAGTTGATGAAACTCATTGCCTTTATCCGCAAGGAATTCAACCTGACCATCCTGTTGATTGAGCATGACATGCACCTCGTTATGGGAATTTGTGAGCGATTGATGGTGCTTGATTACGGACGGATTATTGCCAGCGGAACACCGGAGCAAATTAAATCTAATCCCGATGTTATCAAGGCATATTTGGGTGCTGATTATGAAAGCGGGGAGGAATAGCGTATGATGTTGCAAGTTCAAAACTTGGAAGTTTCCTATGGAGCAATTAAGGCTCTCCGTGGCATTAGCTTTGAGGTAAATCAGGGGGAAATTATTACCTTGATTGGTTCCAACGGTGCTGGAAAAACTACAACTCTACACTCAATTTCAAATATCATCAAAAAAGTTGGTGGCAGTGTGATTTTTGAGGGAGAAGATATTTCGTCCATGTCTCCTGATGCTATCGTGCGAAAAGGTTTGATTCAAGTTCCAGAAGGACGACGTATTTTTGCCAATCTTTCTGTTCGGGATAATCTTGAAATGGGAGCCTTTACTCGAAAGGATAAGGCTGGCATCAAAGAAGACTTGGAAATGGTGTATGAAATGTTCCCCCGCTTGAAGGAGCGTTTGCGACAGGTTGCTGGAACCCTTTCTGGTGGTGAGCAACAGATGTTGGCCATGGGGCGGGCATTGATGTCAAAGCCACGACTTTTGCTGTTGGATGAACCTTCCATGGGATTGGCTCCAATTCTTGTTGATGAGATTTTTTCTATTATCCAGAAAATCAATCAAGCTGGAACTACCGTGCTTTTGGTAGAGCAGAATGCTTACAAGGCACTGTCTATTGCCAACAGAGCATATATTTTGGAAACTGGTTTGGTAACAAAATCTGGCAATGCGGATATGTTGGCCAAGGATAATGCCGTAAAAGCCGCTTATCTTGGCGGTTAAACTATAGATGCCTGAGGAGGAAATATGATTATTGCAAATGTAATGACACGGAATCCGATTTTTGTTTCGCCCGATATGTCTGTAAATGATGCCCGGGCGCTGATGACAAGGGAAAAAATCGGAAAGTTGCCGGTTTTGGACAAGAACAATCGTTTGGTTGGAATTGTTACCAAAAAAGACTTGGTGAAAGCTGGGCCTTCTGCTGCAACTACCTTGGACATGTATGAAATCAGCTATCTTTTGACAAAGCTGAAAGTTGAGACAGTAATGGAAAAAAATGTAATTACTGTTCAGCAAACAGAAGTGGTAGAAGAAGCTGCCCGTATTATGGCTGATTCTCAAGTTGGATGTCTTCCTGTAATGAAGGGAGAGTTGTTAGTAGGAATTATTACAGAAACTGACTTGTTCCGAACCTTTGTTGATATGTTCGGTGCACGTCATGAGGGAATTCGAGCTACATTCCAAGTGGAAGAAAAGCCTGGTATGATTGCAAAGCTTTCTAACGCCATTGCTGCTTCCAATGGAAACATTGTTTCATTGGTTACTTTTGATGTGGATGATGCTGCTCAACGACGATGTACTGTTAAAGTTACTGGAATTGAGCGAGAAAAGTTTGAGCAAATCCTGAAAGAGTCAACCTTGGAAGTGGAAGATATCCGTTAGGATTTCACCTTGGTTTTGTGTCGAGGAAAATTCTGAAATGAAGTGAGGCTACCACGGGATTGACCCAAGGTAGCCTCTTTGTTTTAAGGAAGAATCAATGAGTAAAACTTGTTGCCTGCTTACTTAACGGTAATGGCAATTTGCTTAGCCTGAGGTTCAGGCTTGCGAGGAATGTCTACAGAAAGTACACCGTGCTTGAACTCAGCAGTTACCTTTTCTGCATCAATGTCCTGTGGCAAGGTGAAGCGGCGAGAGAAGCAGCTGGAGCGTCGTTCTTTGATAAGCCATTCTCCATCCTTTTTTTCTTCTTTCTTTTCTTCCATCTTGGAAGAAATGGAAAGAACTCTATCTTTCAGATTGATTTCCACATCTTTTTCGGTAAAACCTGGCAAATCCATGTCCAGAATATATGCAGCAGGAGTTTCACGAACATCAACCTTTGGTGTGACAACTGGTGTAGAAGTCTGAGCTGGTACCAAATCTCCCAGATTTCTGTCAATTACGTCGAAAAGATCTGATGTAAACCGAGGGTTAAAAAAAGCTAAAGAATTCATGTGTTACCTCCATTGGTAAAAAAATTAAACAAGATGATGTGTAAGTTGCCTTACACTATAAATAATGCAATTGGCATGCCAACTTTTCAAGTAATTAAGAAAAAAATAAGTTTAATTCTTATTTTATTATTATATATAGAATTAATATAAGGTTATTAAATTTACAAAAGTACAGTTACGTCATATAAATAAAGTTTAAAAATGGACAAAAAAACTCAGTGGAGAAAAAAAAGATAAAAATTGTATCAAAATGAAACATGTATATGTGTCATTATGTCAAAATAGGGTAAATCGTATTCGGAAAGATGAGGGGATCTGAGGCATCCTTCACTTGATTTTTGACCAGTTGCATTATATGATATTGAAGATGACTCCAATTATTGAAAACTTGTTAATGGATTTTATTCGCATTCAGACTGAAGAATTCTCTGCAAAAGAGCTGCAAGAAGGTTTCGCTCCCCTTGATATACATTTGTCTATCAACGAAATTGAGGCATATCTTGAAGCAAGTCCCTTCATTTTTGCATTGGAAGGTGGAAAGTTCTTAACTCGCGCGGGAGCTTTTATGGGGGCAACCTTTATTATAAAGCCAACGAGAAAAGAAATTGAAGGTGGATATTTGTTGGTGGGCCATCGTTGTATCCCCTTTGTGAATTCTGAGGTTGCTTCTGGTGTATTGCAATTTTCATTTGACAATGAGATTCTTCCTCGAAACGTGATGGAATTTCCTCTGCGAGAAGTATTACCATTTTTTTCTTTGTTTGGAGAAGAGTATGCCATTCAATTTATTCTCTCGGATCCAGCGGCTCGAGATAGCCTTCTGTGCTCCTTTGAAGAGGAATTACCTCAAACAGTTAGTTTGATGGTACTTGATTGTTCTAAGCTTTTTAAAGATTGGAATTTTAAACGCGGGGATTTGTTGCTGGCAGAGGTTGTAGATTGGCGACGAGGCGTTATAAAAATTCATCCTTTGTGCAGTCACAAGGAAAATCCCTTTCAACAAGAACCTGTGGATCAACAACGAAGAGAATGGTACAAGATTTTTGAAAAAAGAATGTTGGAAAGTTTTGACACCTTTGGACCTTGTGGAGCCATAGAAGAGCAATTGGCTCGTGTTTTCTTTATGCATAAGCAGGAATTGTGTAGGGATAGCGCTGGTACCATTGAAGAAGCTATCAAACACTCAAAACTCATTGGAATGGAGCCCTACGGTGTGGAAAGTCGTCTGTGGTTTAAGGGGCAGGAGGTGCCTGCGGTGGGGCCTTGGCTACAGTCAAATGTCGGCCTAGAAGAAAGTGACTCTGCTGCATGGAGCAATGAACAGCTGAATGCAGAAATGATGTTGTGGCCTCGGGTCATCTTTGATTCATGGATTGTTGATGGACTGTACAATAAAAAAAACAACGAAGAAACACTCATCAATTTGATGTTGGGGGAATCTACCTCTGCCTTGGATCTGCTGAAACGGAAGCGGCTTCAGGGAACAATCCGCTCACGAAGAAACAAGCTTGAAGAAAGCTATAATTGGTTTGCCGACTTTGAACGAGGGCCAATTCGCCATCGCTTGTTGGAACTGCATACAAAGGTGTTTGATTTAGTGTTGGAGTTGGATGATGTGGATGATCAGCTGGAAGGTTTTCCTCAGCAACCCTTGGTAATTCTGACCCAACTTTCTACCCATATTCAATACATGTTAGAAAGCTTGTTACATGATGTTCACCTAAAGGATGAGGATGTACGTGCTATGGCCGCTTCTTTGGAAGGAATGGAGTACAACTTTGAAGAAGTTGCTACAGAATTGAAATTAGCCTTAAAGGAAAACTATAAACATCGGTTTACCGTAATCAAAGCTAAGAATAAAGAATAGACTATATAGTTTTGTTGTCCTCATTTTAGTGTAAATTGTTTTCTCTGTTTATCGATTGATAATAATATTAGCTCTTGGTATAATTAAAAGATATCTGTTGCGAAAACCAATATATCCAATTGATTTTAAATTGGCTTTCGGAGCTGAACGAGGAGTACTATATGAATATGAAGGGATTGGAGGCAACTGCACTCTCTGTCCGCAGTTTATCTATGGACGCAATTCAAAAGGCAAAATCTGGTCACCCTGGTTTGCCCTTGGGATGTGCCGAATTGGCCGCTGTATTGTATGGCGAAGTGATGAAACATAATCCAGCCGATTCAAGCTGGGTAGATCGGGATCGTTTCTTGCTTTCTGCCGGACATGGTTCCATGCTTTTATATTCTATTCTTCATATTAGTGGTTACAAGGTAACTATGGATGACGTAAAATCCTTCCGCCAGATTGGTTCCCATTGTCCTGGTCACCCTGAGTTTGGGGACACAGATGGTGTTGAATGCACCAGTGGTCCTCTGGGACAGGGAATTGCAGTGGCTGTTGGTGAAGCAATAGCTGAGACCATGTTGGCTGCTCGTTTTAACACTGCTGAACACAAGGTTGTTGATCACTACACCTATGCCTTGGTGGGTGAAGGCTGCTTGATGGAAGGTGTTTCTGCAGAAGCTTCTAGCTTGGCAGGCCACTTAAAGTTGGGTAAATTAATCGTATTCTACGACGAAAACAAAATTAGTATTGATGGTTCCACTGACATTACCTTTACCGAGGATATTGCTGGTCGTTATAAGGCCTATGGTTGGCAGGTTCTCTCTGGTGATATGTACGATATGGCAGGAATTGCCAAGTTGGTAGCTGAGGCTAAAGCTGAAACTGACAAGCCCACCTTGATTATGCTGAAGTCTGTTATTGGAAAGGGCTCTCCTATCGCTGGAACTGCTACTGCCCACGGTGCTCCGCTTGGAGATGAAAATATTGTAAAGGCAAAGACCGAATTGGGCTTGGATCCTGAAAAGACCTTCTACGTGGTGCCTGAAGCCTACGATTATTTTAAGGCTCGTGGTGCTGAACTTGCTCAGGCTCAGGCTGACTGGAACAAGACTTTTGAAGCCTGGTCAGCTGCAAACCCAGACCTGAGAAAGTTGTGGGATGATATGCATTCTGGAAATGTGGCTGAACTAGCGCTCCCTAGTTACAATGTGGGAGATTCCTTGGCAACTCGTGCAGCTTCTGGTAAGACTCTTCCTCTTGTGGCAAAGGCTTGTCCTGCTTTGGTGGGTGGTTCTGCTGATTTGGAGGGCCCCAACTCCACTGCATTGAAGGATTATGGTGTATACACTGCAGACAATCGGGAAGGTCGAACTATTCGCTTTGGTATCCGTGAGTTTGCTATGGCCGCTATTAGCTCTGGTATTACCCTCCATGGTGGATTGCGTGGATTCTGTGCTACCTTTGCGGTGTTTGCTGACTACGAGCGACCAGCTCTCCGTGTGGCTGCTTTGATGAAGTTGCCCGTTATCTATATTCTGACTCACGACTCCATCTTTGTTGGTGAAGATGGCCCCACCCACCAGCCCATTGAAACATTGTCTTCCTTACGAGGAATTCCTGGGGTGCAAGTTTTGCGTCCTGCTGATGCAGAGGAAACCAATGAGGCCTGGAAAATGGCCATGGAGTCAAAAGATCACCCTGTATGCTTGTTGTTGAGTCGCCAGAATCTGACGGTATTTGAAAAAGAAGATGCAGACTGGAAGAACACCATTAAGTGCGGTGGATACGTTGCACGAAAGGGTGATGACACACCAGATATTACCATTGTTGCCACTGGTTCCGAAGTGGAAATGGCTTTGAAGGCAACTAACATGGTAGAAGGAAAGAGAATCCGTGTTGTTTCAATCATGGACAGAGAGCTGTTCTTGAGCCAGCCTAAGGCTATTCGTGATACCATCCTTGGCAATGCTCCTCGTGTGGTGGTGGCAGAGGCTGGAATCAAGATGGGCTGGGAAGCTGTGGCTACCAGTCAAGAGGACTTGTTCTGCTTGACTGGCTTTGGTGCTTCAGGTCCTGCTGCAAAGGTAGCCGAGCATTTTGGCTTTACTGCAGAAAAGCTTGCTGAAGTTTTGAAGAAATAAGCTGGGAAAAGGTTCTGGGAATTGGTTTTATCAGCTAGTTCTCAGAAAGTGCTTTCGGGAAGGAAAATAAAAACACCTGTTAAACTGTATGTGAGTTTGGCAGGTGTTTTTTTTGTTGCTGAACTACAACTGAGGCATAAAGCTGGGCATAAGTTGCAGCTTGAATTGATTGATTTTGTGCAGGTGATCAATGCGAGCCTTTGTAGCTTGATTTTCAATTTCACCAGTGCGAATGTATTTATCTAGTTCGGCATAGGTAAACCCAAGATTATCCTCGTCAGTTTTACCACAAAGCCCGTCGATAGGAACCTTTTCTACTAAGTCTTGGGGTAAGCCAACTGCTTGACCCACCGCCTTTACTTCCTGCACTGTAAGATTGCACAAGGGGCTAAAGTCCCCAGCTGCATCGCCGTAGCGAGTCGAATAGCCTACCCAGTCCTCCGAAAGATTACAAGTGTTGGCAACTCTTCCGTTAAAGCTTTGAGAAACGGCATACAGGGTTGTCATGCGAAGTCGGGGAAAAAGGTTTATAGTGCTTTGCTGAGAAAGTGCAAAGGGAATATGTTTTTTCAGTCCTTCTGCTGCTTCTTGAATATTTACTTCAAAGTGGCGGATTCCCAGATGATGTACCAGCTTGTAGGCCATGTCTATGTCATGTTGCTGACCACAAGGCATAAGTACTCCAATAACTCGCTCTTTTCCAAGGGCTTCTACACAGAGGGCTGCCACAACGGAGCTATCTTTTCCCCCAGAAATGCCTACAACGGCATTGCAGTCTTTGCCATTTTCGTCAAAAAACTGACGAATCCACGCAACACAATCGTCTTTTATTTTTTGTGGATCAAACATCTGCATTCCTTCCTTTTTTGCTACGAATCCATGAGAATAACATCAACAAAAGTCCACCAATAATCATCAGCAAACAAAGGATTTGTCCAGTGGAAATGTTGAACCAAGAGGTATTCATGTAGGTGGGAGTGCCTGTCACAGCCTCGATTCGGTAGCCTAAGTCGGCATCTGGTTCTCGGAAATATTCAATGAAGAAACGAAAGAAACCATAGCCAATGGTGTACAGAGCCGTGGTAAAGCCCATAAAAGGCTTATGTTTTCTAAGGCTCCACAGAATGCAGCCAAGAACAAGTCCTTCAAACAAGGCTTCGTAAAGCTGGCTAGGATGGCGGGGTAGGTTTACGAGGCGTTGACCTTCTGCAATTACCATTCCAGCCTCTGTTGCAAATTCCTGTACCCATGGAATTGAGGTGGAAAATTGCTGGGCATAGGGGAAAATCATGCCCCAAGGCATGGTGGTAATGCGACCAAAAAGCTCTCCGTTCAAGAAGTTTCCCAAGCGACCAAAGGTGTAACCAAAGGCGACTGCAATGGACATAGCATCGACCCATTGCAAGATAGGGCGCTTTTTTTTCAGGCACCAGACAATCATGCCGATGAGGCCACCAATAAAGCCTCCGTGGTAAGACATTCCTGCAAGACCAGTAAATTGACCAGCTTCGTTAAAAGGCCAAAAAATAAGCCATGGTTTTCTCCAATACACACCAGAAGTGTCATACACCAAGGTGGAAAAGACTCTTGCTCCAATCAACAAAAACACAATGCCAGTGGCAATGAAGCTAAATAAATCATCTTCGTTGGCTGTGTAATCAGCAGTATTCAGCGCGCCTTCTTTCATCAGCCGCTTTAATACAAGAAAAGCAGTACCGAAGGCAAAGATATACATCAGGCCATACCAACGAATGAGGCCAAGGACAGGCACTCCAGGAAAAATTTCTGGATGAATCCAAGAAGGATAATTCAAGTACAATGGCATGGAGAAATCCTTTAGATTTTAAAGCCTTGGGAAACAGCTTTAAGCAATTTTGATTTCAACAACTGGTTTTCTTTGCGAATCTGAGTCAACTCAAACTGCTGTGATTTAATGACTTCTGTTAAGTCTCCTGTGGTAAGGGCACCACTTCCCAGCAAATCTTCCACATAGGACATCTTTGTTTCTAAATCTTCAGCTGCTTCTGCTTCGGCTTGTTCAAAACTATCTGAAACTCCGTCAAAGGTGATGGTTTGAGAAGAGATAATCTTATCGGCAATACGATAAATAGATTGAGCCAACATGGATTGAGGCTTGTAAATAATGATGGGCAAGCGAGATTCCAAAGCCTTGTCCTGCAAGCTGTCACGATAAATAATACCAAGGTGCTCCATCTCCAAGCCTAAGTATTCGCTACAAGAACGGCGGATTTTTAGGGATTTCTCTGCATCTCGTGGCTCATCAATCATGTTCAAGATAAGGCGAGGTCTAAACTGACTCATGCGGTGCTTGAACAGGGCTGCACTTTGAGGATCAATGGTAGCAATGTTTTCCACCAGTTTAGGGATGTAGAGACGCTGTAAAGATGTTGCATCTGCTTTCAAGTGCTCTAAGTAGTTGTAGGCCTTGGAATTCTTCTTGAAGGTGTTATACATCATGCGGAAAACTGCATTTTTCAGGAAAAGGTAGCCATTCAAGGTGGCGGTAACCGTTGGGGCTGTAACTACAATACCTTGGGGTGATAGGAGGAATAAATCCAAGATGGTAAGATGGGTGCCTGCCCCCAAGTCAACAATCAAGTAGTCGGCATCGAGCTTTTGGAGCTTTTTTACCAAGTCGTTTTTTTGCGCAATTTTCAAGGCTGTTAATCCTGGAATTTCGGAGTCACCAGGAATAAATCGCACGTTTTTGTATTCAGAGTCAAGAATAACATCTTCGAATTTTGCTTGGCCAGATAGATAGGTTCCTATGCCTTGTTTTGGAGCCTGATGGCCAATAACAAGATGCAAGTTTGAAGCACCTAAATCCAAGTCTGCCAGAATAACCTTTTTGTCTGCTTGGCCTAGGGCAATGGCCAAGTTTGCTGAAATAAGGCTTTTGCCTACACCACCTTTACCACTGGCTACTGGAATTATCTGCATGAATTTCATCTCCCTCGTCTTGTTGAATTTCTTCTTCCTTGTCTTTATGTAAAAGGAAGAGTAGTCCTAGTATAACATCTATTATTAAAAATATCAGTAGAATTCCCATTCGTTTTAGGGAATAATAATTAGTCAATTCTGCGTTGTCAAAAGCAGGAATTAAGGTCATCTTCATAAAGGGAAAAAATCCCGCGATAGAAAAGAATTTGCTATAGGAATAAATTCTTCTGTATACCTTTTTTTCTTCTGGACGAGGTGAAAGATAGATGAAAAAAACTAATAACAGGGGCAGGAGTAACAAGGGGGTCGCCATATACCATGAAGCGGGGAGTACATTAATATTGACTTCTGGTCGAAAAGTAAAAATAACAAGGAGCCGTAAGAGTTCGTAGCAAATAAATCGAAACTTTTTTGCGGGGGTAGAGGTTTTCATACGAAAAGTGTACGGAAAGGGGCGGTGATAGTCAAGGTAGACTAGTTGATGGTGATGATGCTGCGGGGTGGTACAGATTCTGTAACCCAAGTATTACCACCAATAATGCTATCGTGACCAATAACGGTATCTCCCCCAAGGATGGTTGCTCCTGAGTAAATGGTGACATTATCCTCGATGGTGGGATGCCGCTTGCAACAGCGTTGTTCCTTGTGGACGCTTAATGCACCCAGAGTTACTCCTTGGTAGAGCTTTACGTTGTTGCCAATGATGGTGGTTTCACCAATAACAACGCCAGTTCCGTGGTCAATGAAGAAGGCTTCTCCGATGGTAGCTCCAGGATGGATGTCGATACCAGTTTTCCCGTGAATATATTCACTCATAATTCGAGGAATAATGGGAACACCATTTTGATGTAGCTCGTGGGCAATGCGGTGTACGGCAATAGCTTCGATTCCAGGGTAAGAAAGAATGATTTCTTCTGTGGAACCAGCGGCAGGATCCCCCTGAAGTGCAGAATCAATGTCCAAGATGATTTTTTTTCGAATTTCTGGAATTTGTTCGATCAAGGCAATGGCTGTTTTTTCCGCCAGCTTTGTACAAGCTGATTGCTCCAACCCCCGCTGTCGGCACAGGTATAATGTTGCCTTTTTGATTTCTCCAGTGAGTCCAGCAACGATTTTGTTGACTCTAGCTCCTGTAATATACCGAAGATTATCTGCATCCAGTTGTTCCACTGTTCTAAAACCAGGAAAAAGCAAGGTGAGTATTTCCAGTAACATATCGATTACATTCTGTCTATTTGGAAAACTTTGTGCATTGCTGAGATTTATACAGCCATAATCATTGTATGAAGTTAATATATTGGAAATAAGATTGTCAGTTGTCATAATCTTTTACAAATATACTTTATTTTTGTAAAATCGACAATGAACCAGTTTATGGGGCTCTGTTATTTTTCCCAAGGGGCAAAATCAGCGATGGCTTGAACCTTTTTGCAAGCATCGTTATAACCAGCTTCGTAGAGTCGTTGCAGGGCTTGCTGATTTTTTGACAGACGACCAATCACTACCTCTGGTGCGGGGCGAAATACAAAGGCCTTGCCTTCCTGCTCCAGTTGCTGGATGTAGTCCAAGGTTTCGTTGTATTTTTGCCATCGCTGCAGGTTCATGTCGATGAGGGCTGGGTATTTCTTGTACATGAATCCCAGAGCCTTTTCCGTGGAACTGGAAACTGGCTTTTTTCGGTAACCTGCTGGTTGGGTCAAGATGATAATGTGCTTGGTGTGGCCATCTTTTTCTGCCTGGCGAACGGGAATTGAATCTGAAATGCCACCGTCGAACCAGTCAAATCCGTCTATGGTAACAGGTTTGCCGATGATGGGCAGGGAAGATGAGGCTTCTAGCCACAGGAGGGCTGATTCTGGGGAATCGGGGCAGATGTAGTGGGCTTCTCCAGTGGTGGCCTTGGTGGATACCACGTAGAATTTGCGGTTTTCGTTTTGGTTTTGGAAAAAAGTATGCCAATCGACACAATCGGTGGCGGGAATGGTACGGAAGATATAATCAAAGCCAAAGTAGGTACCATGACGAAGGAAACACCACAACCCTGAATAGCTTGATTTTTTTACGTGGTTTACGTTTACTCGTCGAGCTCTGTCAAACTGGCGAGAAATATAGGATAAAGCATGACAGGAGCCTGCACTAACACCATAGGTGTTGTTCCAGTACATATTCCGCTGGATAAAACAATCAAGGATTCCTGTGGCATACATACCACGCATTCCGCCACCTTCCACAATCACTGAAATTTTTTCCATGAAGGTATTGTACCACAGGAAGGGAATGTAGTCATCACTCCGTTGCTAAGGCCCTTCCTTTGCTAGCAGTAAAAAAATTGGCGAAAATCGGGGTAGCGGTATACCACGAAACTTGAGATCATATTTAATCCATGAGTTGGAGAATGGCTTCTATCGGGAGAGAAGTACAAAGTTGAACTTGGTCTAAAGACAAACCTAAAGACAGCATTTGTTTCGCCGTCTCCAGTGCCTTCTGGTAGGCTCCACGTTCCAGCCCGATGGAGATACCTTCTTCCCGGCCAGTGGCAAGTCCAGTGTGTAATCCTTCTGCATATCCATCTTGGCGGCATTCCATCATACGGGATGTGTAGGTAAGATACATGTTTCTCTCCTCTTTTTCTTGCTTCATTCGAGCAATGGATTCATCCAGCTCCTTGGTAAAGGCTGTTTGTGCAACTTTATCTTTGATATAATCATAAAATAAGCGTAAATCTAGGTCAAGGTTACTGAGGTCTTTGGCGGTGGTGTTTAAGAAAATCTTTTCAGTACCATCTTCCAAGAGAATTGGTTCATCGTAATTGATACAGTAGTTCTGGAAGGTATAAAATGGTTTACCCTTGTGGAACGGGTCAAAGGTGCAGATGAAGATGACGTGGTTTTGTTTCAAATCCTTGTACTGGGAGCCTTTCGGTGTGGTGTCAATGTCAGCTGCAGCCTGGTAGTAGCGAGCTCTACGGGGAAGGTCTCCGTGGTTTGAAGCTTGCATCTCTACGTTTACAACTTTGTTCTCGTCCTTGAGATACACGTCCATGATGATCCCCTTGGTGTTGGGCTCAATCTGGATGGCGTGGTGACTGGTGAGGAACTTGATTTTGCCTACTTTAACCTTCAGAATCATCTCAAGCAAGGTGCGACAGAGTTTCTTGTTTCGCATAACTCTGGTAAAGATAAAGTCGTCGGTAATGTCTAGGTCTTCCCAAGGTTTGAATTTTATTGTGGTTTGCTTCTCCATTCAGTCTCCGTGAAAAAGTGTTCATACATATTATTCGCTTTAAACTTGCAGAATTTGTCTTTTTTGCGGGAGAAAGTTGTATTTTTTTGTAAAAATTTTTCCAAGATGTGGCTTTTTCGTGTGGGTTGAGGAGAAATAGCCTCAGGTCTTTGTTCGTGGCTTAGGCTACTCACCTTTGGGAAGGGGCGGTGACCTGTACAGGAAAGGGACAATGACCTGTAAAGACAGGCGGATACAAAATCACCTAGGAAAATCGTAGATTTTCCGAAGACCTGTGGCAATAAAAAACGAAAATCTGCCCCCAGACAATGCCCCAAGTAGGAGGCAACCTCCCTCGTTCCAGCTCCATCTGTAGCGGGGGAGTTTTTTTTATCCAGCCCTTAGAAATAGCTCCCGCACTTTTACAGGGGTAAAAGTGAGACTCGCTAAAATTGCTCAATATATCGCAATTTTCCGGCTAAAGCCGTCGCTCCCTATCTACCCAGAGTATAGCCCAATGAACGAAAGAGTTGGTGGAGGATGCCAGCGGGTGCCTACAGACACCGCCCTCTGAACGCCAGTGAAGCGTAAGGTGGCGGTGGGCTGCTGACATCCTCCACCGCTTTTAATTTCATTGAACCTATGCTATACTCCATCCCGTGGCAGAAAAATGTCTTCGGTGTTTTAGACCCCTTTCCACCTGTTATTGTCCCTATATCACGGCAATAGATATTGGTATCAAGTTTGTTTTTCTCATGCATCCTAAAGAAGCATATCATCAGCATACGGGTACAGGACGGCTGGCAAGCTTGTCCTTGGTGGAGTCAGAAATCATTGTGGGAATCGATTTTACTCAAAACAAGCGGTTGAACCAGTTATTATCTGATTCAGCTTATTTTCCTGTGGTATTGTATCCTGCAGATGATGCCTTTACCGCCCAGTCCCCCTTGCTGAAAGAGTCCTTGGAGCCTGTGGCTGGGGGAGAAAAGCGGAAATTGCTGGTAATTGTGGTGGATGCCACCTGGTTTTTTGCCAAGAAAATGCTGCGTCTTTCTCCCAATGTGAGAGCTTTGCCTAAGCTTTCTTTTCAGCAGTTATATGCCTCGGAGTTTACCTTCAAAAGGCAGCCAGCAGAAGGTTGTGTTTCCACCATTGAGTCCTGCTACCATTTGATTCGTGAAATGCAAGATGCTACTCTTGTGTCAGCTCAGATAGATCCAGCCCCTTTGATGCAGGTTTTCCGTCGAATGGTAGATTTTCAGCTAGAAGCAGAGCAAAATCGTATTGCCTTGGGAATCCCTGGCCGTCATTCCTACGATGCGGAACGAGACGTAAATAGGAAAAAACGGAAACGGCTACAACGGGTAGAAAACCTAAAATCTTAACTCGTGCTTAAAAAAAGCCGATAATCATGTATAGTTAGGAGAAATAAATTCGATGAAAAAATCCGAAAAGATAAGCATTATCTCTGGAATTGGTTTGCTAGTACTTGCAGCTTTATTTCTTGTTGCACTTTTTTTACAGATAATTCCTCTTGGAAACAAGACTGTTGCTCCCGTGCTCAACGGTTTAGGTGGACTTTTGTACGGAGCTTACGGTTTTTCGAGCCTTTTGATTCCTATTTTTTTCTTTGCAGCTGGCTTAGGCTGTTTCCTTTTCCCTTGGAGTGAAAAAATTGGCGTTTTCTATGCCGCATCTTGTGTTCCTTTTTTTACTATATATATCTGTGAAAATTTTTGTAGAGAAGCACTTTCATCAGGTAATGGGATATTGGCGGGAATTCAGGTAGCTATTGCCATCCTGGTTTGTGTTTTGGTTTTGGGAATTGAATATTTTTTAATTTCCTTGATAGGTGAAATTGTTCAGAATAAATTACGTGAACAAGCTCCTATGAGCTATCGGGAAGAAAAACATGAACCTATTTTTCCCGAAGGGATTATTCGTGATGACATTGAAGATTTAGTTTGGTCAGAAGAAAATCTTGATGAAGATGAGGAGGTGATTGAAGTAGAAATTGACCTCCCAGAAGAAGAAGTCCTTCCAGAAGAAGAGTCATCTGATGAAAATGAAAGTCCACAAAAAGAAGTTCCGCTGAATGAAGAGGTGGCTTTAAAAGATGAGGCTGTTTCAGAAAAAAACATGGTTAGTGAAGCTGAGGTTGCTCAACCTAAAGATGTCGTGGCCTTTGCTTCTACTGAACCCCTGCCACAAGAGATTGAGGGAGAACGAGGTGAAGACTCTGCTCCTGCGATGGAAGATGTGTTTGGCGACGATTTTTTTGCCACTGCTCCCGTTCCTTCAGACGATGTGTTTTCCAAGGAATACATAGAT
Source organism: Treponema sp. (assembly GCA_017629095.1). Classification (GTDB taxonomy): domain Bacteria; phylum Spirochaetota; class Spirochaetia; order Treponematales; family Treponemataceae; genus Treponema_F. The sequence goes on along the minus strand of JAGBXW010000027.1, from coordinate 16,717 downwards.
GGATTCCAACCACAGAAAAAAGAAGCTCAAAAGGAAGATAATTCTGAAAATCCGAGAGAATCTTCTGAATCAGTATCTTTACCTCAACAAGAAATTTTGTCTGTGGAAAAGCCTGTTGTGCCTGAACCTGTTTCTGTTCCTGTGCATTTTCAGCCCATTCCCCATTACTCCTTGAATCCTACTCCCGATATTTCCACCAGCATTCTGGATTGTGAGTCTCCAGACTTGGAAGATCCTAGTGAAGCTGCATTTTTCCAGGATCCCTTTGGGGAGAATTCTCCCGCTATGGCTAATTCCATCATTACTCAAGCTGAACATTTAGACAAAGAAGCTAAGCTCTTGGCAAAACCCGCCCAAGAAGAGATTTTTGTTGTCAGTGAAGATCATTATTCCTTGGACGACTCCATTGTTCGCCAGTCTCTTGGTGTAAACAACCTTGAAGATGAGTATTCTGACGAGGAACTGGAAGACGATGAAACTGAGCCTACAGATTTCCAAATTGAAATGCAGGATAATCTGGAGATCGAAATTCAAGATGAGGTGGAATCCTCAAATCTAATTGAAACTGTGGTAGATGTTCAGGATGAGTTGGACATTGAGATTCAAGAAGATGAAGCTGCAGATGATGAAGAAGATTTCTCAGAAGAGGTAATTTCTCAGGATAATGTTTCTGAAGAAGTTGGCCTTGTGGAAGAACAATCTGAGGATTTGCAAGATGAAGAGCTTTTAGAAGAAGAATTGATAGAAACTGAGGTCTTTCAAGACGAAGGTTTTCAAGATGAAGATATTCTAGAGGATGAAGAGTCGCTAGAGGATGAGGTTTTCCAAGATGAAGTTATGGAAAACGATTATGAGCTAGCCTCAGAAAATGGTGCTGTACAGGAGCCTGTGGTGGAGCGTGCTGTTCCTCATCCTGTGCGGGGCCCCTACAATGTGCCTGCCAATGAGCTTTTGACCTCCTATCCCGATGGTGAATATTGGATTATCGATGAAGAAACAGTAGCTGCTTCCCATCAGTTAAAGTCAACCCTCAGTGAATTCAAGATTGAGGCTGAGGTAACGGGTATTCGCAAAGGGCCAGTAATCACCATGTTCGAGATTTTGCCTGCTCCTGGTGTAAAACTTAGTAAGATTGTAGCTCTGCAGGATAACATTGCCCTTCGACTGGCTGCATCTAGCGTCCGTATCGTAGCTCCCATTCCCGGCAAGCATGCAGTGGGAATCGAAGTGCCCAACAAGGAGCGGGCCATCGTAAGCTTTAAGGAATTGATTGACACCGAGCATCCAGCCTTCCGCAAGCAGGCAGTGCCTGTGGTTCTCGGAAAGGATATTACTGGTGAGGCCCAGGTTATTGACTTGGCCAAGACACCTCACCTGCTGATTGCTGGTTCCACTGGTTCTGGAAAATCTGTCTGTGTTAACTCCTTAATTCTTTCAATCTTATTCAAGCGTTCTCCCCAGGAAGTTCGCATGATTTTGATTGACCCAAAAATCGTTGAGCTCAAGCTATACAACGATATTCCCCACTTGCTGACTCCAGTTATTACTGAGCCCAAGAAGGCATTCCAGGCCCTGCAGTATTGCTTGTGCGAGATGGAGCGGCGGTATGCCCTGCTAGATGGCATGGGTGTGCGAGAAATCACCAGTTATAACAAGCGGATTGTGGAACGGAATATTGCCACGGAAAAGCTTCCCTACATTGTGGTAATTATCGATGAGTTTGCAGACTTAATGGCCACCACTGGCAAGGAATTGGAGTCCACTGTGGCTCGTCTTGCTGCCATGAGCCGTGCCGTGGGAATCCATCTGGTGTTGGCAACCCAGCGTCCTTCCATCGATGTAATCACTGGTCTTATTAAGGCAAATATTCCTTCTCGAATTGCCTTTATGGTGGCCTCTAAAATGGATAGCCGCATCATCATTGACCAGGTTGGTGCAGAAAAGCTTTTAGGCAAGGGTGACATGCTCTATGCTTCTGCCACAGATCCCTTCCCAGTGCGTATTCAAGGAACCTTTGTGTCTGACAACGAGGTAGAAAATGTGGTGGAATTCGTAAAGCAATACGGTGAGCCAGATTATATTGACGATGAGATTTTCGTTGATGACGAGGAGCCAGAAATTGGCCCCAATTTGTTTGGGGAAGGCGATGATCCCCTCTATGATCAGGCAGTGGAAATTGTTATGCAGGCAGGAAAAGCTTCTGCTTCTTATATTCAGCGTCGTCTTAAAATCGGCTATAACCGAGCAGCTCGCTTGGTAGAAGAAATGGAAGAAAAAGGTCTTGTTGGACCAGCCAATGGCTCCAAGCCACGTGAAATCATTCACATGCCATAGATAGCCATAAAAGGATTTTATCAGTATACTAGTATATACTATTGGGAGTGATTTGTTGTGTTTGAGTATGAACAAGAATATATAACCACAAGCCGGCTTAAAATAGCCTATTATCGTGCAGGACAGGAACATGAAAAAAAATTGTTGTTAATTCACGGTAATTTGTCATCTTCTGTGTTTTTTCTGCCCTTGTTGCCTGTTCTATCACAACATTTCGATACTGTAATTCCTGATTTACGGTGTTTTGGTCATTCTCAGGCTCTGGCTGTGGATGCAACCCGTGGATTCAAGGATTTTAGTGACGATTTGCTGAGTTTAGTAAATGCCTTAGAGTGGAACACCTGTAATCTTTTGGGCTGGTCCTTGGGTGGTGGTGTCGCTATGGAATTTACAAAGGCTCATAGTCATAGGGTAGAAAAACTGGCTCTTTTGGCCCCTTGTCCACCCTACGGTTTTGGTGGAGTTAAAAATGAAGAAGGCGAGCCTATTCATCCTCTGGGGCTGGGGTCTGGAGCTGGTTCTGCCAACAAACAGTTGCTGATGGCCATTGCTGCACAGGGAAAAGACGTGTTGAGTGGACTTTTGCGCAGTTTTTGTTTTTCTCCTAACTTTCAGCTTGATTCCAAGTTGGAAGATTTGTTGATTGACGGTCTTACTAGTATTGAACTAGATGACAAGATGTTTCCTGGAGATTTTTATTTTACTGTTCACTGGCCCCATGTTCTGGCTGGAGATCACGGTGTTCTTAATACCATGTCCCCAAAGCACATCAATCTAAAGCCCCTGTTGGAGTTAGACCATAAACCGGATATTTTGTGGATTCGTGGTACAGATGACGTTATCGTCAGTGATTTTTCCATCTTTGATTTTGGTCATCTTGGAGCAATGGGAATGGCTCCCGGTTGGCCAGGACAGAAGGTGTTCCCATCACAGCCGATGATTGCCCAAACTCGTCATTTTTTAAATTTATATGAGAAAAAGGGTGGTCATTATTTGGAAGCAGTGGTGCCAGGGGGACATGCCTGCCACCTTGAGTGTCAAGAACATTTTCTGTATACCTTACTAACCTTTTTAAATGGATAGTTTTTTGCAGCCTTTTCTTTGAGGGAGTCTCCCCAAGGAAAAGGTATAAATTTTTAAAGTTCTATTTTATAAGGAGTTATGAGTTGTTTGAAGAATTCGTGCAACAATATATAACCACTAGTCGATTGAAGACAGCCTACTATCGAGCTGGACAGAAAAATAAAAAGAAGTTGATGTTAGTCCATGGAAATCTTTCTTCATCAGTATTTTTTCTACCACTTTTACCTGTGTTATCCCAGTATTTTGATGTTGTAATTCCAGATTTACGTTGTTTTGGCAATACCCAAGCACTTCCCATTGATGCTACACGTGGTTTTCGTGACTGGAGTGATGACTTGGTGGAGTTTACCGATGCGTTAGGCTGGGATAGTTTCAGTCTGTTGGGATGGTCTTTAGGTGGTGGGGTAGCCATGCGTTACACTATTGACCATAGTGATCGTATCGAAAAGCTCATTCTTTTGGCACCCTGTCCACCTTTTGGGTTTGGTGGAACTCGAGATGAAGATGGCGGCCCCATTTACCCTTTAGGTTTGGGAACAGGTGCTGGCTGTGTTAATAAGGCTTTAATGTTTACAACTGCCATGAAGGGAACTGCCACCTTAAAACAGATTATGAGGAATTTTTATTTCTCTCCAAATTTCCAGCTCCATCCAGAAATTGAAGACTTACTGATTGAAGGTATTTCAAGTGTGCATTTTGGAGAAGGGATGTATCCTGGAGACTTTTATTATACAATGAATTGGCCTCATGTTCTGCCAGGAGAAACAGGTGTATTAAATGCCATGTCTCCAAAGTGGGCAAATCAATCTCCTTTGCTGGATGTTCTCCACAAACCTGATATTTTGTGGATTCGTGGAATTGAAGATGAGATTGTCAGTGATCATTCCATGATTGAATTTGGTCACTTGGGAAGCAAGGGATTGGTTCCTGGTTGGCCTGGTTCTGCACAATATCCACCTCAGCCTATGGTTACTCAAACTCGCTATTTCCTGAATGAATATCGAAAAAATGGTGGAAACTACCAAGAAGTATTGTTGCCTGGTGGCCATGGATGTCATTTAGAAGCAGAAGGTCAATTTGTTTTTGCACTTACTTCCTTTTTATTCTAATTTGATTAGATACTATAAGACATCGATTTTACAGTAAACTTTAAAAATACAAAGTCCCGAAGCTACCAATTGGTGCTTTCGGGACTTTTCTTTAAGCTACCTGTTTCCAGGTAGCTTGCTCATGCACTCCGTTTATTAGGAGCGAGAAGTGAGCCACTCCACAATCTGGGGAGCGATAGTCTTCTGGGACTGGGAAGATACATACATTCCGATGTGTCCAGTCTTGAAGGAGATAAACTGAGTGTCGGTGCTTCCAACAGCGTCCAAGAGAGGGCGGCTTGCTGAAAGAGGTACCAAGTGGTCGTACTCGGCACATGCACACAACAAAGGCATAGTGATGTTCTTCAGGTTTACTTGCTTGCCACCGAGAACCAATTCGTTCTTGATGAGCTTGTTGCCCTGATACATATCCTTGATGAACTGGCGGAGAGTTTCACCGGCCTGGTCGGGGCTGTCGAATACCCACTTTTCCATGCGCATGAAGTTCTTCATGAACTCAGGATCGTCCATCTTGTCTACCATGCTGATGTACTTGTTCATGGTGAGCTCAAGTGGCTTCAGAATCAAGTATGCAAAGTTCATGATGTCACCAGGTACAACACCGTAAGCGTCAACCAGTGAGTCGATGTTCATAAACTTGCTCCAGCGGAACAACAGAGCATCGTTTCCAGAGAAATCGATAGGTACAACCATTGTTACCAAGTTCTTGATCTTGTCTGGGTTCAAAGCAGAGTAGATTGTAGAGAATGTACCACCCTGGCATACACCCAACAAGTTTACCTTGTCAGCCTTGTGAGCCTTGCGGATATAATCTACACAGTCATCCATATACCAGTTGATGTAGTCATCCATGGACATGTACATATCTTCTGCAGTTGGATAACCCCAGTCGATAACGTATACATCAAGTCCACCTTCGAGGAAGCTCTTGATAACGCTGCGGTCTGGCTGGATATCCATCATGTACTGGCGGTTTACCAATGCATAGGTAATCAACAAAGGTGTCTTTACCAACTTCTTACCAGTTACAACAGGCTTGTAGTGGAACAAGCGCATTTTTCCGATGCGAAGCACTTCTTCCTTCTCCAATAGGTCGGAAGCAGCATCTTCAGCCTTCATGTCCATAAGAATCTTGATACCCTTTGTCAGCTTATCCTGATAAGTAGTCATCTCTGTAACAGATTTCTGCAGGTCAAACTGCTCGAAAATCTTCATTACACTGTTAGTCATGTTAGTCTGGAACTCAGCAAACTGCTGAAGATTCTTCTCGAAAATATTTTCACTCATTCTTACTTATCTCCCTTTTTTCCCTTCATTCCTTCAATCTCGCGAGTCAAGTCACGAACAGCCTTGCGCAGATCATAAACAGTTCTGTAGAGGCTATTCATATCGCTGTTGGTAGGAATAGGCAAAGAAGCCAACATTCTTTCCTGAACCTTGTTCAGGGCAATCATGTACTGAGCATACTTGTCAGAGAAATCACCAAATACCTTGGAGAAATCGTCTGTGTTCAAGAGACCCAAGAGAACCTCTTCAGTTACGCTGTACCAAAGATTGTAGAAGTCACGGAAGGTTGTTACAACCTTTCCTTCCTTGATGTTCTGCTGGTAGCGGTCTACCAAAATTTTTGCACTGTCACGGATGGAATCGCTGATCAATACAGACAACTCTCCAGCTGTGAACAGCATCTTGATGTAGGCGTTCATTACCTTCATCAAATCTTCGTTAGACTCGCGGTTTGCACCCATTCCCATCATGGAGAAAATCTTTTCTACACTTTCTTCGTACTTGGTGTTGAAGTCCTTGAAGAAGTCGATGTATGCGTGGCGGTCACCAGCAGCAATGCGCTCCATGATTCCAGCATCAATCTGCATCCAAGGGCTCAAGAAGTTCTTGTAGAAATCAACACAAGTCTTTGCCAAATCCTGTGGCTTCTCAAAGAGAGCCATGCTTCCAGCAGGCAGGAAATTCTTCAGTACTTCCTGCATAAAGTCAGTGTACTTTTCCTGATAGTTCTGAAGGAAAGCGATAGGATCTTCCAATCCCTTCCACATGTCAAAGAGCTTTGTGTAAGCGTCCATTCCAGGAATCTTACCAGTCCACATCTGTGTCAAAGATTCCATGTTAGGCATTGCACCAAACATGTTCTTGAAAGGAAGGGCCTGGCCCATCTTTGTCCAATAATCGGCAACATTAGGCATCATGTTCTTGTACATGTTCTGGTATGCATCCATTCCAGGGAATCCGTTGCTCATGGTATCAGTCCAGAGCTTGAACATTTTCTGCTGTTGTTCTAACCAAGGGTTGTTCATAAGAAAACCTCCTTTAAATTCTGCTTTAATAATGATATTTACTAATAATGTAACTGATAAATGAATTGATATCAAGTTATCTTGAACTAATTTTGTGAAATAAATTCAAATTTGTTACATTTATTAAAAAGTAAAGCCACCAAAACTGGTGGCTTTACGTGTTCTAGACTAAATAAAATGTCTCATGTCGTAGTGATTGATGGATTTTGTTTTGAAAGCCACAAAATAGGAACCAAACATTGCTGTGGCAGCATCGATAGCAGTGGCAAAGGCTCCAATGATGGCAGCTACGGGCTTGAGCAACAAATAGCCTGCTTCAAAGCCACGGCCATAAGTTGTACACATGATGGTAAGAGCTACGAAGGTCCCCCCCACGGGCATCCCCCCCAAGATAAATGACAAGCAGAGGGAGGTAACACCAATCCAGAGAATATCAGCAAATGAAATGGACAGACTGGAGTAGGATCGAAGAATTACTACAAAACAAATGGCTGTTACAAGGGCTGAACCGCTACGAGCAAATATTGTAAAAACAGGATATGAAACTGCATTTACACGTCGTTTAATACCAAGGCTTTCTGAACCGTGACGCATGGCTATTGGTAAGGTGAGATTGGAATCGCCAGAGAAGAATGCCACTAAAATAGGGGTGATACTTGCATACAAAACTCGAATGGAGCGTGTTCCTGGGCAGAAAAAACGAAGGGCGAGGGGATAGAGGACACATACTATTAGTAAAAAAAGTATAAACAGCATGATGATGAGGGGGAGGTAGATACCCGTCTTGAAAACTACCATGGCGTCCACCATCCAGTAGCAAGAAATAGCAATCATACCTACTGCCAACATATCAATAAAAAAGCCCATAACACTGTAGGAAACACGTGCAAGGGAGTCAAACAGTGAGACGGTGGCCTTGGAGTCACCCAAGTCTACGGAACAACCTGCTCCTGCCAAGCCTGCGAAAACAAACACTGGCAACAAATAAACACCATCCAGTACTGACTGGAAGCTGGAAAAGGGCAGGAGTTTTAGCACAAGTTCCTTGACGCTGATAGAAGGAATCTCTGTTACTTTTCCAGTAGGAATTGGAATACGAGGTAATTGAACAATAAGAATGGATAGTAAGCCTAAAATGGTTAACATGACGGCAGTTACAGCCAAAACAGCGATAATCCAAAAGGAAACAGATACTATACGGTTATTTATTCGTAATTTATATACAGAAATTGCCACTCCAAAGAATAATGTAGGAAGCAATGTATATCGTCCAAATCGAATTGCTAACTCAGTTAGGAAATTCAACACATCTGAGGCGGTGCGACTTTCCATCGGAATGATGATTGCCGCTAAGATTCCCAAAGTAATGCCAATAAGGTACTTGATCCAAAGTTTCATAGTGCAAGCATATAGTATGGGACGGCTTTAATCAACACGGTATTTATGCTACACTTCCTCCCATGAAAAGAATTATTTCCTGGAATGTAAACGGCATTCGGGCAGCTGAAAAAAAAGGTTTTTTAGATTGGATTGCTGCTTCTGGTGCTGATGTAGTATGTATTCAAGAAACAAAGGCTCGCAAGGAGCAGCTTTCCCCAGAGCTCTTGGCTCCTGCTTGGGAAGGCGGCTCTTATTTTTCATATTGGGCTAGTGCCCAGAAGGCCGGTTATTCCGGTACTGCAATTTATAGCCGCACCGAGCCTGATTCTGTAGAGATTATGAATGTGCCAGAATACGACAATGAAGGCCGTGTGCTGGTGGCAAAGTTCGGGAAGCTGGCAGTTATCAGTGCCTATTTCCCCAATAGTCAAGATGCGGGAGCCAGACTGGACTACAAGTTGGGCTTTTGTGCAGCTATGAAGGAGTTCTGCGACAAGCTAGTGGCAGAGGGCTTTAATCTGGTGTTGTGCGGGGATTATAACATTGCCCACAAGCCCATCGATTTGGCAAATCCCAAGTCTAATGAAAAGAATGCTGGTTACTTGCCAGAAGAGCGAGATTGGATGGAATTTTTTACCACCAACGGCTATTGCGATACCTTCCGCAAGTTTTGTCAGGAGCCGGGAATGTATACCTGGTGGAGCTATCGATTTAAGGCCCGAGAAAAGAATATTGGGTGGCGTATTGACTATCAGTGTGTAAATAATTCCTTTGCAGACAAGGTGTTATCTTCAAAAATCCTTGCTGATGTATTGGGTTCCGATCACTGCCCTGTGGTGGTGGAAATTCAGGACTAGTTCATGGCAAAGAAGGCAAAGTTCAAGGTCGTTTACAATGCGCCTGTTACGCTGACCTTTGCTATTTGGGCAGTTATTGTGTTGGCGGTGAATCAGTTTGTGGCGGCAGAGCTTATTCCCAGCCTGTTTACGGTGCCGGGAAAAATTGGCTCTGAAATGGCCTTTCGCTGGAGCAATCCTCTGGATTATGTGCGTCTTTTTACCCATGTTTTGGGGCATGATGACTGGAGCCATTTGCTGGGCACTATGTCGTTCATCTTGTTGTTAGGGCCTTTGCTGGAGGAACGATATGGTTCTCCAGTGTTGGCCTTGATGATGAGTATTACCGCCTTGGTAACCGGGGTGGTAAACGTGTGCTTTTTTTCCCGGCCCATGGTGGGAGCCAGCGGCATTGCCTTTATGATGATTTTGCTTTCTTCTTTTACCGCTATCAGCAAAAAGCAAATTCCGCTTACATTTCTGTTAGTGCTGATTTTATATGTAGGAAGAGAACTAGCTATTGGAATCCATAGTGAAAATGGGGCTTGTGTGGCTCACATTGTTGGTGGTTTTTGCGGTAGTCTTTTTGGTTTTCTTGCTGCTCATTCACCTAAGACTCAAGGAAAGAAAAAGTCTAGTCAAGGGGAGAACTCTGGGGAATAAAACCCAAGTTTAGTATGAAGGGAACATTCCCTCCATACTCCATGTGAGGACAATTGTAAACTACAGGGCTTGGATTAAACTTTGAACTACGTCCAAGGGAAGGTTTGTATATTTAGAAATTGTTTCTACAGGAACTTTATCTAAGCACATTGCTTTTGCCGTCTCTAGAGCCTTCTGGTAGGCTCCTTGTTCTAGCCCTTGTTCATAACCTTCCTGTCGCATATCAGCCATTGTAATGGACCAAGTCATGTAAAACCTCCTGTAGTTAGGAGGGGACACCCCCTCTACTCTGAAGCGGTGCAAGGGGCTACGATGTCTTGCCCCTTGTCCCTCCTAAAACCTCCCTTCGCTAGAAGCTTCGCACTGTTGTGCTTGCTGCGGGCTCCCCCAGCACCGCTTAGGTAGGGAGCGACGGCTTTAGCCGGAAAATCGCGATATATTGAGCGATTTTAGCGAATCTCGGTTGAGCCTCTGCGAAACCGCTCCCGCCCCTAAGAACCCCGGAAGAAAAGATATTTCTGCAAATAATGATAGAGTGCTTGAAGTTTCTGGTCAAGGGATGAAAACTTGGTTGTAGCAGTGTTCAAAAAGATACGAAGCGAGCCGTCTTCCAGCTTAAGCTGGTGTCCAGCCTCTTGGCAGGTGTACTGAAAGGTGTAGCGGGGAAAGTTTCTATCAAATGGATCAAATGTACAAATAAAAATAAGAATGTTGTCGGGTAAGTTTGGATACTGACTGCTAGTTGGCGTGGTGCTTACATCAGCTACACTTTGGTAGTAGCGGCTTCTACGTGGTAACTCTTTCTTATGCCCAGTTTGCATTTCCACAGTTTTTCTTGTAATTCTTCTTCACTAAGCATTTTACCTCCTTGCTTTACATACTAATTATTCGTTTTAAACGTGAGAAATTTGTCTTTTTCTCAAAAAAATTGACGATGTATTCCTAGTTTTGACAAATCTTGCATCTTGTACTTGACAAATTATCCCGTGAGTCTTAGACTGTAACAAAGCCATGAGGCTTAAATTTCATACTGCCAATTTTAGGCAAAAGTAGTAAATCTATGAAATTGAACAAGTTAGTTATGAGGGGGGGGGGTATTAGTAGCTTTACTCTCCATGTTGGTTGTTGGATGTAAGGGACTTGGATCCGGCGATGAAGATGTTGAAAGCGTAAAAAAGTATGACAAAGTATGGACAAAAGAAAACAGCAGTGAGAATGATTACCTGCGTTTCTTTGACCAGTTCGGAACTAGTAAGAATGTAAAGACAGCTACAGTAGAATTGAAGGTTGGAAATGCCAAAAATAGCAAGGCTGGTCTTGTATTTAGTTTAAATGAGAATGATAATAAAACTGTAAGTTTTTACGTACTCGGAGTTGGTAGAAATTATGCAACTGGAACTCCTGAATATTATTTGGATTATTATTCTGCATTGGATCCCAAAGCATTGTCACAGACCACAACAGGAGAGACTCTTGGTACTGCTAAACCAGAAGAGATTGTTAAGTTGACATCTGTAAGCGAGAAAGATGTAACTGTTGATGGTGATGCTGTATCTGTTATTGTAAAGATTGATGTAACAGATCCAAAGGCAATTTCTGTAAAATTTGGTCCCAAAGCTGACAAAATGAATGTTGAGATACCAACATTTGAGCATAAGAACCTCACAGCTACTGATGCTCTTGGTGGAATTGGTGCATACGGTATGCTTCGTCCATCCAGTACTGCAGGTCAGATTGTAAAAACTGTGAATAACTACACTGTTATCGAGTCTGATCCTAACAAAACCTTGCTCGCTGCAGAGGACGCAGAATAATTTAGAAGTGCTTGCGGGTTACATCCCTTAAGCTATAGAACCAATCGGATAGTCGTGGATTCTCCCCACGGCTATCCACTTGATAGAGATGGGATAAGCTAGGGCTTATCCGTGTGATGTAAAAAAACGTGTTGTTTAATTGAATTGAAAAAGTGCTAGACTGTTTGCCTTGCTAAAAAAAAGAGTTTCTTGGATTATGTTATCATTTAGTGTATAATTAGAACCGTTGGAGGGGAAGTATATGACCATGATTCCTATGTGTGATTTAAAAGATACTGTGGGAGTAGAAAAACGGTGTGCCGAGGCTGGTGGTCCTGTGTTTGTTACAAAAGATGGACAAGATAAACTAGTAATAATGGATATTGAATATTTTAAAAAAACTATGAGTCAAGTCTATGAAGCCCATCTTGTTAATGCAGGTCTTGCTGAAATTGAACAGGGGAAAATGCAGGATGGAGATGTGGTGAAAAAAATGTTGACGGACAAATATGGATTCTAAATATTCCTATCGCTTTACGGAACAAGCCATCCATGATTTTGAGGAAATTTTAGATTATCTATATGTTAATTTAGAGAATCCAATAGCAGCTAAAAATTTACAAAAAAAGATTTTTGAAAGAATAGATCTGTTAAGAGTTTTTCCTGATTCAGGTTCTTCTGTCAACAATGAATTTTTGTCAGATAAAACTGTTCGGAAAGTAGTAGTAAATAATTACATTATTTATTTTAAAGTCCATCATGATGACGAAATGATAACTATCGTACGTATCATTTATGGGAAAAGAAATTTAGACGAAATACTTAAGTTGATGTAATTCATATATCATTTATTGTTCAAATAATCCTGACCCACTTGTTCTTGAGCCACTGTAAATACATTAACAAAACTGTTATACTGCTTATGAGGAGTTGAGAGTTATGTCGTATGAAACAGTTTTAGAGCAGGTGAGAGCTGCTCCAGAAGCTTGCTTGGATGAAATTTCTTCAATTATCAGATATGTTGTGTATCGTTACCAACAAGATGTAGAGGAAGACATTCAGCCAAGTGCACAATTAGCAGCTGCAATGCAAGAAGCCTTACAAATCTGTGATGATTCCTCTGTAGAGGGATACACTGATTTAAATGTCCTTTTTGCAGATTTGAACACATGATGTAACCTGATTGGTTGCTTATATATTTGAAACAGAAATCAGTTCTTACGTTGACGCTTGTTGATACAGGTAGTCACTCGGATTTGTTCAAATAATCCTGACCCACTTGTTCTTGTTCCCAGTTGCAGACAATTTTATAGCCAACCCCAGAAAAAAGCACCTCGCACAGTAATTCCCAGGCTGCTTGGATAAGGGCACAGACTACAACTTGGGTCCAGGTCCAGCCGAAAAAGATTTTTGACACGGTGGTGGTAAAAATCAAGTTATCTACCAGTTGGGCGAGGGCGGTGGAAACGTAGGAGCGCAGGGCAAAGGCTTTAAATCCAGCGAGCTTGGTGGTTCTGCCAATCCAGCTGTTGAGGACAGCGTTCAGCCAAGAAGAAATGAGAAAGGCCAGAGAAGAACCTAGTACCACGTACCAGGAACCACCAAAGGTGGCATTTAAGGCAGTATTCACTTCTATTAAACCACTGTCGTAAAAAGAGCCCCACATTCCCGGAGCCAATGACAGCAAGGCAAAGGAAAGGCAAACACCTAGGTTAATCACCAATGCTAAGATGGAAACTTTCAGTGAGGCCTTGCCACCCCAGCGTTTGCAGATTACATCCATGCACAAAAACATAATCCAGCTAAAAACGGTACCACAATCTAGGGCAACATACTTGTAGTTGATTAATTCTTTGTTGGCCATTAAGTTAGCACAAACAACAGACAGGACAAAAAGGGTGATGGTGAGGGAGGGAATGCTCCGCATCAAAAGCTTGAAGTCAGCATATTCCCGTTTCATCTTGAACAGAAATTTTTCCATAGTTCCTCCTTAAGGATTTTAATTTCTTACGCGCAGGAGTTTTTGAGGATTCATAAACTGCGCAGCAAGGAGAATATAGCTTTGTTTTGAATCTGTCAAGAGATTTTTTCTTGACTTAATAGATAATAATTTATAGAATAATTAGAAGACAGCTTATAAAACAGAGGAAGGTGATTCATTATGCTGAATATAAATAATCAAGCTGCTCATTTGAAGCGAGAGATTCTTGTTCGCATTGCAAAGTTGCAGTTGGAAGGAAAGCTGGAAGAAGGAGTTCACTCCATTCCCCGGGAAATGGCTCCCTTGGGAAAGGAACCAGTGCGGTGTTGCATTTACCACGACAGAGAGATTTTGCGAATGCGGGTTATGGCTCGTCTTGGTCACAGTGTGGAAGAGTACGATGACGAAAAGAAGCTGGCGGAATTCGCAAAGGAAGCCCTAGAGCGAGAAAAACCCACCTGGCCCATGCTGACGGTTCTGCACGAAGCCTGCAATGCCTGTGTTAAGGCTCATTACATGGTAACGAATGCTTGCCAAGCCTGCCTTGCTCGGCCCTGTATTACTAACTGCGTAAAAGATTGCATCGAAATCAAGAATGGTCGTGCTCATATTGATGAAAATACCTGTGTAAACTGCGGCCTGTGTATGCAAAACTGCCCCTATCACGCCATTATCAAGATTCCCGTTCCCTGCGAGGAGTCTTGCCCAGTAGGTGCCATTACAAAAGATGAGCATGGTAAGGAACAAATTGACTACCACAAGTGTATTTTCTGCGGAAACTGTATGCGAGAATGCCCCTTTGGTGCCATGATGGACAAAAGCCAGCTAGTGGATGTAATCAAGCATATTATGAATGGACGAAAAGTGGTGGCCATGTATGCTCCTTCCATTGCGGCTCAGTTTAAAGTGGCTCCTGGCCAGCTAGAAGGTGCTTTGAAGGAATTGGGATTTGCCAAGATTTGGGAAGTGGCCATTGGTGCAGACATTACGTCTACCAATGAGGCTCGAGAGTTTGAAGAGCGAATGGAAGTGGGCCACAAGATGATGACTACCTCCTGCTGTCCTGCCTACGTGCGGGCAGTGCGTCGCCATGTGCCTGAGCTGGAATCTTGCATTTCAGAAACCCATACGCCCATGCACTATACTGCGGAGCTAGCCCGAAAAGAAGATCCAGATGCCGTGACTGTATTTATTGGGCCATGTCTTGCAAAGCGGCGTGAAGGAATGGACGACGAGTTTGTGGACTATGTGCTTTCTGTGGAAGAAATTGGTGCCTTCCTGATAGCCAAGGATGTGGATGTATCCCAAGTAGCAGCTGAACCAGGGGCTATTGTTCCCAGTGCCACAGGAAGGGGATTTGCTGCCAGTGGTGGCGTGGCAGAAGCAGTACGGGTTCGCCTGAAGCATCCAGAAAAATTGCGCGCCACAGTGATAAACGGCCTGACAGGAAACGGAATGAAGCAATTGGCTCATTTTGGAAAGATAAACGCTGGTACCTTGCCCTACACAGAGCAAAGTCCCAACTTGATTGAGGTTATGGCCTGCGAAGGTGGTTGTATTGCGGGGCCCTCTGTAATTACCAATCCCAAGGTAGCCGCCGCCCAGCTAAAAAAATACGTGGCAGCAGGCTTAGAAACCCCAGCCACGTAAAACTGGTATTGCGACTAATCTAAAGTCACATTTTAGATTAGTCGCTTATTTGACTTGATTCAGTTTTCTGGACGGTAGGTTAAATATATGCAAGGGAAATTTCTCCTGCTATTAGTAACTCTACTACTTTTAGCAGGATTTTTTTATCCACTCAGTCTCATCCCTCTTTTTTTTTCTTGTAAAGCCATTAAAATTTTTCTCAAAGTTTTAACAATTCCTTGACAATACAAGTTTATAGCCTTACAATACCCACGTACCCGTATGGGTAAATATATTTTACGTAACAAGGAGAATTTGTTATGAAAAAGACTAAGGTTTTGCTGGCAGGAGCATTGGTTCTAGCTCTTGGACTGGTAATGGGATGTGGAAAAGCAATGGATGAAAGTGTTGAGGAGCATAAGGAAGGTGCTTCAAAATTTGAACACGTTTGGAAGGCTGAGTACAAAGATAATTCTAACTATATTCGTTCCGCAAAGCAGTTTGGTACTGGAGATGATGAACTGAAGCATGTTGATGTAACTGTTAAGATGGATTATCCCCAGTATGGTAAGTCTGGATTTATTTTTGGACTTACTAAGACAGAAGAAAAGGATATTAACAATAAATCAATAGCAAAGTACAACTACTACATTGTAGGTCTTGGAGAAGATCCAGCTAAAAAAGATGGTTCCTTGCAATACTATATCGATTATTGTACTAATATGACCTCTCTTTCTGGTGGAAATACTGCAGATGCTACCATTGATACAACTACCGGTGCAAAGGCAGAAACAGTAAAAGCATTAACTTCTATTGAAGATGTTTCTCATGCTGCCAATGAGCCTGTTGAGTATACTGTATCTGTTGATTTCGTAGAAGCAAATGGTGCTGATGGAAAAGTTGATAAGGCTAAGGGAACATATACTGTAAAGATTAAGATTGGAGATAAAATAATTACAGAAACAATTAATCATGAAACTTATGGTTATGTTGATGGTAAAGCAACTTATCCTGGAAAGGGAACAATTGCATCTTATGGAATGCTTTCTGGTTTAAACAAAGACAAGAAAGTAAATACAACTTGGACTGTAGACAAAAAGACATTGGAAGGTGCTGGTGTTGAAGGACTTGGTCTTTCAGCTGAATAATCCTTCTTCCGATTGGTTCTAAAAAATGCCCGCTGGCTTGTGTCGGCGGGTGTTTTTTTTGTCTTGAGGCTTTTGTGGGGGATGAAGTTTTTACTTGGTTTGTGCTAGTTCAAGGACTGTTTCTAGGGGGAGGTTGGTACAACGAGCAACAATTTCTGGAGGTAATCTTTCTGCAAGAAAATTTTTTGCTGTCTCCAGCTTGTTTTGGTAGGCTCCTTGTTCTCTGCCTTGTTCCAAGCCTTGCTCTAGACCGATGGAAAGACCTTCATCGTAACCGTCGTATCGTGCATCTGCCATTTTAACCGCCAAAGTCATGTAATGCCTCCTGTAGTTAGGAGGGGACACCCCCTCTACTCAGAAGCGGTGGGTTTCCCCTCCTAAAACCACCCTTTCCCCCAGCACTGCTTAGGGGCTGCTGGCCCCTAAGAACCCCAGACAAAAGAGATTTC
>JAGBXW010000026.1 GCA_017629095.1 Treponema sp. | reverse complement strand
TCATAAGCCCAGTCTTCACAGAAATCAAGATATGCTTCCTCAACATCTGCTCTATTGGAATAAGTGCCGTGGATATCTCTACTGCTATGAACGAACTGTTCGCAAAGAATATATACTTTTTTGGTCATATTATACCTCTTTATATTCCATACACAACGCAGACACAATACCATTATTTATTGAATATTGAATTTCTGCGAAAACTCCTTTATTTTGTGCGTTAGCAATAAATTCAGCAATTTGATTTTCCAATTCATTGGTATTGTTATATCCATAGATACGAACATTAAGATAATTTTTAGCCATTAACAACCTCCGAGATTTCAATATCATTGTAGCCGTCCGCGGGCCGCAATCCAATAGCCCATTCCATTACTTTATCATAATCCCAATCATCGGGGACTTGAATAGTGTCAAGATAGGTGTAAGAAACATACCATTCTTTCAAAACAACATAGCCTCCTCACGAGGTTCATAACCCCAATTTTCACACCATTCAAGATATTCTTCGTAGGTGACATCTCGCCAATTATAATCAACATAATTTTCCAGATAGTCGTCATACTCCTCGTCGGTGTAAGACTCTTCCCAGCCGAAATGAACGTAGGCGTAAGACTCACCATTCTCGCAAGCCCACTGCCAAATGTCTTCATTAATGATGGCTTCGGGAGTGCCGTCTTCATAGAAGAACACATCCTCGGATTCGCAACCGCAATAGCCATTGCCGCAATTAGCCAAAATAATCATAGTATCATTTCCTTTCTTAACGAATTTCTTTCCAACCGTTACGCTGAATGATAGCCCGCATATTGGCGACGCCTACTGGATTCATGCTATGGATACGAATGGGATAACTGCGGCCGGTCTCTTCGAGCCAGTCGAGGAATTTGATATAATCGCCACCATCATAGGCATAATCACCAGCATCATGGTCCGTATCGATGAGTTCAATCTTAATCACAGGACGAGCATTTTCAGTAAAATTAATTATGTTCTTCGCGTCATTAACGGTTTTAATCCACAGATAATCATCGGGTGCGGGCCGCACATCATCAATCCATAGTTTGATAAATATCACCTCTTTAACTTTCTATAAATATTATAACATTTTTTTATAAAAAAATCAATAATCCTCTATGGCTTTTGCCAAGAGGATTATTGTAATTGATTTTTTATTTATTTTATGCTATAATAAATTAAGAATAAACTTCTCTCACAGGAAAAACAGACCAAGCACCATCATCACCATACATTTCTTTGGCAATTCTTCTCGCTTCCGCCTCTGCTTCTCTAAGTGTAAGAAATTCAGCGGACTTTATATATTTCGTTTCACCGATCGGTCCCGCATACAAATCATATCTCATCATATTTATCACACACTCCACTTTGTTTTAAACAGCCATTTTCAGGGCTGAAACAAGGACAATATTTCTTACAGGTAATTTCGACTCTATCGGGGTTCTTAATTTGAACGACGGAAGTCATATTACCCTGTCTAATTTGTTTTTGAACTATTTTCGGCAAGGACGACGGATCCGTTTCAAAAGCACAAGAATTACCATTGCGGCAAACAGCACAAGTCCCCATTGCGTTTAAGCACTCGCCGCAAATAATTCTATCGCCGTCAATAATAGAACCTTCTTTAAGTAGCTCCCTTCCGCAAATAGCACAGAAAATAGATGCCGATGTATGCTTACTACAAGTATCTTCGTTTGGATTTACATCGCTACCATAACGCTTACATTTAAGTAGTTTTTGATTCAGCATCGCACAAGTTTTACAAAAGCGTTTCACTTAATACACCTGCCCCACAAGATATAGTCCCGGCAATCGCTCTTCTTCATCAAACCATTTGCCCTTACCCATATCACGCAATTTAGCTCCCCATTCGCCCATAAAATCAACGGGAATTGCTAGTGCGAGTTCGTTAATATTAAATTCTTTAACGGTACCCGTTTCAACGGTATAAAGCCAAATACCAAAAATATATTGAGGATTACTAGTATAGTAATCAACGCAGATAAAATCGTCTTGATATTCATATGTCTTGGCTACCATTTCGTCGTACTCCTGGCTACTTACAAGCCACCCGAACGCAAGCCCATTTTTATAATCTACACTCATATTTTTTCCTCCTTAATATTTGTAATCAAACATGATTAACTGCGGATGGCCGTCATCTACGAACGCAACGCCGCAAACTCCACCCTCTTCATTGGGCCAGTCGCTACAAGCGAGATTATATTCAATATGAAGGCAATTAGCAAGATAATCCGCAATCGCATCGGTTAGACCAAAATCATAAAGATCGCAACCGTGGATTTCATAATCATCCATCATATCATAGATTTCATTAACAATCGCAGAGGGATTAAAATTACCAAGCATATTACCATTTCCTTTCATTGTTTATTTTCTATATATATTATATTATATTTTTTTATAAAAATCAATTAATTGTAGTTAATTGTAGGACAAAATAAGTAAATGTAATTATTTGTTTTTTCACACTATTAGAGAGGTGATTAAATTGGCAACTATTACAATTAGAATTGATGAAACTGAAAAAGAGGCTCTTCAAAAAATAGCAAAAGAAAATGATATGAGCGTTTCGCAGATCGTGCGTCGCGCAATCAAAGAATTCTTAATGACGGATAGAGTTACTAAGAAGTTAAACGAAAACCCAAATTAAAAAGGAGAGCTTTAAAATGTCAAATCAAAAAATTAAAATTATTTATTCATTAAAGATACATATTGAATTATAGAAATAGGGCTTTGTGTATCTTACTGAAATGAAAAATCCTAACAATCCACGATTTAATTGTTGGGTGTATGAGGAAACCCCTCAGCTTTTAAAAGCATTTGATGCGCTTATCGAAGGGGGTGCCGCAGAATGATTGAAGTTTTTAACGATGTTGAAGTAAGAAGTAGTGGAATTATTATGAGTAGTATGTTTGAATAGATTAAGAAGATGTATGCGGTTGATCCCGATATGGCGGGCGAATTAGCGATTAGTGCTATTGAATTAGTATTGACTGGATAGATTAGCTCAGATGATATGATGATTGATATGCTATTGGCTCCGGCCCGAGTTATTACTGACAACAATGTGTAGAAATATGAGGCCCGCAAAGAAGGGGTAAAGAACAAGCGCATTAAAGAATTGCGGCTTGAAGAGATTGCGGCTTTCTATAAGAATGGGGTCCGGCAAAAGGAGATCGCAGAGAGAATGGGGCTTACGTAGCAAACTGTTAGCTATAGATTGAACCTCATAAAGACTAATTTTCCAGAGTTATTGCGCGAAGAGCCAGACTAGATGCCACCATAGGGTGAGCCGGCCGCACAAACAATTTTACCAAAAAACAAACAAAATTTACAAACAAATTTAAATTTTTACCAAAATACAAACAAAAATACAAACGATTAGGAAAAATGTTTGTAGAGTAATGAAAAATGCTAGTAGGATGAGAGATCGGTAGAGGTAGAATAGGTGAAACCTACTACCAAAACTGGATTTTACTTCTAAAATTTTTACAAACATTTTACAAACAAAATACAAACATTTTTATCACAAAGTAGATTTTTACCAAAATACAAACAAAAATACAAACATTTTTACCAAAAATTTTACAAACATTTTTGGATTTTTACCAAAATACCAAAATACAAACATTTACAAACACAATGTAAATGTTAATGTAAATGTAAATGTTAATGTGTAGTTTTTGTTTCGCTAGTGCGAAACGAAAAACTGGGGGAGGGGTCTCACGACCCCTCGTAGAAAAGAGGAAAAGGCGAGGGTAAGAAATATTCGTTTGATTTTACTGTAAAAATATGATATAATAAAAGAAAAAATGAAATCAAAATTTTGTAAGAAGGGATTTTAAAAAATGGGTTATAAAAATCGTAGGGGTATTGTTGGAAATTGGAAGGGAAAACAAGTAAATATCATTGAGAAAAAAGATTATGAAATGACAGATGAAAATATGATTTATGTAATTGCGGATGATGGAATGAAAATGGTAAAAGGCGGTTATGTAATTGGTATTTTAAATGATAATGGTAGTGTTATGGAAGTTAATGGTAAAAGATATTTGACTGAGCGCACAGCCGCAGTTACCTCTACTTTTGGAGAAGATGATTTTTATAAGAAATATAGTAAAACGGTTGATGAGTTTTTTAATCGTACTTATGATCCTATTATTATTCTGGAATAAAAATAATAGATAAATTGTGGTGAAATAAGGTGAGAATAGGGAAGATGTGGTGGCCCGATCGGTCCTAGACATACCATTTCATTTTCCCCGCCTTCGTCATCGTCAAAGCCACACAATAATATAAAAAAATAAGGGAGAGACAGAATTTGTCTCTCCCTTTTCTTTATTATTCTCAAACATTAAAATTTCAGGCAATTTCACTACCACATTACTTCTCGTGGAGAATTTATCACCTTAATTAAAAATGCCAAAAAAATCGTGGCGAATTTTATTAAAGACCGTTTCTCTTAAAAAATTCCTTCATAGCATCGCCAAAATCAACATTATTTGCGGTAAAAGTAACAGGCTCCTTATTAGGGGTCTTTACAATAACCTTACTCTTCTTGTGAGCGGGCACATTCAGCAACTTCATAAGGCTGACCACTTCTTCAACAGTTTCATCCAATTCATCAGCCAAAAGACCAACATCTTCTGCGGTAAAATCCATATCCATATCCTCAGGAATCAGGTCAGGATAAAACTTATTAGCAAAATCAACAATGCTATTGATAATATTGGTTAGAGCATCGATCTTCTCAGTGCGGGCCGCAATTTCATTCTTCTGCTTCTCCTGCTCCTGGATTGCGGAATTTAAAGCACTAGTAAAAGATGCGGCAATATCTTCTACACTCTGGCCTTCCTTCAACAGAGCCAAGATCTCATTCATATCATACATAGGTAATTACCATCCTTTCTTTATTTACACTTATATTATAACATAAATTTTTTATAAAATCAAATTTGCGGTTCCCGATGTCCCGATCGCTCTTGGAGAGAGGTTTTGCGGGAATGCTGTTTTTGCTCGACCTGGACTAAGTTAGAACTAACTACGTCGTAAGTAAAATGCCTCTCGTGACAAATTGTCCAGAATAGGTAAAACATTAAAAAAATCGTGGCGAATTTTATTGAATCTGGAAGAGCATATGACAATTTGACTTTTTAAAAAATTTTTGATATAATATTAAAAAAAGACATTTTTACCGATCGGGAATTTGACAATATTATTTTTTTATGATATAATATAATTGGAGGAGAATAATAATAAGCCGATCGTATATGTTTGGACGAAGTAAGTAAATGTATTAGAAACAAAAATCCCTATAAAAAAAACGCATTTTTTTGTGCTCGCTTTACGGGAGAATTAGTCGCATATGGACGGCCGCTAGAAGTAGCAAAAAATTTCCATATGGGGTACCGATCGGCGAACTCGGCCTGCCGCGTCCGCGACCGGCCTGACACTCATAGAGAAGCCATATGGGGTGTTGGAGCGGGAAGATGCGTCCGCGCGGAGAGAGACTTTCGGGATTTAGCGTGTTAGCACTTTAATTCGGTAAAGCGAGAGAAATTTTTCCAAAAGGCTTGACAAAGTAAAAATTCGGGCTTATTCGACCATTGTCGGCCCGCCAATTATACCACACCCGGCCGCAAATGTCAATAGGTAAATTGCACAAAAAAAATGGGTGATTATCTCACCCATTTTACCACGAAATAAACCAACTCTTTTTATCTCCCTCCCAAGGGTATTTGGGTGAATACACCTTAAACCCCAAAGAAGTCAAAACCTGTTCCAAGGTTTTATAAAAATGCGTAGGGCGTCCACCTCTAACAGGCAGTCGAGCTTCTACACCACCCGCATTAGACTTAGCAACAATTTCGGTCATCAATTTATCAACACACTTTTTAATTTCTTCATTGCTCCAATCTTCGGCAATGGCTCGGCACTCTTCTGCGGTTTTCCAGTTAGCGGGAATTTCATTTTCTTCTTTAACAATAACAACCATTTCCATTTTTTAATCCTCCTCAATTTCTTCTGCATGAATGTCGGGTTCTCGTTCAGCCCAAAAATCCAAAGCCTTTTCAATGGCTTCTTCTCGCGTATCTGCCTTGATAACATAAAAAGTATTGTCTCTTATATCAACAATCCATTCTTTCATTTTTTCATCACCCCTCATCATACATGTAATACAAATCTTCATCGTCATATTCGCAAGGAGCAGGGAAGTTGGGGTCTGCGTGGCAGGTGGGGCATTTCGCCCCCTCATCCACCCAACTCAAAGGACAGTTTTTACACTTCATAAACAATCGCCTCCAATCTCGGCTTCCATTCATCATTCCACAGGTCAATGAGTTCGGCTTCATCATCCCAGTTATCAAGGGTTTCCATGGCGAACTCCAACGCACCAAAAGCTTGTGACAGGAAATTGACTTTGTATTCGGCGGACTGCTTCATCTGCCGTTCTTTGCGTTCCCAATACTTAATCAGCTTTTCTTTCATCGTTATCAGTTCCTTTCTGTTTTCTATAATCATTATAGCAGATTAGGGATTGTTTGTCAATCCCTATTTGAAAAATAATCAATCATAATTTTATCGAAAATAGCAGGGTCAATATCCACACCAAAAAATCTGTCATTCTTGCGGAAGGCGGTGGGATACTGGCGGATAAGTTCCGCACGCAAAGCACTCTCCGCACCCTCAGCAGGACAGCCATTACAACTTACAATGCGATGAATTTCAACTCTGCGAATATCAAATTTCTTAGAATAATCACCGATTTCTTCACGCAGACGAGCAATCACATTTCTTGCCGATGTGCCGACCTTATTGAATTCAAGGGCGAATTCATTAAAAAACTTAAAGAAATAAACTGCTTCTTCATCTTTGAGATTTTCTCCACAGTCAGGCATGAACTCCATGGCAACCGCAGGTCTGCCATCCTTAAACTTTCGATACAAAATTTTTGCTTCCATTTTTTTATTTTCCTTTCATTTTTAATTAGGGCTTGCCATCGCTTCCCTTAACCATTACCATTATAGCACAATTATAGGAAAATACAAGATGGCAAATTACACAAAAAATCGTGAGAAAAAAATGCGTGAGTTGGTTATTATGCCGAATTCCGCCCATAAGGCCCAAGGGCGGGCGGCCAAATTTTTGTATATTTTGCACAAAAACGCAGAAAAAATAGAAAAAATCGCCCAAAAAGGGCGATTTTATTAGGTTTTGGACGGTCTTTTCTGTACCAAAGTCAATTCGTAGCGATTTTCACCAACAACAAACGCAATTTGTCGCTCTTTATTGGTAATTTCCACATTTTGACAAGCAAAACCGCTGGATTTCTCCAAAAATTCAGCCAATTCCGCAATAATTCCGCCCTTTGTGGGGTTTTCTTTGCGTTCTCTGGGCTTTGTTTCGGTTTTTCGCTGTTTATCGGTACAGTTTGCGTATTTAATAGCCGCTTTTTCTTCTTCTTTGGAGAGGTCATAGGGGGTGCGTTTCCCTTGGTCTATCATGCGGTCTGTGGCGATGATGTCTTCTGCTTCATCAGCCGAACACCCCAAAATCCGCATTAGCTTTTCCTTTTGGTTTTCAGCCATTAAATCACCTTGCTTTCATTAGAGAGGGAGGGGCAAATGCCCCATCCCTCATGCGACCTTGCGGAAGTAAGCCTTCCGCTTTTCCTCAATGCGTTCCACCTTGCCTTCGTCCTTCAACTGACGGACGAGAGCAGAAACACGCTGATTAGTCATGTCCGCACATTCGGGAATCTCCTTGATAATCTCCGTAATGGTATACAGGCGATTATCTTCCATGCCATCCAGAATGGCATCCTTGATGCCTTCATTGGCAATCTGCGTGGGAGTCTGTCGCTTCTCGCCTGCGTTCTTACGAGCAAGCAGGTCGAGTTCGTGGTCGATGAAAGCGACTTCCTCATCGGTCAGAGGATAGTTAGCCTTAATCTGAGCGAACATCTGAGCCTTAGTCATCTTCTTGTTAGTCATAGTATCAATTCCTTTCTGCTTTTTAAGAGGTGGCTTCTCTTGATTACATTTAGATTATATCACACTTGAATGAGTTTGTCAAGAGGTTTTTTAGAATTTTTTTCGTCTGCGCGCCACGACTACAACTGTGGGACTTACATTCTATTATCCTCGCCCAAGGGTTCTATCCCCTCTCGACACTAACATTCTATCACATCTACTTCTGGATTTCAATAGGCAAAATGCACAAATTACGGGATTTTTAAGTAAATAATTTTGTTGAAAATTTCTCTTGACAAAAATGTGGGCGGCATGGTATAATAAAAATTCGGCCCTGGGCACACGTGCTCGGGCCGGCGCACTTCACCCAATTAAATCGCTAAACCATAATAAAAAAAAATAAATCCCACTTGAAGCATCACACTTTCAAGCAGGATTTCACAAGGTGTCGACCCCCTGTGGTCTTTCTTTAAGAATAAGAGTGAAATACAACGGCATACTCTCAAGAATAGGACGAAAGAAACTTAATACACCGAGGGGCAGAAAATGATGTTCTAATACATTTTCGTTGCCACTTGTCAGCTAAGGCGGTCTATAAATTCTCATTTTAATACTCTCCAATTCAATCAAATTTTAATAGTTTGCGGAATTTGCTAAGGTGGAATTTTTCTAATTGTCATGTTTATCTCTCCTTTGTGATTACATTATATCACAGGATTATTTGTTTGTCAAGACTTATTTTATATCTTCACTATTAAATCCTGCGTAGTCCAGAATGATAGGCTGTTTGCCAAGCCAACCCACATTATTTCCATGTAAATCTCCAATGCAGTAATCGTTACTGAAAATTTGAAGCTGTCGCATGAAAGTTTTTCCGTAAATCTGCCAAGCCCTTGACCACCACAATTCATTGATACGATAATGGTCATACATAAACATTTTTTTATCTGAGGCTCTGGAAAATCCCACTTCAAAATTGATTTTTTCACGCAGTCGCTTGTTCTCTCTGTAAGGGGTTTCACAAGCAGAAGTCGTGTATTTGGGCTGACTGTAAATTTCCACCCCAGACCGCAAGGTTGCCACTTTGTAAATGGGCAAGAAGATTTTTTCAATGCGATACAATTTTGCATTTTCGTAAAAATCTACTTCCATTTCGCAATGATTTACATCCTCTTGGACATTGTCATAGCGAGGAATTTTGAGAACTTCGCTCCATCGGTCACAATAGATGACCCATCTGGTTTCACCATAGCGATAGGACAAGTCGTATCTGTCGCAGAAATCTTCCAAAAATTCTTCGTCAAATCCTTTGTAGGTGAACACATTTTCCATAATGGCAATGATTTGTTCAATCGTTTTCATTTGCAATTCTCCTTTCCCTTGGTGAGTTTATTATACCATAGGGAAGGGGGTTTGTCAACCCCCTATTTTACAATGCCTTGCTTTCGCTCACAAAATACTTTGCCTTGTGGCGGTCAAGGATTTCCTTGGCGAACTTGCTTTCGGTCTGCGTTTCGCAGTAGAGATTGAAAACAGTATACTTGCCGAGGTCGGGAATGTAATTGTGGGGAATACCCCTTGCGGTCAAATTCTCATGGAGTGCTTCCGTATAAGAATTGCGGACGGTGGCTTCAATCTTCCACAGCTTGTCCTTCCGCAGTCTTTCTTCTGCCCACTTGACAACGAACACACCGACAAGATTACACAAGGCAACGATAACAGCTTTCCACATCAAGGGCAGGTCGCACATCAAGTAGATGGTGACGATGGTATACAAACCATAGGCAACCGCATTAGTGAGGGACGCACCCACCTTACCGCATTTGACAGTAGCGATGGATTTAATGGTCTGGATGATGACATTAGCCACATTCAGCAGGATAAAGATGGTAAGTAACTTAGTATTCATGATTTATTCTCCTTTCATTTGGTAAGTCTATTGTATCATAGACTGTTGGATTTGTCAAGGGGCAATTTTAATTGCCCACTCTAAATTCACCCTTGGGAACGCTGGGCTTGTTGGTTTCCTTGTGATATTTAATAATTGCGATAGCCTTGTGAATAGTAAGTGCTACATAAATCATAACAAGGATGAAAACAGCAGAAATAGCAATTAACATTTAATACACTTCCTTTCTGTGATTAGTATACCAGATTACGGGATAAATGTCTATTGGCAGATTATACAAAAAAGCGATTAAAAAATTGTTGATTATTGGTATTGACAAAAATTCCGGGTGCCACGTATGTGAACGCCCGAGCGCTTTAATCAATTAAATCGCTAAAGTGAAAAGTGAAATAGAAAAAGTGTCCTCAGCTCGAGGACACTAAAGCATTGACAAAATCATTGATAATCTTTTGCTGATACTCTTTTGCCATTTGCAATTCTTTTTCTGCCTCATTGACCGCCTCAAATGCTCTTTGGAGTTCCTGAGACAAATATTCTAAATCTTCCATTTTTTTCCTTTCTCTGCTCCCCTTAACTGCGGGGAGCAGACAGCACGATTTTGTATTTCGCACCCTTGTAGCGGAAAACCATTTCTCTTTCGATGTTGGTGATTTCCACCGCTTCATCGGCAACCGCATTGACCGCATTGCTGATAACCTCAATCAGAGTTCGCTTGTCATCGTTTGCCTTGCGTTCTCGCTTGACAGGCTCGCTGTTGGCTTTGCGGTCGGCTTGCCTTGCCTTTTTCGCACCTGCTTCCAGTTCGGGGTCAAGTTCAAACAACTTTTCGCCACGGTCAATTCGCTTGTCGGCTTCCAACATTTCTGCGATTTCCGCATCGGTATAGCCAAGTTTCTTCATGGCTTCGATTTGCTTATTCATAGCAACACTTCCTTTCTGTATTAAGTATAGCATACTTTGGAAGGTTTGTCAAGGGGAACTTTCGCTCCCCTTGACTTTTTGGTTTAGTGAGCCAGACGGAAATAAGCTTTCCGCTTTTCCTCAATTCGCTCAACCTTACCCTCATCTTTCAGCTGTCGCACAAGGGCAGACACTCGCTGATTGGTCATCTCGGCACACGCAGGAATTTCCTTGATGATTTCGGTGATGGTGTAGAGGCGGTTAGCTTCCATGCCATCAAGGATTTCTCCCTTGATACCCTCATTAGCCATCTGGGTGGGGGTCATTCTCTTTTCAGCGGAATTCTTTTTGTCGAGCAGTTCCAGTTCGTGATTGATAAATTCAACCAGAGCAGGATTTGCCTTGACCTCGGACAGGGTCAGCAGGGTGTTGAAATGCTCACGCTTGGGGGTTCTCTTAGTGTTAGACATAGTATCAATTCCTTTCTTTGGCGGTAGGTCGCTACCCTTATTTATTTTGTAGGGGTGTTCCCCTTACATTACCTATTATAGCAGATGTGGTCTTGAATGTCAAGAACTTTTTTTGGAAATTGGGAAAGAATTATTAAATTCTTTCCCATGTGGGATTTGCTTCCCAGTCAATTTCCTTGGGCTTGAAAAGCAACTTTTCCATGGGCTTGTGCTGTCGGTAGCAATAAGCCACAATTTCTGCTTCGATGTAAACATCTTCCAGACCTGTATGGGCTTCCTTAAAATTGGGGTTTCCGCTGATAAAGCGGTAAAGGTTTTCCGCACTTGCGGACACTCTTTCCAGACCGAGAACTTCCTTGCAGAACTTTTTATAAGTGGGCATTTTACAGATAACAGACCGAGCCATTTTCATGCTGTCCCACCATTCGACCATACCGAACGGGAACCAGTAGCGGTATTTAGACTTGGTATCCCATCTGACTGCATTGTTGAGAGTATCGCAATCAAATCTTGCGTTATGGGCAACAACTTCCTTGATGTGGTATCTTTCGATTGCATCGAGCATAACCTTGCGGATGGTGCGAGAAGTGGCAAGGGTGCGGATACCTGCTTCGATTTCTGCTTCATACTGCGGAAGCTTGTCTGCGTAATACGCACTTTCCATCAGTTCGGGTTCATTGCAGTAAATGTCAGCATTTACAAAATCAAAGGTTTCATAAATATTGGCATGGGTGTCGATGACAGCAAAGCCAACATCATAGGGCAGAGCGTTCTTGCTGATACTCCATCCCTCTTGGAGGCAGTTCGTGGCTTCGGTGTCAATCTGGAGCAGATAGTGGATGCGGTGGTCGATTTCCTTTTCAGTAAACATTCTCATTATTCCTTTCAGTTATTGGTTGGGGTTTGCCATCGCTCCCTCAACCTTACATACAGATTATACCATACTTGATGGGGTTTGTCAAGGGGTTTTTGCCATTTTTTTGACTACGCTGTGGGTCGAGCCACTACTCATCGAGATGGTCTTACCGCCCCTTGACACTAACATTCTATCACATCTGGACGGGGAAATCAAGTGGTAATGTTGCACAAATAATGGGATTTTGGGGGATTAAAATTTGTTGAAAATTTTGCTTGACAAATTTGTGGCGGTGTGGTATAATAGAAAATTCGGCCCAGGGCGTTCGCCGCCGGGCCGCCAAAAAATTGAAATGAAAAAACGAGGGGTTTATCCCTCGTTTAAGATTTTTGTTTCGATTGCTTTGAAAAAGACCACGAAATCACAACCGCATCCGCAAGTGTATTCTTTTTCAAATTCAACCCCATAATTATCTGTTTCTGCCCACATAAATTCTACTTGTGCGGTGCTCCCGCAATTAGGACATTTAATTCTCATTTCCCATCCAACCCTCGCTTTCGCCAATAGTGGGGATGTGTCCCCAACCATCATTCTTCTGGATTTCTTTCAGTCGTTCAATAGTTTCTTGATTACGCTCTTTTTCATTCATTTTCTTTCACCTCTTGGGTTTATTATAGCAGATGGGGTTGAATTTGTCAACCCCTCATTCTTTAAATTCATCATCTTCCATTCGCTCTTTGATAGCCATGTAAATCAGCTTGCCGACCTTCCAACTCATAACCCAACAAGCCACACTCAAGGCACCTACCATCATCCAACCAATATGGTTGGGAATTCTACAAATCAGCTCTAACATTTTTGTCATTTCCTTTCTTTTTTTTGTATCTTAATTATATCACGGGAAAGAGGATTTGTCAACCCCCATTTCCCACATACTCAAAATTACGGCAGAACTGATAACTTGCGGTTCTGCGGTCAGGTGTTCCTCTGCGAAGAGCACAGGCACTTTCACCAACATCATTCATTGTGAGTCCTCGATTGTAGCCCCACTTCTTACAATGGTAGCAACGCACATCCTTGGGGTCAGTAAAACCGCAACGGCAGGCAATCTCTTTTCTGATTTCGTTAGAAGTCATTTTTATCAACCTTTCTCTCTTGGATGTACTTATTATAGCATGGGGCTGACGATTTGTCAACCCCTATTTTCAATTCCAAGACCTCTTTCTCGCAGATACTCAACCATGTCATCAGCAGGCAGATTTTCCATCAAGGTGTTAAGACTAACCCTTTCTTCTTCTTTCATGTGATGCCACAAAGTAACTTCGTGATATCTTTTTTCGCTTACTGTGCAATGGTCAAATAATCCCAATTCAAAACGCACCTTGCGGACACCGAAGCAGTTAGTCCAATGCTTAGTATTCAAAATAGCATCCATTTCTTCCAGATACCGCCACAGGTCATCAAAGGTGCGGAAAGTCCATCTGCCAGACCTCTGGACGACTTCTTCATCAGAGAGCAGGCAGTAATGACGCCAAATGGAAGTGTCTTTGAAATCGTTAGTCTGTCCTTTAATAAAAATCTTTTGCTGAAAATCATAAATCTGTTTCATTGGGGTATCCTCACTTTCGTTTCTTTGTAATTAGATTATAGCACAACAAAATGGATTTGTCAATAGGTTTTTTCTAAAAAACGCAAGAAACCTTGACTTTTTAGGTCAAGGCTTCCCGCACAAAGAGAAAGAGAAAGGAGATAGGAGGTAAGTGGTGTTCCATCGCAGACTCGAACTGCGGACACTTGGATTAAAAATCCAATGCTCTGCCAACTGAGCTAATGGAACATCTTGTGCTATCATTATAACACACTTTTGGAAGTTTGTCAAGAGGATTTTGAAAAATATTCGCGACTATTTTTCATCCTCTCACCTGTATAGTTTCTGTCGCTGCCCTAAGTCTACCGCAACACCCATACTTCGCCATTTGGCTACTGGATGGTGTCTGTTGGTTTCAGTCCGCTTGTTTCTGTTCTGCCACAGGATTATTGAGGTCATCCCCTCTTGACATTAACATTATAACACGGATACCAATAGAAGTCAACTGGTAATGTTGTACAATTATGGGATTTTGTTAGGTGTGATGTTTGTGCGGTTTGCCGATTGACAAATTGCTGGGGTTATGGTATAATGGAAATTCCGCTCGCAGCGCACGTGAGCGAGCGGCCAAATTTTGTGCAAAATGACGAAAAATCCCCAGCCCGCAGACTGAGGATTTCCCGCAAAACAAAATAGAAAGGAGACTATTATGAACGCTAATGGAATGGGGCTGATAGGCTCAACCCCTTAGAAGCCTTAATATTCTACTTCATCACAAAATTCGTCAGGGTCTTCATGCCATTCTTTCCACATCTCAACAAGGATTTTGCCGAGCTTGACAGCCATAACCACGCACAGTATACCAGTCGCACCGACCAGAACCCAACCAACATTTTCGGGGATAGCACAAATCAAATTCATCATTTTCATTTACCTCATTTCCTTTTTTGTACCTTAATTATAGCATACTTAAAATCGTTTGTCAAGAGTTTTTTCAAAAGGAATAAAAATTCTTGCCAAAGAGCCGATAGCCATGCGAATTGCCATCATTTCCCAATAGGTGAAAAGGGGAGCATTCAGATGGGGAGCCACCACATTCCATCCCCAGTAAAGGAAAGCACCAGAGAGGAAGTAGAAGCCAATCTTCACAATAAAATTACCGATAGCCACATTCTTAATCATTTTTATTTACCTCATTTCTTAATTTCTGTAATCATTATACCATAGGGGTGGGAGTTTGTCAATACCTATTTTTGGAAAATTCTCAAATTTCTTTGAGAATTTCCAAGATGTTTTTCACATCATAGGCTCTGCCAGTCCAAGCATTGCGGTTGTGTTCTTCGTCATCAAACAGAACATCCAAAGGGTTTCCGCAAAAGTTCTGCTTAGGAGTGCCGTAGGGAACGATGTTGATACAGTCCCAATGAACGGAAGGCAGGTGCTTAGCAAGCCATCTCAATTTGGCTTCGGTTACAGCTTCATTATATTCTGCGGTAGCTTCCTTAGAAAGCCAAGAGATGACGCCGAGATCATAGCCATTTTTCTGCATTGTGTTCAGCTTGCGAGCCAGTGCGGAGAGACAGAGTAAGGGAAGTGCTTCGGTGTAAGGGGTGGGATCTTCCGCAATCAGCATTTCGAGCCAGTTTTCGACACCATACAGGTCAGCAATCGTGCCATCCATATCAAAGTTAATAGTGATGTTTTTTCTCATTTGGATTACCTCTCTTTCTGTAATTAGTATAGCACAGGATGGGTGATTTGTCAAGCCCTAATTTCAATTAAAGGGTTTCTAATGAATTTATTTTTCTTTTCTTTAATAAGAAAATTCTGCTCAACCATTAACTTCATTGCGTAATGACAAGAAGTTTCTTTCATCCATCCATAATTATCTAAGCGATTTGCCAAAATCCATTTCTTCAAATCTTCTGCACCTGTGATAATGGTGTCGTGAGGCAAATGCTTTTTAGTAATGGCAATAATCTCTTTTGCAGTCATAGTTCTCATTTTATTTATCTCCTTTTCTTGAGAGGTTTGCCCCTCCTGATGGTACTATCATAGCACATCTGGTTGTATTTGTCAAGCATTTTGGGAAAAATAATTATTTTATTTTTTTCGCATTTTTCTCTTGACAAAGTGTGCAAGGTCTGGTATAATAGAAATAACGTGCGTCTGGGCCGTGGGCGCACGTGCGAAAAAGCTAATAGAAAAAGAGAGGAGATTTCTCTCCCCTCTCTTAATACTCATCCAGACCGCTTGCCTCGGCTTCGTAGTCGCTCATCTGGTAGCAGTACTCTGGTTCATCAAAGTATTCTCTTGCGACTGTCATAGCCTCGCCAATGCTGACCGCACCCACGATGAATTCTTCGCCAGTTTCCAAATCTTCAAACAGATAATGCTTCATTTTTATTTCCTCGCTTTCGTTTCTTTGTGCTTTTATTATAACAGATAAAGGGCTTGTTGTCAAGCCCTTTTATCCATAATTCTTAAAATATTTTTTACCGAGTTCATCAAGCTTCGCTCTTTCTTCCTGCATCTTTTCACGCAGGGGAGTGAGTGCGGTTTCATTTACTTGATAGTCAAAACGCAGTTCCCGCAGTTTCTCTTCCAGTTCTTTCTGCTTTGCTTCTGGATAATAATGGATTTTTGCGAGAATGTTATCAATTTCTGCCTTGATGCTTGCGGTTCTCTTGTTCTGCTCCCAGTAGAGGTCAGAAGCTTCGAGTACAATGTTTTCCTGATAGAAAAAGTCGGGGTGTTCTTGATGTTCTTTCGCACTCTTGCGTTTGTAGTATAAGTCAAAGATTTTGTCGCATACAAAACCGATAAGTGCGGATACTCCACCAATTACTGCCAGACCGAGTAAAATGTATAAAATTTCCATTTGAATATCTCCTTTGTTTTTTCTTTATTATAGCATAGCTTTTTGGGTTTGTCAATAGGTTTTTTTAAATTTTTGGGGAGATTTTATTCTCCCCAATTAGTGGCAAGATTTATGTGGCTGTTCAGCCAGTTGCCGACATTGTCAAAATGGGCATAGACCTCACCAGTTTCATTGTCCATGATGTGACCGCCCTTGAAACTGCCCATGTCCATTAGCAGGAAGTATTTTTCGCTTGCCTGCTCAACGGTTCGGCAATCAAAGGTCACATTCATTTCGTCACTTTCAGCAAAAACTCTATACTTCTTAGCCATTTGTCTCAATTCCTTTCAGTTCGTTTTTGTACCTTAATTATAGCATAGGGTTGACATTTTGTCAACCCTTTATTTTAAATTTTTAAGAACATCTTCATTCTCATCCATCAGCCTTTCGAGCATGTCCATGCAGAAGTCTTGATAGACAGAAAGGGCTTCTTTGTATCTTTCGGTGCTGTTGGGCTTTCCACCGACCATTTCATCCTCGGCTCTTTCTACTGCCTCACGCAGTTCCCAGTATCTTTCTTCGTAGTTCATGTTTCATTCTCCTCTGTTTTTTCTTTATTATAGCATGAAACCATGCATTTGTCAATACCTTTTTAAAAAATATTTTACTTTAATCAAATGAAGTGCGTTAATTAGTAGATTTATGGGATTTAGTAAGTTAATACTTTAACGCGTGAAAGTGCGAAAAAATTGTTGCTTTACTGCTTTAAATGGAAAAACCGCGCGTTTGGACCGTGGGCGCGCGGCCAATAAAAATAAGCGAGGTTTCACCCTCGCTTCCTATGAGGACAGCTCTCGCAGGGATTGGTCTTTCCATCAGGCTTTTTATACCAGTTGGGACAATCTTGACACTTTTCTACCATTTTTATTACCTCTCTTTCATGGTCTTATTATAGCACAAAGGATTGAGTTTGTCAATCCCCAATTTCATGAACCTCCACATAGCCATCATTCCAGACCTGCTTCATCAGTTTGCGGTCTTCGCTGATGTAGCACTCTACGGAGATACCCATCTCAGCACAGGTTTCCAAATAAATCCAATTGATAGTATCGTAATAGGTGTTAGTCATTTGTTGTATCTCCTCTCTCTTGATGGTTTTATTATAACATAAAGGGTTGAACTTGTCAACCCTTTATTTTAATTCCACTGCTGAGAATTTCTGAAGTCGTGGTAAGCACTGAAGATGTTATCAAAAGAACCCGTTCGGCAACTTGCACTGCCCCAGTCCTGATTGACCCAC
>JAGBXW010000025.1 GCA_017629095.1 Treponema sp. | reverse complement strand
GATACCAGCCATGATGAATACACCCATAGTTACCTTAAATACGCTAATACCACTTACACTGGCAGCTTCGGCATTTCCACCAACAGCATACATATTTTTACCAAAGGTGGTCTTGTTCCAGATAAACCAAGCTACAATAATGGCGATAATAGCAGGAATAATCAATTTTGGGAAGGTAATCAACTCACCATTCAACACACCCAAAATCCAACGTCCTCCCAATGCATCCTTAATACCACCGTCAATAGAACCAACTGGTGTACCACTGGTACCAAAGAACAACAGACCGTAGATAATCAGCTGGGTAGCCAAAGTAGAAATAAAGGGGTGAATCTTAAAGCGCGCAGTAAAGAAGCCTGCAAAGGAGCTAAAGGCCACACAGAGAGCAATGGAAATGACCAAGGACATGATAACACGAACACCCATGGGCAGGGCAGTAAAATCCCAAGGCCCCATGTCAAAGAACTTAACAATGTTCATGCCAGGATGAAGAATCAAACCAGTTACAACAGCACCCATGGCAACCATTCGTCCCACAGACAAGTCAGTTCCTGCCAGCAAGATTAAGCCAGCAACACCCAAGGCATAGAACATACGAACAGAGCTCTGTTCCAAAATGGTAAAGATATTAGGCAAGGTCAGCAGGTTTCCGCTACCAGACAGAGGAGCTAAAACGATACAAACAATGAAGAATACCAAGATTGCAAGATACAATCCGTTATCCAAGAAGAACTTAGAAAGTTTGAACTTGTAAATGTAATCACGGAAATTCAAGTTCATGTCTTCTGCAAAGTTTGTCTTACCATTTCTTAGGCTTCTATTCTTTTGAACATGGGTAATAAAGGCCTGATTTTTAGTATCCTTGCACTTTTCCACAGCAGAAGTGTAGCGACTCTTTGCATCGAAAAGAGCTGATTTTAACTCATATTTCTTTACACTGATTTCTTCCTTCAACTCATTTCCGGAATAGCGGCTGGAAAGTCCATTAATCTGAGACTGAGCGTCAGCCTTAATCTTCTCAACTTCCTGGGTGTACTCCGCTTTCAAGGCAGCAAGTTTCTTGTTTTCCTGAGCAATAACCTGCTCTTTGTAGGACTTGGCAATACTATTATTATAGGCAACGGCTTCCTTTGCCAACTGCTGTTCCTGAGCCTTGTTGGCAACAGCAACCTTCTGGGCTGCATCGAGCTGTGTCTTAAAGTTGGCAATAAGCTTCTGCTTGTCATCGGCAGAAATAAGCTTACTCTTCTTTGTTGTTGCAATATCCTGCTGCAAGGAGAGAACCTTGTTCACCCCATCCACCCGCAAGGCGTTCAACTGCTGGGTATACTGCTGCAACTTTGCATCATCTTCTGGGCTTGTAGCCGAAGAAATAATTCCTGTGACCTGTTCCATGGTTTACCTCTTATAAATATTTTGCAGACAGCCGCAACAGGGCTTCCTGGTCAGTTTCTTTTGTGTTCACAATGCCTGCCAACTTGTGGTTAGACATAACAGCAATACGATTGGTAATTCCCAAAATCTCTGGCATTTCAGATGAAACAACGATAATTGTCTTTCCCTGCTTTGCCATGTTGATAATGAGCTGATAAATCTCGTATTTGGCACCAACATCAATACCACGGGTGGGCTCATCCAACAAGAAAACATCGGGAGAACGTTCCAACCATTTTCCAATAATAACCTTCTGCTGGTTTCCACCACTTAAGGCTGAAATAAGCTCGTCAGAAGAAACACACTTGGTATGCATTACCTTGATTTCACGGTCGGCAGCTTCCTGCATCTTGTGATTGGAAAGAATACCAAAGGTTTTATAGCTTTCAAGGTTGGTGATAACTGTATTGAATTTGATGGTATCCTTACCAAACATACCATTCAACTT
The DNA here is from genome assembly GCA_017629095.1 of Treponema sp. Lineage (GTDB taxonomy): Bacteria > Spirochaetota > Spirochaetia > Treponematales > Treponemataceae > Treponema_F. The sequence goes on along the minus strand of JAGBXW010000025.1, from coordinate 12,418 downwards.
TCGCTCCTCCGTTACCAGAGCAAAGCTATGTTCCATAGCATCCTTACTACTCTTGAACCGGAGCTTCTTTCCACCTACCACAATCTCACCAGAGGCAATGGTTCTAATACCAAAAAGAGATTCCAAAAGCTCACTGCGACCAGCCCCCACCAGTCCATACAGCCCTAAAATCTCTCCACGTTTTACCGTGAAGGAAACATCTTCAATAATTGGCTCGTATTTGGTGGTGAGATGACGAATCTCAAGAAAGTCCTCCCCTGGAACATTGTCCACATCGGGAAAGCGCTTGTCCAAGGAACGACCAACCATGGCTGAAATCAATTCGTTCATGTTGGTTTCCTTGGTGGGTTTTGCAAGAATCATCTTTCCGTCTCGCAAAACTGCAATTTCGTCACAAATCTGGAAGATTTCATCCATTTTGTGGGATATATAAACGAAAGACACACCCTTTGCCTTCAAGTCATTGACAATGGAGAAAAGTTTGTTTACTTCACGCTCCGTAAGAGATGAAGTTGGCTCGTCCAATACGATGATTTTAGCATCGTAGGAAACAGCCTTTGCAATTTCCACCATCTGACGTTGAGATACAGACATAGTCCGCATGATGGTCTTTGGGTTAACATTCATATTTAATGAAGCAAACAACTTGTTGCTGTCAGTCAGCATCCGTGCTTCGTCCACTACACCAGCCTTTGTGGGATAGCGACCTAAAAAGAGGTTATCAGCAACAGTTCTATCGAGACACTGGTTCAACTCCTGGTGAACCATGGCAACGCCATTTTCTAGTGCTTCCTTGGGATTTCTAAAATTGATGGGTTTGCCTTCCAAGGAAATCTGTCCTTCATCCTTAGCGTAAATTCCAAACAGACATTTCATCATGGTGGACTTACCGGCACCATTTTCGCCCATAAGACCTACAACAGACCCCTTCTTAACTGTCAGATTAATACCATCCAGAACCTTGTTCTTTGCAAAAGCCTTTGACAGATGTTTAATCTCCAGAACTATATCATCCATGATTCGCTCCTACCGTAAAACGCTCTATTGAAAAAGGCCTGTTGAACACACAAACACTTTGTCAATATCCGACTAAAAAAAAACCACGTCTTAGTGAAGTTGGCTTCACCTGGACATGGCAAACTTGGGTAGAGATAAAACTAAAATGGGGGCCCTTACGGAATCCCTAGGTACCCCCATTCTAACAAGAGAATTAGTACTTCAACTTGTCTGTGTAGTCTCTACCAGAGTTTGTCTTAACCATGTTGATGGCATATGCATCGTAGTTGTTCAGGTTAGTAAACTTGTCGAGACAGCTGGACTCGTTCTGTCCGTCACCCTGTACTACAGTCAAGTCAATACCCATGAGAGGAGCATAGTACTGCAAAGCAGGCAGGTAGGAAGAAGACAAGAAGTTGTCAGCAGAGTTATAGATGGTCAACAGAACCTTCTTCTTGGGAGCTGCAGACTGCTTGATACCACCATCACGGGTACCAGCGGTGTACTGCTTCCAGTTAGCACTGTTAACGCCAGCATTCTGAGCCATAACAGCCTTTTCATCGGGGCGATAATCAACAGTAGGAGTAATCTGATTTCCCCACTGGTCGGGCTCAGAGAATCCCTTTGTATAGATGTCAGCACCAGTCAAGCCGTCCAAGAGGTTGCGAAGAACCTGCAATGTACCAGCAGCCTGTGCGTCTACGTTCTGGGAAACAGTTCCAGAGAGCTTTCCAGCTCCGATAGCTTCGATAGCATCTGCGTTAGCATCATATCCGAAGATAGGAACACCAGCAGGATAGTTAGAAGCCTGGAGACAACCCATGGCCATACCGTCGTTGTTGGAAACAACCATATCAATCTGGGTACCGAACTTTGTTGCCCAACCACCCATTGCTTCTGTAGCAGCGTTAGCATTCCATGTTGAACCGTCAGTTCCAGTCATAGCCTTTCCTTCCAACTCAACTACCTTATAGGTTGTTCCACCAACAGTTACAGAACCTTCTTTAACCTTTCCAGGATCAGTTGATCCGTCCCAAGTTCCCAGAGCCTTGCGGATACCTTCTGTACGAGCCTTGGAGTCATTGTGTCCAACGTCACCAATGCACAGAACATAACCGATGATTCCGTCACCGTTGCGATCCAGTGTTGCAGGAGCTGCAGCCAAGAAATCAGTAATCAACTTACCCTGAACAGCACCACCACCAGCGGCATCAAAACCAACATAGTAGGTATTGGCATTCCAGTTCATGGACTCCATGTCAATAGCACCAGAAACAGGATCAGAGGGCTGACGGTTAAAGAATACCAAGGGCTTGTCCTTGTTCAGAACAACAGAACCAGTATCCTTTGCACCACCGGCATAAACAGCTCCACCGATACAGGCCAAGGCCAAAGCACCAGCTACAATTCTTTTCATATTATTCCTCCACGAAAAGATTTGACCACGGAAATTTTTTCTTGTGAAAAATCAAAAGAAAACATTCCCATGTTCGTTCACACTCAATATAAATATTTATATACCCAAATATTTAAGATGTCAAATGCTTTTTAATAAGAAAAAACCGTGACTAAAAGGAACATCACGGTTTTTAATATGAAAAAATATACATTTATTATCATTTATTACCAAACTAAAACAAACTATACTGTTTAATTTGGTAAAAAATTTTTAGTTTTCTAGTATTTTTTTGAGTATTTCTAAACCTTGTTTTATCTCTTCCTGGGTAATCACAAGGGGGGGAAGAAAACGAAGAGTATTGGCTCCTGCAGTAGAAATGCACAGACCTGCTTCAAGACATGCTTTTTGCACCTGGGCTGCTGTCTGTTCTACATCGACACCAATCATCAAGCCCTTGCCACGAATCTGTTTAATGCAGCTCAGATTCCAAGAAGTAATTTCTTTGCGAATTGCTTCTCCAGCTTCTTTCACCCTGTCTAAAAATCCAGGTGAAGAAAGCTGACTTAACACTGCTCTACCAGCGGCACACGCCAACGGATTTCCTCCAAAGGTGGACTGATGGTCTCCTGCCACAAACACATCCTTTACACTCCCCCGCCACAAGCAGGCTCCCATGGGAACACCACCAGCAATCCCTTTAGCTAGGGTAACAATTTCTGGCTGGATACCTAAATCCTGACTGGCTAGTAGACTTCCTGTACGCCCCATTCCTGTTTGCACTTCATCACAAATGACAATGGCTCCAGCCTTGCCAGCAGCAGTTGCAGCAGCTTGGGCCCATTCCTTATCCACAAGATTCACTCCACCCTCACCCTGTACACATTCCATCATAAAGCCACAGACACTTTCGTCAAAGGCTGTTTCTAAGGCAGCATAATCTCCTGCAACAATGTGACGGAAGCCTGCAGGATAAGGCTCAAAACAGGGAACATGGAATTTTTCCTGACCAGTGGCTCTCAAGGTAGCCAAGGTGCGCCCGTGAAATGATTTTTCCAAGGTGACAATGACGTTCCGAGGTTTACCGCTTCCATCGGCCTGGCTTTTGAGCCAACCGTATTTTCGAGCCAGCTTAATGGCTGCTTCGTTGGCTTCTGCTCCAGAGTTTCCAAAGTAGATGCGATCCATGCCAGTGGCTGTCAGCAATTCCTGGGCAAAGGCCAATCCTTGATCCGAGTTATAGTAGTTGGAAATGTGGATTTGTTTTGTAGCCTGCTCTTGAACAGCTTTTACCAAGGCAGGGTGATTATGGCCAAGGCAATTCACTCCAATTCCAGAAACAAAGTCAATATATTCCTTACCAGTTATATCATATAAACGGGAACCTTCTCCCCGCTGAAAAACAACTTCAAAACTTCCGTAATTATTTGCTATTACCTTATCCATAGCGAGCTCCTTCATTGAAGGTCATTTTATAGAAAAGAAGTTTTGTAAGCAAGGGATTTTTTTTTAGATCCATTCACGGCAAAAAAAAGTAATTTTTTTTGAAAAAAAAATCTTTTTTTTGTTGACAAGATTTGTTCGTTTTGCTATTATACAATCATTGCTGGTGACCATGGTAGAGGTGCAATACCCGTTCCCATCCCGAACACGGAAGTCAAGCCCTCCAACGCCGATGATACTGCATCCGCGGGAAAGTAGGTAGTTGCCAGCTTTTTTTTTTATTTTAAATCAATTTCTAACCATAACATTCCACAAAAAAAATCCTGCCTGAAAGCATCAATTTTAATGCTTCCCAGCAGGATTTTTATTTTTACCAACACCTCCACCGTGGCGATAGAGGCTATAGAATCATGGTACCAACACCTCGGTCGCTGAACATTTCGATAAGGAGGGAATGGGGAACACGACCGTCGATAATGTGGGTTCGGGGAACACCACCCTTCAGGGCCTCAAAGCAGCACTCAATCTTGGGAATCATGCCGGAGGAAATAACGCCAGTGGCAATCATTGAGGGGATGGCATCACGGGCAATGCGCTTGATGAGGCTGGAAGGATCCTTTACGTCACGCAGTACACCGGGAACATTGGTAAGCTGAACGAATTTTTCTGCCTTCAAGGCCACTGCAATCTTGGCGGCGGCGGTGTCAGCATTGATGTTGTAGCGGTTCATATCCCCTTGCTCTCCCAAAGCAACGGTGGAAACCACTGGGATAAAGCCCTGATTCAGCAAGGATTGGATGATTTCTGGATGAACTTCTGTAACATCACCTACGTAGCCTAAATCTTCTCCATTGGAATCGATTTTTTTTGCCCGCAGCAGTCCTGAATCCACGCCGCTTAAGCCAACAGCACGACCGCCGTTTTGAAGCAAAAGCCCCACAATATCCTTGTTCAGCTTTCCAGTGAGAACCATCTGGACAATTTCCATGGTTTCTCCGTCGGTGTAACGGAGGCCATTTACAAAACGAGACTCCTTGCCTACTTTTTCCAGCATGGCATTGATTTCAGGACCGCCGCCGTGAACCAGCACCACATGGACACCGATGGTGTTCAAGAGCACAATATCCTGCATAACGGCAGATTTCAGCTCCTCGTTAAGCATGGCATTTCCACCGTATTTTACCACTACGGTTTTTCCAACAAACTGCTTGAAATAGGGCAAGGCTTGAACAAGTACATCAGCCCATTCTTCATTGGTAATATCCATTTCTTTATCCTTCTATAAAAAAGCCCCGCAATGAGTTGCAGGGCAAGCAGTGCTTTCGGCTACCCCATTAAGTGCGGTAGTCTCCGTTTATCTTTACATACTCGTAGGTAAGGTCACATCCCCAGGCAGTACCAGAGCATTCTCCATCCTGCAATTCCACCTCAATACAGGTTTCATCCTCGGACAGAATCTTTCGAGCAAGCTCCTCGTCAAAGTTCAAGGGAACCCCCTTTTGGAACACCTGAATGCTTCCTGCCTTACTTACAAAGGAAACGCTTGTTTTTTCTGGGGTAAAATTTCCGCCAGAATATCCCATGGCACAGAGGATTCGTCCCCAGTTAGCATCCTTTCCAAAGAAGGCAGCCTTTACCAAATTGGAAGAAATGACAGCCTTGGCAAGGATACGGGCATCTTCCACAGAAGCAGCCCCCTTTACCTGACATTCCACTAAGTGCTCTGCTCCCTCTCCGTCGGCAGCAATACGCTTGGCCATGATGGTGTTCAGGTGATTCAAGGCTAACAAAAAGTCCTGATAATCCTGATTTTCCGTGGTGATTTCTTGGTTTCCCGCCATGCCATTGGCAAGAATCAGCAGGGTATCGTTGGTGCTAGTGTCGCCATCTACGGAAACACAGTTGTAGGTACCAGCCACACTTTCCCGCAATGCCTTAGCCAGCATAGCAGGAGAAATAGCACAGTCTGTGGTGATAAAGCCTAACATGGTTCCCATGTTGATGTGAATCATACCAGAGCCCTTGGCCATGGTTCCTAGGCGAACAGTTTTACCACCGATACTTGTTTCCACCGCAGCTTCCTTGTAGCGGGTGTCGGTGGTCATGATAGCCTCACGGGCAGCCTGGTGGCCCTCCTTGGAAAGACCTGCTACCAAGTCCGCTATTTTTGCTTCAATCTTTTCTACAGGAAGCTGCTGTCCAATAACACCAGTGGAACAGACAAGTACATCCGTTTCTTGAAGATGCAACTGACTTGCTGCAACTTGAGCCATGCGACGGGCAGCTTGAGCTCCCTGCTCTCCAGTACAGGCATTGGCATTGCCAGAGTTTACGATAATTGCCTGAGCTTTACCATCGGACACATGGTTTCGGGAAAGCTTGACACATTCAGCCTGCACTTTGTTTGTAGTAAAGACACCAGCGGCAGCACAGGCTTTTTCAGAAAAGATTAAGGCTGTGTCTGGCTTTGTTCTGCTAGCTTTAATACCTGAAAGCACACCATTGGTGGTAAAGCCCTGGGGAGCAGCTACTCCTCCATCAATATATTCCATGAAAGTCTCCTTAATTTAAGCCTAAAAGTGGCTGACCAAGCAACTCGTACATGAAATCTATGGGAGCAATTTCCTTGTTCAAGATTCTATACAAACCGTCACAAATAGGAAGCTTTAAGCCCTTTTCCTCACAGATTTGATGAATATACTTACAGGCTACAGCACCTTCTGGCAAATAACCAATGTCACCAATGTGGGCGATAAGGTCATCTAGGCTGGAAAATCCTTTCAATAAATCCTTCTGGATGATTTCGTGACCAAAGCGACGGTTACGACCATATTTACTGCGACAGGTTACGTCCAAATCTCCTACGCCAGCAATGGAACTGAAGGTTTCTGCATGGGTAGCTCCCATGGCAAAGCCTAAGGTTCTAATTTCATCAAGACCAGCGGCCAACAGCAGGGATTCCGCATTATCACCAAACAAGTCTGAGGTTTCAGCCACAGCATCAAGACTTCCAAACACTACAGCGATAACATTCTTAGCAGCAGCACAAATCTGCACACCTACCACATCAAGGCTAGAATATACCATGAGGCCCCGAACACGGAGCAATTCTCGGAAACGAATGGAATTCATGGGATTTTCGCTGGCAGCAATAAGACCTGTCAGCTTACCCATGGCAACTTCTTCAGCATGACTAGGGCCAGAAATATAGACCAAACTCTTGGCATACACAGGAGGCAGCACCGCTTCCAGTGTTTCAAGGATAAGGCGGGGGCCCTTGTCAGAGGGAACAAAGCCCTTTGTCAGAACACCGATGCAGGTGGAACCATCCTTTATGGAAGGAACATCCAGTATCTGGGCCACTGTAGAAGCCAAATACAGAGAAGGACTTGCAAGAATCAAGAACTCCTTGTCCTGAGCTACCTTCACAATATCAGTTGAGGCCGAAAGATTTTCAGATAGCTTGAATTTAGGAAGGAACCGGATATTTTCGTGCTCATGATTAATGCTATCGACAACATCTTGTTCACGAGCCCAAATCTCTACTTTATTCCCACCACGAGCAAGCGCTTGTGCAACAGCTGTTCCCCAAGCACCTGCACCAATAACACCTACGGATTTAGTGTTCATCTTCTCCTCCCTACATCCAACATTCTAGTTCATCTTGCCAGAAACACAGCTCTTCATCTTTGAAATACAAGGCAACTTCTCGCTTACCGCTTTCTGGAGAATCTGAAGCATGAACCACATTGTGATTGGTGTGGGTACAATAATCACCTCGAATAGTTCCTGGTTGAGCATCGGAGGGTTTGGTGGCTCCTACTAATTTTCGTATTAGGGCAATACAATCATCTCCCTGCCAAGCCATGGCCACCACAGGCCCACTGGTAATATAATCTACAAGTTCCTGATAAAAGGACTTGCCAAAATGTTCAGCATAATGACTGGCAGCTGTCTCGTCGGAAACGCGAATCATCTTCATCCCCACCAACTGCAATCCCTTCCGCTCAAAACGAGAGATAACCTCTCCTACAATCCGGCGATTGACAACACCAGGCTTTAACATTACAAAGCTAATTTCCATAACGAGAACAGTATACTGTAAAAGGATTTCTAGGTAAAGTGAAGTAGTACTCCAAAATCAACTGTTAATTTTGGAGTTTTTATCAAAAGGAAGCTATTGAGGCTCACCAGTTTTAAGGAAGTCTTCATTTACGTACGAAGAATAATCTCCGTGATATACAACGCTTTTAAAAGTAAGCACCGTATTGGAGCCAGATTTTAAATCCTGCATCCGCACCTGGGTAGCTGTCCAAATATTTTGGATAGGGACACATTCCAATACTTCCATTACTTTAATAAGCTCGCCTTTTTTATTGTACATTTCACTTTTGAAAATAATCTTCTTCTCGAGATCCACATAGTGAAGGATTCTGTCGTAAAGTTTTTCTTTTAGGGGCAAAGCTTCCACAATACAGCCTACGCCACCTTCTTCCAAAACATTAGTTTCTAACAAGGTATAGGTATCAAAGGCTGCATTTCTAGGATTCATGTCTCCCGTGTTGAAATCCATGCCAAAAAAGGACATGTCGGAATTGACAAAGGGAATCTTCATGATGGCAAAAAATGATTTGAACTTGATGGACACTCCAGGTACTCCTCCCTCCTCTGGAACGGAAGTAAGAATTCTTGTTCCATCGAAGGAATTAGGAGCAGAAAAAGCAATCATTACATTGATTTTTCCGTCGCCACGTAAGGTATACATATTGTATTTCATCAAGGTTTCCTTACCCTTCTTTGAGGTAATGAGAGCATCCACAGAAGCTGAAAGTGGAGAGCCCCGGTCAAAGGGTTGAGACTGACGCATCAACTCTTTGAGCTCTGGGGTGGAAGACCAAATATGGGGTACAAGGTTCAATAATACTGTAAAAAAAAGTAGCTTTTTCATAACAATCTCATTCTTTGCACAAAAGTATATCTAAATGATTGCAAAAGAGCAAACCAAAAAAATTACATTTCGTTACACAGAAGATGAAAAAATAATAATTTTGAAAGAATTCTTGCTAAATTAGTAATTCGAAGATGGATTGCAAATCAAGAAAGATACCTAGCACGTCATGCTCCAAAATCGTTCCAGCTGTTCAGCATCCTGTATTTCCTGCAAGCGCTTCAGTACAGGATAATCTGCCGCTGCCCAATCCAGTTCTTCTATTGTATCCAAACTACGCCAGCAAGAATCTATATGCTCTTGAATCTCAAAGGGGCCATTGGGGGTGCAGTAATAGAAATGGAGCTTTACCTTAAAATTAGTATACTGATGCTCCACCGTCATGAGAAAATCATCTACGGAAATGGTAACTTGTAATTCCTCCCAAATCTCCCGTCTCAGGGCATCTTCGTGGCTTTCCCCTTCCTCTATTTTTCCACCGGGAAATTCCCACTTAAAATCTGTTTCCTTTGGTTCCTTCCCTGGCTTTGGCCCTGGCCGTTGGACACAAAAAATCTCGTAGCCCTTTTCAAAACTCATTTTAGTAAAAATTGCGGCAACTACCTCAATCTGCTTCATACATCCTCCTAAAAACATTGTGGATTGTAACAAAAAACAACACTTCTTCCAAGAATAGGCTACAATACTACTATAAGTCAAATTTATTGGCTAGAATTATTTTTCTAGCCTTTCCACGGGATTTGGGATATAGTGGAAGTATGGAGCAACAAAATCCTACTCACAAAAAAACAAAGCGGTACACACTGAGAACCTTTGTGCAGGAAGCCTTTCTCACCAGTAACTTCTTTATTCAGAATGATTTATTAACTTATGCTTCTGCCTGTGCCTTTAGCTTTTTGTTTTCTTTGTTGCCAGTAGTGATTATGTGTGCCGTGATTTTGATTCGAGTTTTGAAGGCAAGCCCCTCTGTGTTGACAAACCTCTATCAGTTTGATACTGGTTTGGCACAAATTCTCGATGTTTCCCATTTGGTGAATTCTGTGCTGGATTTTCAAGGAGGAATTGTCTTTAATATTATTGTGGGAATCTTTATTTTTTGGATGGCTCGCCGTCTGTTCAATTCCACCATGAAGGGAATCGGTTGTATCTTTCACAAGGAGCTGGTGGTACGGCCACTGGTGTCCCAGCTGATAGTGGTGGCTGGAGAAGTACTGCTGGTGGTGGTGATTGCCCTCACCATCTTTGTGTTTAGCTCTGGAAGAACCCTGCTGGAAACAAGCTTTTTGCAGACACTCATTCCTCCTGTGATACTAGAACAGAGCAATCGACTGGTACAATTTTTGCCTGCCATCTTGATGTTTGGCTTTGTAACTATTTGCTTTAAAGGAGCCACCAGAACAAAGCCCCAGTGGAAGCACTGTATTCTAGCAGCAGCAGCCTGTACCCTTACTTTTTTTGTCTTTAGCTTTTTTTCCAATATCCTTCGGAATACCACCACCTACAACATGATTTATGGTGTTATGAGTAGTATCATCATCCTGCTATTGAAGGTATTTGTGTTTTTTATCTTGTTTTTGTTCTTTGCCCAAGCCCTTTTTGTACATCAATTTTTTGACCAGCTACTGCTAGGTGAGCTCTATCTCTTGCCCAGTCGGGAGGAAACACAACTTCATCTAGTGCTGCGAAGACTGCTTTTTATTGACCCAGATTATTTTATCTTGAGAATGGCTGCTGCCACTGACTATGGCCAAGGCTCCATGATTTACCAAGAAGGTGACCAGGGGGAATGGGTCTATTTCCTTGCCCAGGGACAAGTTCAAATTACTGGAAAGCATCATATTCAGCAATGTCATCCAGGAGATTTCTTTGGGGAATTACCCTGCATCTTAGGAAGAAATCGAGAAGAATCAGCCATGGCAGAAACTCAAGTCCAGGTGATTCGCATTGAGGCAGAAGACTTTATTTCCATGCTGGAAAAAAATCCTTTAGCCAATAAAAAGGCCCTGTCCCAGGTGTCTCATTATTTTTCAAGCCACAAGTAGGATGTATCGAAAGAAAAGCATGCTACCGAGATAGTGTTCCATTGCTCAAAACTGCCAGTGCTTCTGCCATGTGGGGTGGCAGGGAAATCTGAAAGGTGGTGGCCCTGCCCTCTAGAGGAATGGTGAGGCGGGTGGCAGCCAGTTGCAAGGTCTTTATACCCACCGCTTTTTTTACCAGCTTGTTTACCTTAAAGTTGCCGTGCTTGTCATCTGCTAGAATGGGGCAGCCCGCTTGGGCAAGGTGAATGCGGATTTGGTGGGTACGGCCAGTGCCTAGAGTGAGATTCAGCAATGAAAAAAGGGGATTTTTCCCAAAATCTGCCCCTGGTGGCAAAATCTGCCCTACTGAAGCAATTTCTGCTACAGGAAAAATTTCTGCCACCTGATAAAAGGTTTCAGCCATCTTTCCTGCCCCTGCCACCTGCACCCGCTGAGTCAATCGTCCAGTTTTTCCTAAGGCAGAAGCTGGATTCAGCCCCTGTACTAAGCCAAAGCACAGAGCCTGATATTCTTTTTTTACCTGGCCAGATGCAATCAATCCTGTCCATAAACGGGCAGCGACAGAGGTTTTTGCCACCACTAAAAGGCCAGAGGTTTCTTTATCGAGACGATGCACCGGATACACCTTGGCCCCGAGCTGTTCGCTGAGTAGGGAATCCAAAGGATTTTTCACACATTCTCCCCCCTGCACTGCCAAGCCAGCTCTCTTGTTCACAATGAGGATTTCGTTATTTTCGTAGATGATGGGAATTTCTTTCACAATTACTCCAAACTGACCATTAACGATTGTACTTGATCAATACTAAGATCAGAAATATCGGCAATTTCTTCAGGAGAATAACCACGGACAATGAGTTTTAGAGCTGTCTCCAGCTTGGCTTGGTAGGCTCCCTGTTCTAGCCCGATGGAAATGCCTTCTTCTCGGCCAGTAGCAAGTCCTTCTGCGTAACCTTGTTCCTTTCCTTGACGGAGCCAGTCAAACTCTTTCTGGCGGGCGGCGATGTAGTCTGTAAATCCCATTTCGATAGTTTTAAGTTCTTCCACCATGTGATCTAGCCTCCTGGTAAAGTCATTAGTTGGGGTTTTACTTTGCAGATATTGCAAAAAGTCCTTGATTCTTGGGTCAGCCACCTCGTGGTACCTACTTACATTGTAAAATATTTTCTTGGTCTTGTCATCGTAGGGATGCTGGTTCTGGGGATCCATGTAACTACGAGGTTCGTAAATAGGCAGGTTCAGGCCGAAGGGGTCGTTCATGCACAGGAAAATGATGTAAGTTTGAGGGAGCTCAACATAGTCGCTGCCTTTCAGAAGGTTGTCTAGGTCAAGCATGCCTTGGTAGTAGCGGGCTCGTAAGGCTTCTTCTTTGGTAATCACCGATTGCATTTCGATATCAAATACTCGTTGACCATCTGGCTCCTGTACGTACACATCCATTCTCACGCCTTTTGCGGCTTTTAGTGTCTGAATCACTTTTTGTGCCACGGGAAATTCGATGTGGCTGATTTTTATCTTGAGCAACATCTCTAGGACTTCTTTGCAAACTTCGGTGTTCTGCATGATGCGGCTAAAAATAAAGTCGTCAGCAAGGGT
>JAGBXW010000004.1 GCA_017629095.1 Treponema sp. | reverse complement strand
GGGTGTACATGTATAAAATCATCGAAAAACAGCAGCTTTCTGCAGATGTTTTTTTTATGAGGGTAATGGCTCCAGAGATTGCCAGAAATCGTAAGGCTGGCCAGTTTGTGCTGGTGCAGTTGGACTTGGAGTTTGGGGAGCGAGTTCCTCTGACGATTGCAGATGCAGATGCCGAAGAGGGCTGGATTGCCTTGGTTTTTCAGACGGTAGGTGCCACCACCTTAAAGCTTTCTCGGTTTAATGAGGGTGAAGAAATTGCTGCAATCCTTGGACCTCTGGGAAATCCCACCCACATTGAGAAGGTGGGAACCGTTGTTTGTGTTGGTGGTGGAATCGGTGTTGCCCCATTGTATCCCATTGCCCAGGCCTACAAGGCTGCTGGTAATAAGCTCATTGTGATTATGGGTGCCCGCAACAAAGAATTGTTGATTTTTGAAGATAAGATGCGAGCCATTGCAGACGAATTGGTTATTATGACCGACGATGGTTCAGCTGGAAGAAAGGGCTTGGTAACAGAGCCCCTGAAAGAATATTGTGAACAAAATCCCAAGCCAGATGAAGCTGTGGCCATTGGACCACCCATTATGATGAAGTTCTGTGCCGCCACCACCAAACCCTACGATGTGCATACAGTTGTTTCTTTGAACACCATTATGATTGACGGTACAGGAATGTGCGGTTGTTGCCGTGTTACTGTAGACGGCAAAACTCAGTTTGTTTGTGTAGACGGACCTGAATTTGATGGTCACTTGGTAGATTTTGATAACATGATGTTGCGAATGCGTTCCTTCAAAAGCCGTGAGCAGGAAGATATGCACAAGTGCCGCATGGAAGCCCAAGCAGAAGCCATTGCTGCAGGAGGTGGAAAATGAGTTACGTAAAACCAGAAGAACTTTCTAATATTGCTGTGGCTGAACTTGAAGCTATCAACAAGAAGCTGGCAGCAGGTCCTCTTTCCACCAAGGATAGAATGGCCATTCCTCAGCAGGATATGCCAGTGTTGGAGCCCTTACAGCGTGCCCATTTAATGGACGAGGTAGCCATTGGTTATACCAAGGAACAGGCCATTGTAGAGGCTCAGCGATGTTTGCAGTGCAAGAACCAGCCCTGTGTCAACGGCTGTCCAGTAAATGTTCCCATTCCTCAGTTTATTGCAGAAATTGCCAATGGAGATTTCAAAAAAGCTGTGGATATTATTAAGACTACAAACCTATTGCCCGCCATTTGTGGCCGTGTTTGTCCCCAGGAAAAGCAATGCCAGGAGCAATGCACCGTGGGAAAGGCCCTAAAGGATGTGGAAAAGTCCGTGGCCATTGGTCGTTTGGAGCGGTTCGTGGCAGATTACGAGCGAGAAAATAATTTGCAAACCCTGCCAGAGATTGCACCAGCCACTGGTAAAAAAGTTGCCATTATCGGCTCTGGTCCTGCTGGCCTTACTGCCGCCGCAGACGTTCGCCGTGATGGTCACGAAGTAGTGGTGTTTGAGGCTTTCCATAAGTCTGGTGGTGTTATGGTGTACGGAATCCCAGAGTTCCGCCTGCCTAAAACCATTGTTTCCCAAGAAATTGAGCAGCTAAAGAAGATGGGGGTTCAGTTTAAGGAAAACTTTTTAGTGGGACGTACTGGTACCTTGATGCAGCTCTTAGAAGAGCAGGGCTTTGACGCTGCCTTTGTGGGAACAGGAGCTGGTTTGCCTAAGTTTTTGAATATTGAAGGTGAAAATCTTATCGGTGTGTTCAGTGCCAACGAGTACCTAACCAGAGCTAACTTAATGCGAGCCTACGACAAGCGAGCAGATACTCCCTTGTACGATGCCAAGCACGTGGCCATTGTTGGTGGAGGAAACGTTGCCATGGATGCAGCCCGCACTGCATTCCGCTTGGGAGCAGAAAAGGTTTCTGTCATTTATCGCCGAACTAGAAACGAAATGCCTGCTCGCCGGGAAGAAATTGCCCATGCGGAGGAAGAAGGTGTAGAGTTCCTGTTCTTGGAAAATCCCACTCGGATTTTGGGAGACGAAGAAGGTCGCATTCGTGGAGTAGAGGCATTGTCCTACCAGCTGGGGGAACCAGATGAATCTGGCCGCCGTAGCCCAGTGGCAATTCCCGGTAGTGAACATGAAATTCCCTGCGATGCCTTGATTGTAGCCCTTGGAAACGACTCTAGCCCCTTGATGATGAAGACTACACCTGGTCTTGATGTAAACAAAAAGGGAAATATTAAGGCAGACGAAAACTGCATTACCTCCCTGCCCAAGGTGTGGGCTGGTGGAGACATTGTTCAGGGTGCCGCCACCGTTATCCTTGCCATGGGAGACGGTCGTCGTGCCGCCGCCAGCATCAACCAGTACTTGAAGCAGGCTTAAGTAAAAGCCTCACTTTGAATACAAGAACCCCTTGTCTAGCTTGTGCTGGGCAAGGGGGATTTTTTTGTGGGTGGGGACTTAGGTTAAGTTTTCTTGTCTATTTTTTCCAATTCTCTATTTTAAGATTTGGAACATTTTCAAAGTGTTTTGTGTTATTTGTTACCAAAGTTAATTCATTGTAAATTGGAGTGGCAGCAATCAGTAAATCCATATCTTCTATTCTTATGCCTTTGTCAAACATTTTTGCTTTTATATCTGCAAAACTTCCATAATGCCTTCATTTAATTTTTCAATTGGATAAATATCTCGAATATGATTTACCTTTATCATATTCTTTTGTTCATTTTGGGAGCGTTTTGCACCAAACACTAATTCAGCGTAAGTTATCAGAGATATTGAAATGGGAAGATTTTTGTTCTCTTCAAACTTGAACTTGTCCGAGATTCGTAAATATCATCTATTATTTCTGATGCACTTCGAGAATCTTCCCATGAACCTGCAAGTTTTAAGAATTCTTCTGTAGCATTTTTTGTTTTTACAGGAACTGATGTAAAATAATTTTGTAAAATAGTTATAACCTGCTGACTGATGGAACGATTGTCATTTTTTGCAGCGAATCTTAACCGTAAGGTATCATCATTTAATTTTCCAAACCAAGAACCTTTAATGTAAGGTTTTACATCAAATTGTTTCTGTTCACCGTTGTCAAATTCCAAATACAAAACCTTGTTGTCTTGGGGAATTACCTTTGTTACTGTGGGTCTTAACATGATTCTCCTTTATCTGAATAGATGTGGTAGATGGTGTCTTTCTCCACGTTCACATTGCATACGGGACTATTATTCCGTAAAATATTGATAGCACAGGCATGTAATACCCCCTAAGTTGTTTTACACAAAACTTACGGTAATTTTTGTGCCAATATCAAGTTCACTTTCTAGGGAAACTGTTGCTTTATTTATTTGAGCTGCATGTTTTACAATGGCAAGTCCTAAACCGGTACCACCAGTTTCTCTGGAATG
>JAGBXW010000024.1 GCA_017629095.1 Treponema sp. | reverse complement strand
AATTATAACTGATTAATTTTTCCGGTCAACCTGCAACGATATTGTAGAGTTTACAAACAGTGTAAAGATTATAACTGATTAATTTTTCCGGTCAACCTGCAACTCAAGATCAAACTGTATAAAGGAAATAACATTATAACTGATTAATTTTTCCGGTCAACCTGCAACATGCGCTGTTGCTTACGGGAGCTTACCTACATTATAACTGATTAATTTTTCCGGTCAACCTGCAACTATCAATCCTCTATTGTAAAGCGGGCAGATATTATAACTGATTAATTTTTCCGGTCAACCTGCAACATCTCAGCATTGCAAGTTTCAATCAGTGTGATTATAACTGATTAATTTTTCCGGTCAACCTGCAACTCTAGCGTGCTGGATTGGCTTAATGTTTTTATTATAACTGATTAATTTTTCTGGTCAACCTGCAACTGATTGACGGTTTTAGTTGGAGTTCAGATAATTATAACTGATTAATTTTTCCGGTCAACCTGCAACAGCCCGATTCCCCTCCCTAGCTTCACCACCCCAATTATGCTACAGTAAGCAAGGTATACCACAATGAAAATTCCATATTTGTCTGCTTCTGAATATTACAAAAGCATCTTTGGTCAAAAAATATACAAAATCAGCTTAGATGCTGGATGTACTTGTCCTACACGAGATGGTTCTAAGGGAACAAGGGGCTGTATCTTTTGTAGTGCGGCGGGGTCTGGGGATTTTGCTTCTTCTCGGCGGCTTTCTATAAGGGAGCAAGTGGAACAGGCTAAGTCATTGGTAATCAACAAAATACCGAAAAGTCAGCGAAATCAGGCAAAGTTTGTTGCCTATTTTCAAAACTTTACCAATACCTACGGCAACCAAACAGCTTTGCTGGCAAAATTTCAAGAAGCTATAGATTCACCTGATATTGTAGGCATTTCCATTGCTACTCGCCCTGATTGCCTGACAGACCATTTTATTCAAGAAATTGCCCAATTAAAGCCTGCTCACTATCCAGAACATCAGGTCTTTCATATTTCCCTGGAACTCGGCTTCCAAACCAGCAAGGAACAATCGGTGCAGTTTATTCGACGTGGCTATGAAAACCAGTGCTATGTTCAAGCAGTAGCAGCAATCCATCGCCTTGCATCACAGATTCACGTGGTAACCCATGTTATCTTTGGCCTTCCAGAAGAAACTCCTGCAGATATGCTCAAGACGGTTCAATTTGTGTTAGCTTCCCAAACTGATGGTATAAAATTTACCGTTTTACACATTCTCGAAAATACTGATTTAGCTCTATTGTGGAAGGCGGGGCAGGTACCAACCTTAAATCAAGAGGAATATTTTTCTCTTTTAAAACAAGCCCTAGCTCTCGTTCAGGAGTATACCACGAAGCATGAAAAACCCATTGTGATTCATCGGCTCACGGGAGACGGCCCCAAGAAAATCTTACTTGCACCACTGTGGACCGCCAACAAAAAGAAGGTTCTAAACGATTTAAAAGCTTTTTTAAGTGAAGAATAGTAAAAACTTTGTTTTCCCAAAAGCCTGTTGACTAAAAAACAGTTCCGACATATCCTCTGAATGCAATACTGATATTGACCCTTATGCCATTCGGTAATTTTGGCCACTTATAAGATTGTACAGGAGAAGGGGAGAATGAAACGAAATAAAAAGCTCATATTTTTTGCCATGATTTTGTTGGCAAGTTTTATATCTTTGGCTTTAATTGGCTGTCCTGCTGATGCTGAACTCCCTCTGCCTCAAACATTATACAATGGTGGCAAGATAGATATGTAGCTGCAGGAAATACCCTACCTCCACAGGCTGTAACTGGAGTTGGAAAGACCTACGAGCTTGCTCTCATGGAGATTTTTCACACACAATGGAATAATGACAAGGGTGGACAGGTAGCAGAAGCAGTTCCTTGGTATTTTGAAGGTGTTGATTACGGTCAAACAGCTTCAAAAGGTTCACAAGCCTATCCACTATCAGCTCATTCTGGAGGCTATTTCAAAGATGTGTGGTCAACTATCTATCCGAGACTCTATCATGAATACAGCTATATGCTTGAAATATATCAAAACTTGTATGTTGGCGACTTTAACAATTATTACATCTGGGGTGCTGGCTCAGGGTTGATGGGGGAACAACGATTGAGAAAGTTTACCGAATTGGTAGTTGACTTTGTTGACAAAGGAATTGCCTCCCTCACTGTTTCACTCTCACCAACAATGGGCTTGCTTCATGCCACCACCATTTGGGGATATGAAATTGATCATGAAACTGGACTTTTAACTCGTCTGTGGATTACAGATTCTGATGACCTAGAAGTAGAGCCGAAAAAACAACTTCTGAATGAATACAGGGTGAGTGTGGGAAGTGGAAATTCACACATAAAATTGTCCTCAAATACGGTGCGGTACGGAGCCTGCTATGCCGTATCCTTGACACCAGTTTCAGGTTATAAAAAACAATAATACGTTTCTTAGTTCGTGTATTATGGCATCTGCCACGATTGGCTTCTCGTTGTGGTTTTTGCCTGTCTTCGCTACACCTTTTCCACTGCTTCCAAAAGAAAGGCTCCATAGGGAGGCAGGGTAGTGGTGTCAGGATACACAGAGGCAAGAATCTTGGCATTGGTCAGGGATTTTAGGATTTGAGCCAAGGGAGCAGGATAGCTTCGAGACTTGGAGCTGTAGTTTAATACCACAATGGCAATTTTGTCTCCAGAATCGGCTAAACGAGAAAGACTCCGTTTGTATGCATAAATGTGTTTGTCTTGATACAAGAGGGTAAAAGTGCCACCAATAAGCTGGGGAGTGATTTTTCTCAGTTGAATGAGCTGCTTGTACCAGTTAAGCAGGGAATGAGCTTCTTCCTTTTGACTTGCCACATTGATGGTGGCACAGTTGCTATGTATCTTGAGCCAAGGAGTTGTGCTGGACTGGGAGGAAAAGCCTCCGTTGGGGGAATCGTTCCACTGCATTGGAGTGCGTGCATTATCACGGCTGGTGGTTTGGAGCATTTTCATTCTCAGCCATCGGGGAAACTTTAATTTTCTGCTAATGGCCCAGACGGTGTGGGATTCTACATCCTGAAATTCGCTAATGGATTTGAATTCTCCGTTGGTCATGCCAATTTCCTGACCTTGATAAATAAAGGGAGTGCCTCGCAAGGTTAAAAGAATAAGGGCCAACATCTTGGCTGATTCAACAGGATATTTTTTGCTTCCAAAGTGACTGGTACTGCGGGGCTGGTCGTGGTTTTCAAAGTAGAGGGTGTTCCAGTCTAGTTCTTGTTGCCAACGAATCAGTGTATTCATCAGCAAATGAGGACGAAAGGGTGTTTTAAACCACTTGTTGTTTATCTGATGACATTCCACATGCTCAAAGGTAAAGACCATGTCTAGCTCACTGCCATCTGAAGGACACATGGCCTTTGCTTGGTCTACGGTGGTAAGGACAGTTTCCCCCACCATAAAGCAATCATAGTGGGAAAGCACATCCTGCCGTAGCTCCTGTAAAATTTTGTGGCAGCCCTCTTGATTGTTGTACCATTCCTGTCCTTTTAATGAGATACGTTTTTTTCCGTTTTCTAGGGAAGATTTATAGATGATGTTGATTACATCACAGCGAAATCCATCTATGCCCAAATCAAGCCAAAAGGTCATGATGTCCTTTACAGCAGAACGAACCTGGGGATTGTGCCAGTTCAAGTCTGGCTGTTTTTTTGAAAAAAGATGGAGATAAAACTCCTGGCTTGTTCTGTCGTATTCCCAGGCAGAACCAGTAAAAAAGCTAGACCAGTTGTTAGGGGGAAGGGGCTTTCCTCCCTTATTCCAGGGATTTGTCTTTCCTGGTTGCCAGATGTAAAACTCTCGATAGGGGTTGTCCTTGCTCTTACGACTTTCCACAAACCATGGATGCTGGTCGGAGGTATGGTTTACCACCAAGTCCATAATCAGCTTTAAGTCCCGCTTTTTTGCTTCCTGAATCAGGGTTTTCATGTCTTCCATGGTGCCGTACTCAGGATTTATTTCCCGATAGCCGCTTATATCATAGCCCATATCCTCGTTGGGGGAACGATACACTGGAGAAAGCCAAATAATGCCCACTCCCAGCTCCACCAAGTAATCTAGCTTTGAGATAATGCCAGGAATATCACCAATGCCATCGTTGTTGGAATCACAAAAGCTTCGAGGATATATTTGATAGGCGATTTTGGACTGCCACCAGGGAATTACATGTTTCATGAAAGCAGTATAGCATGGGTGAATGAATTGTAAAAGCGGTGGAGGATGCCAGCAGCCCACCGCAGCCTTACGCTGAGCAAGCTCAGAGTTCGGCATCGGTAGGCGCCCGCTGGCATCATCCACCAACTCTTTCGTTCATTGGCTATACTGCTGAATCGATGGGGCTGGTTCTAGGGGGCTTTATATGAAGGGAGATATTAAACTCTTTTGTAAATAATATTTTAGTGATTATTATTGTTTATTTAATGTGTATTTTAAAGGGTAAAAAACTAAAAAAAAACGTTGCATTTTGCAAATTATGCGTTATAATGTTTTGTCATGGATAATATTACATCAGTTCAGTATCTGACAGCTTTACAAGGAGCCTTACGTGGGATAGTGGCCTTTTGTGGCCTCTTGCTCTACGTTTTAGGTAAAACCAGACAGTACCATATTCCCGCATTCAAATATCTCCAGAACTTCATTGCTGTAATGAGCATTTGGGGGTTCTTCGGTGGTGTATTCTTTATTTGTCCATATATAGATTTACTTCCTTACATTAGTCCTTTTATCTACGCCTCCATTACCTTTTCTGGTTCTTTCTTTATGTTGTTTTGTGTTGCCTATGCCTATCCATATAAAGAGGCCCTGTTAAAAAAACTTGCCTGGATTCTTGTGGTTCCCTGTATTATTTGTATTTCAGTGCTAGTTCCACCATTACAAAGATTTTCCATTACCTTTACCAAAGAACTTGTCTATATTCCTTATAGAGATATTCTTGAGCATTACCATTTCTTGTTCTATATCCATATTTTCTTCAATTATGTAACTGTTATAGCTGGAATTGTTGTTGTCGCTTACAAATCAATTAAATATCCAAAGGAAATAACTGTTGGAAGTTTGATTGCAATGCTGGCTCTGGCTCTTTTTGTTGGACAAAATGCTTTTTATACCTTTGGCCCAAGAAGTAATCTCTTGTTTTGTATTCCCTCTGTTGCCGTGGTATCTTGCATGATTCTCTTGTTCTATACAATGTATTACGATACGGTGGAGCAAATTATTGACAAGGGGCAGTCTTCCTTGCTGGAAAACTTGCCCTTCCCGGTAATGATTTTGAATAATCACAATCTCTTGATTCATACCAATAGTACGGGGAAGGAGCTTTTGTCTTCTATGGAGACCTTACCTTCAAGATATGTAAAGAAACATGATTTTTTCCTCAACTTTACTGTTTTTAGCAAAGATGATGCTCACTCGGAAGCCCGTGCTTCACAGCAGGTTATCCAGCAAAAAAAAGATAAAACCTTGTATTATCTTCAAGAACAGCAAATTACAAATGATAAATTCAAGAAGAATCATGGTCAGATGATAATGATGGTTCCTCTGACAGCAATACAAAATTTCTTCTCATCTTTGGAGAATAAGGCATTTAAAGATAATTTGTGTGGCTGTTATAATCGCCATTATTTCCAATTACGATTGACTGCTCCAGTCCATGAGGACATGTTCCCTATTTCCATTCTCATGTGTGACATAGATAACTTGAAAGGAATCAATGATATGTTAGGTCATGACAGAGGTGATTCCTACATCAAGTTTTGTTACACCGCAATTCGTTCCGCCGTTCCTGAATATGCTGATATTTTCAGATTAGGTGGAGATGAATTCCTTGTGATTTTGTTTCAAACACCTGCTACTGCAGTAAAAGACATTGTTCAAAAGATAGATGCCTATGTAGCACACTACAAGGAGTTTGAGCCCCATCGAATTGGTATTTCAATAGGAGCTACCACCGCCCAAAATTCCAACGCAAACATGGAAGATTGTGTGAAAGCTGCCGATATGGAGATGTATAAGGTTAAGGCTATGAGAAAGGGGAGACGATAATGGATCTGACTGCTTCATCTGTAAATTATATTACACTTCTTTTTGGAGTAACTCGTCTCCTAGTGGCCATCTATGCCTTTTTCCTTGTGGGCCTGAAAGGTCATAAGGTAATTAAACATCCTTTTCAGGGCTTTCACCGCGTCTTTTTATTTTCCTTGGGCTTGTGGGAATTGATACGAGCCTTCTTCTTTTTATATCCCGGAACAGAATTGTTGCCACGGATCATGTCCTGTGTCTACATTCCTGTACCCTTTACAAGCCTCTTCTTTTTTTATTTTTGTTTTACCTATGCCTTCCCACGAAAAGCCTATTTGATGGAGCACTTGCTTTGGCTTATGCTGGTTCCCCTCATCACTGTTATCTTCAGTGTTGTTCCTGAATACAATCAATATTTTATCACCTTCACCGATAAGATTATCTATATTCCCTATCGAGAAATAGAAATAGAACGCCATTTTTGGTTTTATATTCATACGGCCTACAGTTATCTTCTCGTTCTTGCTGGAACAATTTGTTTGATGACGCGGGCCATTCACCCAGCAAAGGGAACTAGAAAGCTGGCTATTTGTAGCCTAACGGCTGTGTTGTTATTTATCATGGAAAATATATACAGAGGTCTTTTCCATGCTCATGGAGCTATGTGGTTCATTCCCATCCTTTCTGCTGCTGTTCTTACCTTGTTCTTCTGGATTGTCTATGCAGATGAAAACACCCTCATCGTCAGCAAGGGGCAGGAAAAACTCCTGCAAACCCTGCTGTTTCCCATTTTCTTTTTGGATCATAATCAAAAAATTATCTATACTAATAAAATTGGTCAGGAGCTTTGTTCCAACATACACCAAAAAGGGAAAATCATTGGATATCGGCAGGATATCTTTGAAAATTTTTCTCCCTATATAATCAACTCCCAAACCATACAGGAACCCCTCTTTGCTGGTGAAAACAACTTGTTGCTACAAAGCAAAGCCGATGGTTCCTTATATTACTTGTTTGAAAAGACAATTGTAACTAAAACAAAAAAACAGCAGCAAGAACATGGTCAAATGCTTGTTTTCGTTACCATTTCATATATGAAGAATTTCTTATCTGTTTTGGAAGACAAGGCATTTAAGGATTCTTTGTGTGGTTGCTACAATCGTCATTATCTGGAAATAAAGCAAACTGATTTTAATCATTCCTACGATATCATGAGCAAGTATCTTCCCATTAGTTTTATCATGTGCGACATTGATGGACTAAAATTTGTGAACGATACCTTTGGTCATGAAAAGGGCGATGAATACATTGCCTTGTGTCATGATGTCATTAAATCTTCTGTTCGCAACGTTGACTGGATCTTTCGCCTTGGTGGAGATGAGTTTTTGGTGATTCTCTGTAACACAAGTAATGAGGTGGTGGAATTGATTGCAGCCCGCATTGAAGATAAAATGCAACAGATAAAGAAGGAATATCCCACCAGTATTTCCATTGGTACTGCCACTACAGAAGACTATCCCGTGGACTACCATGGTTCTATTAAAAATGCGGACGAAGCAATGTACAAACAGAAACTAGCTCGCAAACAACGGATTGGAAGCTGAAAAAAAGTCCTTGTGCCCAAAATGGGGGAGTAAAAAACTAGTACTGAGTCCGTGGATCCAGTATCGATTGCCAAAAAAATACGGAATTTTGTATAGAAAGACTCTGCTTCCGAGGGTCGTGCTATTACCTTCTTGTATATCTGCCGATATACAAAAAGTATGAAAACCCTTGTTTCTGTTTATGCTGGCTCACCAAAAAACTATGCCTTTGAACCTGTTTTTAATGGTCAGTCTGCCTTTGCTCGTGTTGTTGAATGGATCAATTATCTTTCTACCCAACCTGAACTACAACTCCATGGTGGGGTAATATTTACTATTCCTGAATATAAAGACGTGATGGAAGAAGGTGCAAAGCAGTGCCAGGTTCCTCTTACGGTGCTTACGGGGGATTTTACCTCTGTATCTTCGTTTTTGGCAGCCTTGGATTCCCACAAGGGGGACTGTACTTCCATCATTCACAGCCGTTATAGCTGCCCCTTTTATGATGGTCAGCTTACCAAGGAGCTTTTCAACTTTCACCACAAGTATGCCGCAGAATATACCTTTGCCGAAGGCTGGCCAGAGGGGCTGGCTCCCGTGGTGGTAAACGGTAGCACGGTGTCTATTCTTAAGACCCTTTCAGAAACAAAGGATTTTGGCTCCGTGGGACGGGATGTATTTTTTGATGTTATCCGAAGTGACATCAATTCCTTTGAGGTGGAAACCTTAATGGCTCCAGAAGATATGCGCCAGTATCGACTGGATTTTTCTTGCCACAGTAAGGAAGGGCAGGTGGCTTGTGCAAAACTTTTTCAAGCTATCCTTGAAGATGTAGGTTCTGCTGAGAGCCCAGAATTTGCCCATGCCTTAACTGCAAATAACCTCGCTTCCAAGGCAATCTTCATGCCTTCAGTGCTGCGGACGGTGCCAGCCTTTTACAATGTGCAGATTTCTGCCGCCTGTCCTGGTACCTGCAGCTACTGTCCCTATCCCAAGGCCTATGAAACTGCCTTTCACCATTCTCCATCAGAAGCACCTGAAAAAAATCCCCAGTGCTTCATGAAGCTGGAGCAATTCAAGGCCCTAGTGCCAGCTATGGCGGAGCTTTCAGGAGAGGCGGTGGTTTCTCTTTCTCTGTGGGGAGAGCCCTTGGCCCATCCTGATTTTATTGGCTTTGTGGAGGCTGTCTTGGCTCAGCCTGGACTTTCTGTATTGATAGAAACTGACGGAAGTTTGGTAACAGAGGAACTTTCCCAGAAAATTCGCTCTGTGGTGAATTCTGCTCCTCCCCGTACCAATGGCCATCCTCCCATCATGTGGATCGTGTCCTTAGATAGCCAAAACCAACAGATGTACCAGGCCATGCGAGGAACAGGGAGTGAGAGCTGGCCTATTTCCCATGACAAGGCACAAACTGCTTTCCAGATTCTCCATAGGGATTTTCCCGGTGCCAGCTATGTGCAGTTTGTCCGCACCAAGACCAACGAGGAGCAGCTGGAGGATTTTTACCGCAGTCGCAAGGATTGCGGTGGCCTGATTATCCAGAAATACGACAATTTCCTGTATTGTATGCCAGACCTGCAAGTGGCAGACTTATCTCCTGTCCTGCGAAATCCCTGCTGGCACCAGCGGCGTGACCTAGTGATTTTAGTTGACGGAAAAGTGCCTTTGTGCCGAGAATTCCTCTTTACCGAATATTATGGCAATGTGTTTAGCCAGAGCCTGAAGGAAATCTGGCAGAATGGACAATCCATGCCCTTTATGGACGAATGTGAGCAGTGTGATGAATACTATACCTTCAATTTTTAATGAGCATCAGGTACCACTGAGTATCCTGAACGGAAATGAAACTATTGAAAATCCTCGACTTCCCATTGCGGTAATCCTACTGAATGTAGGTTCCGGTGGGTTGTACCGTGGCAAGATTCTTGAAAACTTGGTAAAAAGCGGTTTTTCTTCAATCGTATCTATCGATAAGGTGCAAGGTAAATACAACGTGGAGGAAATGATTAGGAATTATCCTACCGTCAAGTTCATTATTCCTCGAGATACAGTTTCTATTGGAGACATGATAAATATCGGTATGAGCGAGATTACTGAAGATTATGCCCTTGTTATCAATGACTCCATTCACGTTACCTCTGCTTTGCTGTCGGCTAATGTCATTGAACGCTACATCATTCAGGACTACTTTTGCCTTGCTCCAAAAATGGTGGATTATCAGCGCCGTCCCTTGCCAGTTCGTTTTTCTCCTGCCTTGGAGAAGTCTAGTCTCAAGCCAGAGTTCTCCGATGTTATTGCCGATAAGAGTCCCACGCTCTATCCCTTTGACTTTGTAGGGATTTACAATCGGGCTAAATTCATGCGTTTGGGAGGATATGACTACACTATTACCTCACCCTATTGGCAGAACCTTGACTTTTCCCTTCGTGCTTGGCTATGGGGTGAAGAAATCATTATGTCACCGCTGTTTCAGTTGGCCTACGAAGGTGAGATTCCCGTACCAGATACCACCCCAGATCACACCCAGTTGCGGTTTTTTCTGAAAAATGGGGCTCCTCGTTACGTGGAAAATCGTTGCTACATTCCTATTAGCCAGTTTATAAGCTATCGTCGCCGTTCAAAACTTCCCATTGGCTTGGCCTACAAGGAATTTGTGGAGGCTCGGCGATGGGTGGCAAAGCATAAATTTGCCTTTCAGCAAGACCTTTCCATGCTCATAGATAACTGGGGAGAGATAATCCGATGACCATAATTATTGTTCAGTGCCGTCTCGATTCCTCACGCCTTCCTCGTAAGGCTCTGTTGCCCCTTGGTAGTCGCCCTCTGGTGGCTTGGACCTTGGCTGCCATGAAGCGGGTGCCAGCAGACCACTATATTCTAGCGGTAGACCATGATTCCTACCAAGAACTGGAACCTGTGGCCAAGGATTGTGGTTGGGATATTGTTGCTGGTGCTAAGGATGATGTGCTGGAACGCTTTTGTGAGGTAGCGGTAAAGTATCAATGTCTTGAACCTGCTGATATCATCCTGCGGGCAACAGCCGACAATCCCTTTTTATTCTATGAAGCTGCCACTTGTCTGTTGGAAGAAATGAAGCAGAATCCTGTGGATTATCTCACCTTTACGGGGCTTCCTCACGGTAGCGGAGTAGAGGTCTTCAATGCCCGCTCCCTCATCGAAGCTTGTGGTATGACAGATGATGCCTATGACCACGAGCATGTAGGACCAGCCTTTTACCGCCACCCCAAGGACTTTGCCTCTATCATGATGCCGTCGCCAACTCGCTGGCATCATCCTGATTTCCGTACCACCGTGGACACCTACAGTGACTACCGCCGTTGTTTGCGGATTGTAAGCCACCTGTCAAATTCCAAGGCTCCCACAAGGCCTTATACCTCAGAGGAAATCATTTCTGCTTTCTCTGCCACGTTAGTAGTTCATCCTGTTCTCTGTGTTCCTTCGGTAATGAAGGGAAGGGGAACTGGGCATCTTCGTCGTTGTCTTGATATTGCAAAGAAAATTAGTTGCGATATTTTGGTACAAGATTTGCCTGATGGTTATTTTTCTGAGGAAGGCAGCAAAACTGCCACTACTATTCCCGTTGAATTACTGAATCTTATTGACGAGGCGAGGTC
Source organism: Treponema sp. (assembly GCA_017629095.1). Lineage (GTDB taxonomy): Bacteria > Spirochaetota > Spirochaetia > Treponematales > Treponemataceae > Treponema_F. The sequence goes on along the minus strand of JAGBXW010000024.1, from coordinate 11,888 downwards.
TCAAGGCTTGGAAACCTGGCAGTTCAGAAACAGATTACCAGAAGAGGGGGAGTATAGCCTCATTGTTACCGATTATTTTTCTCTTGATAAGGGCTTGGCCCAAAAGCTTTCTAGTGCTGGCCCTATTTTAGCCATTGATGAAGGTTCCTCTCATACCAGCTATTGCGACTATCTTTTGGACATCATTCCCTCCTACAAGTTGGGACGTGCTCCAAATCTTCGCAACAGTCGTTTTATTCCTCTGCCAAAAAATCGTCGGGAACCAGTGTGGGCCCAAGAAAAAACAGGGGAAGCTCAGATTCAGCGGGAACCTTCCCAGCAGTATTCCCAGCTTTTCTCCAAGATTCTTATTGCAACAGGTGGTGAAGATCCTGCGGGGCTTTCTCTGCCAGCAGCCATAGCCTTGGGAAGCTTGGAGAAAAATGTCACGGTGATTACAGCCAATCCCGAGGCTTCCAAGAAAATGCTTCCTGCCACAATGCAAAAGTTCATTCGAATTGTTCCCCTCGTGTCAAATTTGCGGGAAAAGCTTCATCAATATGACTTGGTGGTAACCCACTACGGTTTTACTGCCTTTGAGGCCTTAGCTGCTGGCTGTGGGGTAATCCTTTTGGGAACCTCCGCTCTTCATCAGGCTTTAGGGCAAAAATATGGATTTGCCTCCATTCCCCAGGATGGTATTACCCCAGATGCCTTCAAGGAGCTTTTGGAAAACCCCTGGCTTTTGTATCCTCGATCTAAAAATGATTCCCTTGCTCAGAAAGAGGTTGCCGTTGAGGAAAAGCTGGAGGATTTTGTGCTTCGTGCCGCCAAGGGCTCTCGGATTCTCTGTCCTGTCTGTGGCAAGCATCCTGTGGTTCCTCATCAAGTGGTAGCTCGCACTTCCCAACGAACCTTCCGCCGTTGTTCTAGCTGTGGCATGATCTACATTGGCTGGACTTTTGAAGGAATCCAACCTTCTTATTCTTCCGATTATTTCTTTGATGATTATAAGAATCAGTACGGAAAGACCTACTTGGAAGATTTTGCCACCATCAAAAACCACGGAGTGCGTCGAATGTCCATCATCGATGCCATTTTCTTGGTCAAGAAGGGGAGTCATAGTAAGTCTCGACGCACCAATAGCTTTGTTCCTGCTGTATTAGATGTGGGCTGTGCCTATGGTCCCTTCCTTTCTGCGGGAGCTGAGGCAGGCTGGCAGGTTTTTGGTACCGACATCTCTTCTGCTGCTGTAGAATATGTGCAGAATACCTTGAAATTCCCCGCTGTCTGTGCTTCCTTCCCGGACTTTAATCCCGTAACGGAATTTGGAGTAGGGCAGTTTGAGGCCGTAACCATGTGGTATGTCATCGAGCATTTCCGACAATTGGGGCCTGTACTCAAAGCCGTATCTCGAATCCTGAAAAAGGGAGGTGTCTTTGCCTTTTCCACTCCTTCTGCCTCAGGTGTGTCGGCTCGCTTTTCCCCGGAAAGCTTCTTTGCCAATAGTCCTGCCGATCACTACACCTTGTGGGAACCAAAGCGTGCTAAGGATATACTCCGTCAATTTGGCTTTAAGGTGGAAAAAATCATTTCCACTGGCCATCACCCAGAGCGTTTCCCCGTCCTCAAAAAACAGAAAAACTCTCAGGAAGAAGCTGGAACTTCCGTTGCAGGAAAGAATCCAAGTCAGGGCACCCTATCTTATTCCAGTCTCTATGGCTTGAGCCGATGCTTCAAACTGGGAGACACCTTCGAAGTCTATTGTATCAAAACAGAGGAAATTGATTAGCCTATGACATCTGCTGTATCTTCTTGTAATTCATCACCTTCTTTAGACTCCTCAAAGCCCTCCCTCTTGATTTTAGGGGCAGGGCTTATGCAGCGTCCCGCCATTCAGGCAGCAAAATCCCTAGGCTGTCAGGTGGTGCTAGTGGACGGCAATCCCCAGGCCCTCTGTGTACCAGAGGCAGACCTGTTCGTTCACCTAGACTTGAAGGACAAGGAAGGCATCAAAGAGCTGGCACTCCAGCTTCTTTCCCAAGGTTCCTTACAGGGAGTCTTTACTGCAGGTACCGACTTTTCTGCCACGGTTTCCTACGTGGGAGAAGCCTGTGGTTTTTCTGTTCACTCCTACCAAGCAGCCTGCAATGCCAGCGACAAGGCCTTGATGCGTGGCTGTTTCCAAAAAGCCTCGGTGCCGTCCCCTGCATTCACAGAAATGGCCTCTTGCTTTTCAGAACATGATGTGCTCCACCAGTATCCCTTGGTGGTAAAGCCCGTGGATAATATGGGAGGGCGAGGCTGTCGTTTGGCTGGCAATCAGCAAGAACTCGTGGCTGCTATTCAGGATGCCCAAGCTCATTCCCGCAGTGGCCGTGCCATTGTGGAGGAATACATGGAAGGTTCGGAATTTTCCATCGATGCCCTGGTGTACAATGGTACTGTCACCATCTGTGGCTTTGCAGACCGACACATTTTCTTTCCCCCATACTTTATCGAAATGGGCCATACCATTCCCACCGCCATTTGCCAAAAGGACAAACTGGCCCTTATTGCCACCTTTGGGGAGGGAATCCATGCCCTAGGCCTCACCTGTGGGGCTGCTAAGGCAGATATCAAGCTCACTCCCAAGGGGCCCATGATAGGAGAAATTGCCGCTCGCCTTTCTGGAGGCTACATGTCTGGTTGGACCTTTCCCTATTCCTCAGATTTTTTCCTCACCCAGCAGGCAGAACTCATTGCTCTTGGCCGTGAGCCTGCTGCTTTACTTGATCGTCGCCGTCCTGTGGAGGGCCTCCCAGAAAATCTGCCCTTTACCGTCTACGAAGTTGCCTCAACGCAATATTGCGGGGAGAGAGCTTGGATTTCCATTCCTGGCAAGGTAAAGGCGTTTCACGGCCTTGAAAGGGCCCGTGCCTGTGCCGGTGTCAAAGATGTGCTTCCCCGTGCAAAAATAGGTGATACGGTGACTTTCCCCAGAAATAATGTGGAAAAATGTGGTAACATCCTAGCCGTGGATACCAGTTGGGAAGGGGCTGCTTCCAAGGCCCAGCAGGCAGTAAAGGCCATCGTCCTTCAGCTGGAACCGCATCAAGCAGAAACAGACAGCTTCCTTGCTCTTCCTCCTTATGAATTGCGTCAAGAAAATTCCTTTCCACCTGCAGCCTTTGTGCTCTCTCCTGCACAGCGGGAGGAATTGACCAGCTATCTTTCTTGCCAACAGGGAGATTTTGACCCCAGAAAGACTCTTTTGGAACAACTGCCTCCCTGTCTTGTGCCCAGTCTCGATTTCTTGGTGGATTGGAATTATCGTAGCCTCCGAGAAACCCTCCTTTTGGCCCAAGAAATACTTGATGCCCAAATACAAGATGGTTCCTCAGGTAAAAGCACTCCTTCCTTGGTACGATTGTGGCAGTCTTGTATCCTTGGTGGTGTGCAAGGTCTTTTATATGTGATTGAATCTTCCCATTAGGAGCATTATTTGAAAAGACTGTCTTTGTGTATTGCGGTGATAGTATTTTGTTTCTCACCTTTTTTTGCTCAGACCTTTGATTTGGCCGAGGCTGCCCGTCAAACGGGAGCTGAGTTGTACTGGGATTCCCTGTCTGGTAGTGGAATTCTGGAAAAAAACGGTCATCAAATTTCATTTCGGGTGGGAGAACAGCTTGTCATGATGAATTACACAAAGTTGGCTATTGTAGATCCCCCAGAAAATAAATCGGGGACTGTCTACGTTACTCAAAAATTTATAGATACAGCAAATAATCTTTTTGTTCAAAATAGTCCTGAGTCTTTTTACAAGGTAGGAGCCATTTTGATTGATCCTGGTCACGGAGGTCGTGACCCTGGAGCAATGGGAAGCTACAAAAAGGGTGGAAAGGAGATTCATTTACAAGAAAAAGACTTAACCTTATCCATCTCCAAAATGCTAGCACAAAAATTGCAGCAGGCATATCCAGAAAAAGAGGTTATCCTCACTCGTTCCGATGACACTTGGCTTACTCTGGAAGAGCGGGTGGAAATTGCCAATTCCATTCGTCTAGAACCTCACGAAGCTGTTCTCTATCTTTCCATCCACATCAATGCATCATTGGATAAAAATGCCTCTGGTTATGAGGTGTGGTATCTGAGCCCAGGATTCCGCAGACAAGTGTTACAATCCACAGGGGAAGATATAGAACTTGAAAACATCTTGAATTCCATGCTGGAAGAAGAATATACTGCAGAAAGTATACTTATTGCCAAATTCATCATGGAAGGTTTGGATGCCCAAATCGGAAAGAAAAGCAAGTCCCGTGGCATCAAGGCCGAAGAATGGTTTGTAGTTCGAAACGCCCATATGCCCAGTGTCTTGGTGGAAGCCGGTTTTATCACAAACGAAAAAGAAGCAGCCCTTTTAGATGATCCCCAGTACTTGCAAAACATTACCCAAGGAATATATAATGGGCTATCTTCGTTTATAAATCATTTTGAGTTTTCAAGAGGATTTACTGGTACAGAATGAAAAACAAATTAACTTTTACGGTAATGGGAGTTTTCCTCTTCCTGATATTAATTTTAGCAATATCAATTTTTTTCTTCACTTCTAAAAATATGGGAAACAGAAGAGTTCTGTATTTTGAAGCCATGGATGGAAGTGGACTCTACATGGAGAGTCGCCGTATCATGGAATATTCCCCCCTGCAAGAAGAAGTAGTCCACGTACAGCAATTTGTTCAAGAATTGTTGCTGGGCTCCGTAACAAATGGATTTCGGTCCCTATTTCAACAAGGGACAAAAATCGAATCCTGTTTTGTACAGGATGATATATTATTCATCAACTTGTCAAAAGAAGCTTTGTTCCCTGGTGTAACCACCTCAGCAACGAAGAATGCTGTTGATTTATTGGTTTTTAACATCAAGAAAAATTTCTCTTGGGTCAAATCCGTAGAAATTTACATTGACGGTAACAAAGTATATGAGAATGTTGTTTAGTCTTTTTTAAAAAAAAGTCTAAACTTCAAGAAAAGTCGTTGACAAAAGTATCAAGTTGGTGGATACTGATTAGGTATACAAGGCTACATAAAAGTGTGTATAGAAAGGAGCTTTGAATGAAGAAATCTTTTGTTCTAATTACAGCGGTGATGTTGCTTTTCGGAGCATTTGCATTTGGTGATGAGGCAACAATTATTGACTTTACATTGTTGGATGCCGACATCGTTGCAGATGAGGATGGAAATCCTACTGAAAACAGCCGCACCACCATGGACTATTCTGTAACAGCTGGTATGACATTTACCAACGATCAGAAGTCCTTGATGAGATCTTCCTTGGCATTGCCCAACTGGGAAGTAGTTTTGAATTCTTCTGCACAGAATGTAGAGAGCTTGGCATTGTCCCAGGTTAAGTCTGCACCTGTTAAGGATTCTGCATCTGTTCCCTTTGCTGGTTCAAACGTAATGGGTGTACGCATTGAGTTCCCTGTATGGGCAAACAATGCTAACGCTATGATCGTACCTGCATTCGAGATTCCTGCTTATGAGCCCATGGCTGCTCGTGACGAGAATGGTATTCCTCAGGAGCCTACAGCTGAAGAAGCCGCTAGCGGAAAGACTCAGTTCGAAGAGGGATATGGTGTAGTAAAGAACGTTGGAACAATCAAGGCTTTGTCTGTAACAACCCTTGGTATGAATTTCCCCCACAAGTTGTATGTACACTTGAAGGACACAGATGGAATCGAGCGCCGTTATCTGATGGGTGAACTGGGATTTGATGGTTGGAAGGAACTCCGCTGGAACAATCCTTCTTACATCACTGATATCCGCACTCGTGAGATTCGCGTATATCCCGTTTATCCTCGCGGACTTCCTTATATCAAGTTCGTAGGATTCGAGATTGCACGTGATGCAATGCACGATGGTGACACCTTCGTAGGTTACTTCAAGGATGTTAAGGTTATCTATGACAAGGCTATCTTGAACACAGATCGCGACATTGCTGATGAAGACCTCTGGGGAATCGTAACAACAAAAGAGTCTGAGAAGCAGAATGCTGAAATGACTCGCTTCGGTGAGAAGCAGGTTATCCGCTTCTTGGAGAAGGAAAAGCAGGCTCAGGAAGAAGCATTTACTTCTAGCTTGTCTGTTGAAGGTACAAATGACTCCGCTGCTGTAGGTGGTACTACTGCTGATGCAGGTGAGAAATAAATTAGCCTTCTAGGTTGATCTGGGTCGCCCTATAACGGGCGACCTTTTTTTTGTTTAAATCAAAAAAAAAGTTTGCGTGAAGTAAAATTCAATGGTAAAATTGTACTATGAGCGATGTAACGAAGAATAAATTACCAAGTAAAGCCATATTGTTGGAGCAATATAAGATCAATCGTAGTGGTTTTGAGACTATACTGAGTACCATAGAGTATAAATTACGTGATATATTAACTTTACCTTCGCGTCCAACTTTAAAATCTCGTGTAAAAAGTTTTGAAAGTTATTACAGGAAGGTGGTACGTGTTAAACCTTCCATTAAGGAAGAATTTCCCCTGCCTTTATTAACAGATATTATGGGAATTAGGATTATATGTGCATTTCTTGAAGATTTAGCTGTGGTTGAGCAGCAAATTAAAGATAATTTTGTTGTAAAAGAAGTGGAGCGAAAAGGTGCCTCTCTTAGTTTTAAGGAATTTGGTTATGAATCCGTTCACATTTTGGTAGAAATTCCAAAAGAATTGCTAGATGCAGCTGCATGCACAGGATTTACCCTTCCTCAGGATTGTGTTTGTGAGATTCAAATCCGAACGATTTTACAAGATGCATGGGCAGAAGTTGAACATGAACTTATTTATAAATCAGAATTCTCTCCCTTTGATTTACCCTTAAAAAGAAAATTGGCTTCAATCAATGCAAGTCTTAGTTTAGCAGATATCATTTTCCAAGAGATACGAGATTATCAGAATAAATTGAATCGTGAAATTGATTTTAGACGAAATGCTTTTTATAGCAAAGCCGACGCAATTGCTAGGGATGAGTTGCCTTTACCAATGGGGAATATTGAACAAAATCAACAAATTAATTCACCTTATGTGCGTGGAACCATAGATGATATGTTGTTGGCTGCAATTCAAGCTCACAACGCTGGCGAAATGGAAAAAGCTGTGAAGATTTACACAGATATTGTAGAATCAAAGCCAACACCAAACAATATCATTTTATCTGTTATTCTAAAACATCGTGGTATGGCCTTCTTTGCCCAAAATAAATATGATGAGGCACTAAAAGATTTTCAGCAAAGTGTTCTGTACCAACCAGAAAATTATCGTTCTTTGTATTACATTGGAATCGTACATAGTGTGCAAGGCGATAATGAAAAGGCAATCGAGTTTTTCAATCAATCTTTAGCCTACAATGAGCATCAATCTCACGTATACTATCGAAGAGCTTTGAGCAATTACAATCTTTCACGATATGTAGAAGCATCTTCTGATTTGGCTACAGCTAAAAGCATGGGACTTGATGATGATGATTGTCGCCTTTTGCAAGATTGTTTGATGAAAAAATTTGATATGAATATGTAATAATTTTGAAAATAAATTATTTTTGCTATTGACATTTTTTTTTGTCTTTGCTAATATATAGACAAGTTGTGAATGTCTCCTTCGTCTAGTGGTTAGGACACCGGGTTTTCATCCCGGCAACAGGGGTTCAATTCCCCTAGGAGATGAAGAAGGGCTGTTGTACAGCCCTTTCTTTTTTTTAAAGAGGTTGCAAATGGATGTGTCTTTACGGTTTACAGATGAAGTTCGTCTCCGTATGACAGAAGCCATTGCAGAGGCTTCTGGAAACGAAGTTTTCTTTGGTGGAACAATAGATTCCCAAGGAAAGATTGTTTCTGTGATTGTTGCTGCTCGTGGCAATCAAGATTCTGTCCCTATTCAATTAGAAGTTGCCTACGAGTCCCATGTCCTAATTCATAATCATCCTTCCGGAATCCTTCAGCCTTCAAATGCAGATATTTCAATTGCAGCTCAAGCCGCCCAACGTTGTCAGGGGTTTTATATCATCAATAATGATGTAAGTGACTGTTATGTAGTTGTAGAACCCATAAAACCTAAATCAAAGCAAAAACTGAATCTTCATGAAGTTGCTCAGCATATTTCAACTGGTGGCCCCTTGGATACAGGTGACAATTATTTTGAAGAGCGTCCAGCTCAAATTGAACTTCTCAAAAAAATCTGTACTGCTTTTAACGAGAATGGGGTAGGTGTTTTTGAAGCAGGAACTGGTGTAGGAAAGTCCTACGCTTATTTGATTCCAAGTATTTTATGGGCTGCCACAAATAATGAGCGGGTGGTGATTTCAACTGGTACAATTAATTTGCAGCAACAGCTAGCAGAAAAAGATGTGCCTGCAGCCTTAAAAATTACGGGAAAAAAACTTAAATTTATTTTGATGAAGGGCCGTCAGAATTATATTTGTCTGAGGCGGTTTAACGATTTGTTGGCAGAACCTGATTTATTCGATAATGAAAATCAGGAATTAGATCTTTTGTCAGATTGGATTAAAACCACTGAAACAGGGAGTCGTTCTGATTTAAGTTTTTTGCCTTCAGAGTATTTGTGGAGTCGAATTTGTTCGGAATCTGATGCTTGCATGGGAATGAAATGCAAATATCACAGCCAATGTTTTGTAATGAAGGTTCGTAAAGAAGCTGCTGATGCTCAGATTCTTATTGTAAATCATCATTTGCTCTTTGCTGATATAGAGGCTCGGCTGTCTGGCATTGGGTTTAGCGATACAGCGGTGTTGCCTCCCTATCGTCGTCTTGTATTTGACGAAGCTCACGGTATAGAAAATGCTGCTACCAGCTTTTTTTCTGAAACCTTAACTCGGTTTAAGGTGAATCGTCAACTGAATATTCTATATAGAAAACGACGTGGTGGTGCCATGGCTGGCCATCTGTATACTTTGGAAGTGCTTGCTTCTGGAGAAAATTGGGTTGGCCAAGTGTTAACTGCTATTGAGTCGGTACAGTTGTGTCTTGATAATCTTGATGCAGCTGGTTTAGATACAATGTCAAACCAATATGCCTTGCGTCTTACTCCCAGTACTGAGGGAATATATACTCTGATATTGGAACGGTTTGAAAAGCTGGGAATAGCATTAACGGAATGTACCACTGTATTTCGTGAAATGATTGATAGTATTGATGAGGACTTGCGTGATTCACCTGCTGTGTGGGAAACAAAAACGGTTCTGAGCAGACTTGATGTTATGGCCCAATTTTGCAAGGCCTATGTTCAATGGCAGGAATATTCCCAGATGGTGTTTTTTGTGGAGCGGGTAAAAATGCCTCCTCTTCGTGGTGGAGGGGATCAAGTACAATGGTTTTGTCGTTTTGTGCAGGCTCCCCTCAATATAGCTTCCCGCATGAATGAGGGTGTGTTTGAGCCTTTGTCTACAGTGGTTTGTACCTCTGCTACAATTCGCAGTAGTAAAAACTTTAATTATTGGTTGGGCAGAAGTGGTGCCTGCTTTGTGGAAGATGATCGTCTTGCCACAGGGGAATTCCCATCTCCCTTTCCCTATCACACTAATGTTTTGTTATCAATTCCCACGGATGCCCCTTTGCCTGATAGTTCTTCCTTCCAACCCTATGTAGAAAGGGCTGTTGCAAGGCTCATTTCTGCTGCAGGTGGCCGAACCTTGGTACTTTTTACTTCCTACGATTCTTTGCGCAATTGTTGGGAAGCCTGTCGTAGAACCTTGGTAAACAGTGGCATTGCACTTTTGAAACAGGGGGATGAGGATAGATTTCGTTTGCTAGAAAAATTTAAAGATGATGAAACAAGTGTGCTTTTTGCCACGGATTCCTTTTGGGAAGGGGTAGATGTCCCTGGTTCTTCTCTTTCTCAGGTTGTCATCGTTAAATTACCCTTTAGAGTACCAGATGATCCTATTTTTGCAGCTCGTTCAGAGGCGGTGGAACAACGTGGAGGCAGTTCATTTATGGAACTGAGCGTTCCAGAAGCTGTTATAAAATTCCGTCAAGGGGTAGGGCGTCTAATGCGGCGGTCTACAGATAGGGGGGCTGTGGTGGTGCTGGATAGGCGGTTAGTGGAAAAACGCTACGGAAGAGTTTTTTTAGAAGGAATCCCTCGGTGTCGTAGAATCCACGGAAATATAGATGAATTGTGTAAAACCATTGAGCATTTCATCAGCTAGCATTCCACTTGCGAATATAAGATAAAATGTATAGAATAAAGAAGGCTTTGTAAAAGCTGAATTCTCCATAAAAGGTTATGTAATGTCCAGTATTATCACTATCTGTTGTCTTTTGTTAGTTGTTAGTATTGCATCAATTTTGAATATCTTGTCATATCCGATTTCAAAAAAACTCTGTTATAAAATTTCTACTGGAATTGTTAAAATTTGTGCTCCCCTCATTTTTGCAATTCTTGCTGTGTATAAAAATTTTAAGTTTCAAGGGGATAAGAACTTAAAGTCAGAGCTTCCTCAACAGTTTTTGATTATGTCAAACCATCAAAGTCTTTTAGATATTCCTGTGTATATGAATTTTTTACGAGACAGAGATTTGCGATTTGTAGCTAAGGCTGAATTGGGGCGCCACGTGCCTATGGTTTCAGAAATGTTACGAGTTCATGAACATGCTCTTGTTCCTCGTACAGGTAGTCCTTCTGTAGCCATGAAAACCTTAGATAAATTTGCCGAAAGGGTGGTGCAACGTGGCCAGATTCCTGTTATTTTTCCTGAAGGAACGAGAAGCCGAGATGGTAAGTTACGTACCTTTTATGCAGCTGGTTTTAGACGCCTATTAGATAAGGCTCCCATGCCTGTCGCTGTCTGTGCTTTAGACGGAGGGTATCAGATTTCTACTCTTGATGGGATTATCAGAAATCTGAAAAATGGTTCTTATCGTGTAAAGATTTTAAAAATATATCCTGCTCCTACTAATAAACAAGAGCAAATACATATCCTTGATGAAGGAAAGGCCTTAATTCAAGCTCAACTAGATGAATGGCATGCTGCTGAACAGTAATAGGGCATTGTAAGTAATTTGGAATGATATTTAAAATAAAAAAGACTATCCAAGGAATCCCTTGTGATAGTCTTTCTATGTGAGAAGTTCAGCTGAAAATTAGAATATCTAAAAACAGCTGCAAGGAACTAATTATTTGAAGTCCTTGGGGCGGCGTTCAACACGCTTGCACTGTGTGCACTCGGCAACGTTCTTTAATCTGCCTTTCTCAAACAATGTCTTCATTACAATTTCACCACCACAGTTACAAATGAACTTATGGGTGGTAACGGTTGTACGAGAGTTCTTACTGGCTCCAGCCATGGCTTGCCTCCTATCTTAGGAATAATCGATTATTGTATGATAATAACTGAATGTGTCTCTGTTGTCAATATGTTGATACGTATCATAAAGTTGAAGGGGACATACAATTGCGGCATTTTGCGTATACAGGAAGGCAAAATAGTGCGGTTCACTTGACTATGTTACCTGTTTTTGATAACATTGTACAAGTTTGTGTTCTTTTTAACACAAGTGTAAGTATTTTTTTTGGGGGTTTCTCTTGGCCACAAAGCATTCTTCTGCAGAAAAAAGACATAAGCAGAGTGAAGTTCGCCGTTTACGCAACAAATCAGCAAAGAGTTCTGTTCGAACAAGTGCTAGAAAATACGTAGAGGCTGTTCACGCTAAGGATTCTGAGCGTGCCGCCCAGTTGTTGAAGGCTCTGGTAAAGGAGTTGGATACTGCTGCTGGAAAGGGTATTTTGACAAAGAATTCTGCGTCTCGTAAAAAGTCACGGATGATGAAACTGTACAATGTTTCATTCGGCAGCGTGGCTGCAAACTAAGGAAACGGATGGGATATTGCAGTAATGCAGTGTCCCTCGTTTTATAATT